>JBFYOX010000001.1:0-119572 GCA_041303615.1 Actinomycetes bacterium
GGTCGCGTAGATGTTATTGGCGCAGGCTCACTTGTTCTCTCACGAATCATGCTTGCAACAGGTGCTAAAGAGTTCATTGCCTCAGAGTCAGATATTCTCGATGGAATGGCCTGGTCGCTTGTATAAGTCGATTGAACTTCTCGATAAGGCGATTGTTAAATGCCACAAATGTCCACGGTTGGTCGAGTGGCGAGAAGAAGTAGCTGTTGTTAAGCGTAAGTCTTACGAGAACGAGAAGTACTGGGGAAAACCTGTTCCTGGCTTCGGTTCATCACAACCAAAGATGCTCATTGTTGGCTTAGCTCCAGGTGCCCATGGCGCAAATCGCACGGGAAGAATTTTCACAGGTGATTCATCGGGGGATTGGCTCTACGGATCCCTTCACCGAATCGGCATTGCAAAGATTGCAACATCTACATCTCGTGATGATGGACAAGAGTTACGTGAAACTCGAATCTCTATGGCTGTTCGTTGTGCACCACCTGAAAATAAACCCACAACAGAAGAACGAGATGCATGCGCACCTTATTTTGAGAATGAGTTAGCACTAATTGCGCCGACTGTTAGATCTTTTGTTGCTCTCGGAAACTTTGGTTGGCAGGTTCTAATTAAATCTCTCAAGTCGCAAGGACATAAAGTTCCAACAAGTAAGTTTGGCCACGGGGTAACAGTTAAATACACTCACGAAAGTACAGAATATTTAATTATCGGTAGTTACCATCCAAGCCAGCAGAACACATTTACCGGCAAACTCACCAAACCAATGCTCGACTCAGTCTTGAAAAAGGCTGCTAAATTCGCGGGAGTTCTCTAACTTTTCGCATAGTAGACTTCGCAATCTCATTGGCCCCCATAGTCCAATGGCAGAGACAGAGGACTTAAAATCCTTCCAGTGTCGGTTCGAGTCCGACTGGGGGCACCAAAATAATTGAATGCATTCGCGCTCGAGCAGAGCTCGCACTGCATCTGTCTCCAACATTGGACTAAGGGTCCCCGAGGTTAATAACTTTGAGCGCGCATGTATATGTATTACCCTTTCGAATAATTTAACTAAAGCGTACAATTTTAGTTATGCGAGAATCACAGCGATTCACAACGAAGCTTGGAGCGAAGCGGATCTTTGCCATATCTGCTTTTTTCGGTGTCTCGCTTCTATCTGCGGGGGTCTTTGCTGCATCTCAAATCACACTCAATAGCGGGAATGTCGTCAACCTCGGCGCGGGAACCGCGCCAGTAGATGCTTGCCAAACCCAAGCAACAATTTCAACACAACAGACTTTTAGCGAAAGTGCGCAAGTTTTTAACTTATCTACTGTAAATGTCACCTTAAATACAGACAACTGCCGAGGAAAAGAACTCGCTTTAGCATTTAATGCAGGGCCTGGAGTTATAAGCACAACTTGGGCTATTGATAATGCTGGCGGAGTACAAACATTTTCTCGGGGTGGCTACTCAATACCGATTGCTCAAGCAAATATCTCCACTATCGCCATGTCTGTGCAGTGATCCAGAATCGTGTTAAAGGAGATTGATTTTTCACAACTTACCACTCCTAACTCAAATGGAGTCGGTGGTAACACAGATGCTTACTACTTAGGAAAAGAGTAAGGTGTTGAGCTCTGGTTCACCATTATGTTAGTCTCGTGTGAGCGCTGATTTTTCTAAGCAATACGGGGGAGATATTCATGGCAAGCCAGAAGAGTTGGAGCGCATTAGGGGTCTTCGAGAAAGAAGCTAAGGCGAGCATCTTTGGAATCGCTCTTGCAGTAATTACAACTGCTGAAACCTTTAGAAGTGGTGAAGCCCCATATAAGTTATGGATGAGCGCGATCATTTTGGCTTCTGGTGTATTTATTGCAAAGAAGGCGTATGAATCTGGATCCTATGTTGGAATTTTGACCGGTCTTTATACTCTGATCTGGGTCATTCCTTTTTTCGATAAAACTTTCTTTTATTCAATGGATGCCACATTTCTTACAATCCACTCCATCTATTCAGTGGCTGTTGCCGTAGGCGCTTACTCGTACCTGAAGAATTAGGGAATTAGATTGTGAATTCCATGTGAGCATGGATTTTCTGCGCTCAAGGGAGCGTATTTACGCCCTTCCGGCTGGAAATATTCTCGACTTGCCGTAGGTTATATCTACCTCGGGAAAGACTTTCCCGGAATCTAGAAGGAGAAATTAATGCGCAGTTCTAACCCAGTCCTCAGCGGCCGCGGTTTCGCTCGTATCAACCCAGATGCAGTTGGAACACGTGACCTCAACACAGTTGAAGGCCGCCCAACATCTGCACCTATGTCAATCGATGACGTTGTTATTAAAACCGCCGGACTCTTTACAGTCCTTGTCGCAGTCGGCGCTATTGCGTGGCAGGCAAATAATCCAGCGTTTGCACTCATCGGACTTTTCGGTGGATTTATCCTCGCGATGGTCAATTCATTTTCTAAGAAGATTCGCCCTGCACTTGTAATTGCATATGCAGCAGCTCAAGGTCTCGCACTCGGAACAATCAGCGCAGTCTTTGAAGCGCAATACGAAGGCATTGTTAGCCAGGCAGTCCTTGGAACAGCATGTGCATTCGGTGGAGTTCTCCTTGCATATCGCAGCGGAAAGATTCGTGTAACACCTAAGTTCACTCGCGTAATGATGGGTTCACTTATCGGTTACCTTGTCTTTGCTGTCATCACAATGTTTACAGGTCGCCCAACAGGTGGTCTTGGATTCCTTATTGCAGTTGCAGCAGTTGGCCTTGCAACGATGTTTATCGTGATGGATCTCGATCAGATCGAGAAGGCCGTTGCAGCCCGCGTTCCTCAAGAAGAGTCATGGCGTATGGCATTCGGACTTATGGTCACACTCGTGTGGCTCTACCTCGAAGTCTTACGTTTAATCTCAATCCTTCGTGGTGACGATTAATCTAAAAAAGATTTATCGAGATTGCCCGAGATGCGAACTTCGCGTCTCGGGCAATTTTGTTGATACTACAACTGCAATCACCATCAAGACTGCGCTTACTAGGAACGCTGGCCTGAAACCGTAACCATCTGCGATTGCACCAAGAACCACTGGAGCAATCATTACGCCAGCATCTCCAGACATTTGGAAGAGGCCAATCACTTGGCCACCTTTTCCTTCAAGAACATCACCAACAATTGCCGACGGGGTAGTCGAGAGAAAAGCTCCGCCAAAGCCCACTATTACGCTTGCAGCGATAAACATCCAAGGCGCTGTTGTGAAGGCCATTGCAAAGATAAAAAGAGTTAAGAAAGATGTACCGATTACAGCAGAGAATCGTCGCCCGCGAATATCAGATAGTTTTCCAGCCTTCATTAAGAGAAGGCCATTAACGATTGTCGTGATGGTGAAACCAAGGCCCATAAAACTCGGACTGACCTTGATCTCTTCCACCATAAAGAGAGGAAGGATGGAACGGCTCATTCCAAAAAGCACCCAGGCAGTACAGAACGAGATGAATAGCGCGATGCGATAAGGCTTAAGTGCCAGTGCAGATCTAAGGGTGATTGTCTCGCGCTCCTGCTTTGCCGTCGGCTTAGCAGCGAGAGTTGAATTACGAAGCAAGAATGCACCGCTTGCACTTGCAATGATAAGAAGAAAACCGTAAATAATCATTGGAGCGCGAAGAGAAAATCCAGATAGAGCGCCACCGACTACAGGACCTGCCATCATCCCAATGAGAAAAGAACCGTTGTAAAGCGATTGCGCGCGAGCTCGATGGTCATCATCTACAGCACGGAGAAGAATTGACCCTGCGGCAACAGAGAACATCGAAGAACCGAATCCACCAACTGCGCGGAAGATCAGTAGTTGCTCATAATTTTGCGCCAAACCTGCAGCAAATGAGGTGAGTGAAACAAGGCCAATTCCGAATGAGTAAACGAGACGTTCGCCAAAATGGTCGACAAGTTTTCCGGAGACTAACCCAGTAGCGAAACGAGCGAAGGCGAACATCGCAAGAATTGCACCTACCTGCGCGTGGCTTACACCAAAAGATCTAGCGAAGAGCGGCAACGTTGGCGAGATAATTCCAAAGCCAACGGCCACAAAGAATGATGCAAAGACAAGAACCCCAACTTCGCGCGGAAATTCCGCAAGTGGATTAGGGAACTTATTCTTCATGGCATCTTCCTTACTAAACGCTCGGTTTAACCGAGCGCCTCACCAGCTGCATCATTACGCGCCGCTGCATAGTCTGCATTGGTGCGAAGTGGTGTCTCGCGTAAGAAGAGTGCAACGATAAATCCAATAGCTACGACTGGCGCTGCAAATAGGAAGACCATATGGAATGAATCCACGAATGCATTGAGAGCAGAGATTCGCCCTTCAGGTGAGAGCGCACCAATTGCAGCGGTGTTATTTTGAATTAACTCTGCCTGCTCTGGCTCAAATCCAGAATCTAACAAGTAGTGCCCTAAACGGCTGGTGAGAATTGTTCCGAATGCTGCTGTTCCGAAGACAGATCCCAATGAACGGAAGAATGTATTGGAGCTAGTTGCTACACCCATATCTTTGAAATCAACTGAGTTCTGCAGTGCGATTACGATTGTCTGCATTGAAAGGCCAAGCCCTGCCCCCACCATGATTGCATAGATGGAGAGCTCCCAGAATGGCGTATCGATGTCGAGACGAACCATTGCAAGAATTCCGAGAGTCATAATTGCAGTACCCATGATTGGGAATCGCTTGTAGTGACCGTGCTTAGAAATCAACTTTCCGCTGACAATGGATGTTGAAACGATTCCGAGCATCAATGGTATTAATTTCAGCCCTGCTTCGGTTGCTGAATATCCCTTAACAACTTGCATGTAGAGAGGCAACATAACAATTGCACCAAACATACCTGCACCGATAATCGCACCAAGTATAGATGTCAATGTAAAGGTATGGTTCTTAAAGAGAGTGAGAGGAATGATTGGTTCAACTGCCTTAGATTCCCACTTAAGAAAAAGAACAGTCAGAAGAATTCCGGTTACGAGATATGTAAGTGTCTTTGAATTTCCCCAACCATCTTGTGGCCCGTAGATGGATACCGCCATAAGGGTTGTTGTAACGGCGGTGACAAGGAGTAGAGCGCCTAGATAATCAATCTTATGCTCACGTTTCACCTTTGGAATATGTAGGACAGCCGAGGTAATAATCAGCGCAGCAATTGCGAAGGGAATGTTGATGTAGAAAATCCAACGCCAACCTGCGATTCCTAAAATAGTTTCGCGGTCAGAGAAGAATCCTCCAAGAAGGGGGCCAGCTACCGATGAGAGACCCCAAACGGCTCCAAAGTACCCTTGGTATCGGCCACGTTCGCGGGGAGGGACGATATCTCCGATGATGACGAATGTGAGCGCCATAAGCCCACCGGCACCCAACCCCTGAACTGCGCGAGTGGCAATGAGTTGAGTCATATCCTGCGCAGCGCCAGCTGCAATTGAACCAATTAAGAATGTGACTATCGCAAATTGAAAAACAATTCGACGTCCGTACAGATCTGAAATCTTTCCATACAGGGGTGTAGATGCAGTTGATGTCAGTAGATATGCAGTTACAACCCATGTGTAATGGTCGAGGCCATTGAAATCTTCCACGATGCTCTTGAGAGCGGTCGAAACGATTGTCTGATCAAGGGCTGCAAGGAGCATTCCCGTCATGAGACCGCCGAGAATGATCATAATCTCGCGGTGTGAATGTTCTTTGGTGGGTGCGTTAGTCATCATAGATTGGTAAGTTTACCGCGTGAAATCAGTTATCGCCGAAAACCTCGTAAAGACCTATGACAAGGGCAAAGTTCGCGCACTTGATGGATTAAACCTTGATGTTGAAGAAGGAACAGTTCTTAGCGTTCTTGGACCAAACGGTGCAGGTAAAACAACGTGTGTTCGTATTCTTACAACGCTATTGCGTGCAGATTCAGGAAACGCACAGGTTGCAGGAATCGATGTCATGAAGAATCCAGAGAAAGTCCGAGAAGTAATTGGATTATCTGGTCAATATGCCGCTGTCGATGAAATTCTTACAGGTTATGACAATCTGGTTATGTTTGGAGAGCTCTATCACCTAGGCAAGAAGCAAGCAGTAGTTCGCGCAAATGAACTTCTTGAACGCTTTTCTCTAACAGAGGCTGCAAAGCGCCCTATCTCTACTTATTCAGGTGGAATGCGCCGCAGACTCGATCTCGCTGCATCTCTTATTGTGAAGCCAAAAGTTCTCTTCCTAGATGAGCCAACGACTGGCCTTGACCCACGTGGTCGCCAAGAGATGTGGGGAGTCATTCAAGAGCTTGTAAAGGGCGGCGTGACCCTTCTCTTAACAACGCAATATCTCGAGGAAGCCGATCAACTTGCAGACGATATTGCTGTTATCGATACAGGAAAAGTTATTGCACGGGGCACTTCAGATGCCCTTAAGAAGCAGGTCGGTGGCGAACGACTCGAAGTAGTTGTCGATCAACAACATGTTGCGAAGACTCTAGAAATCGTTACAGCCGTTAGCGGAAGTAAGGCATCTCTTGATGAAGGCCTTCGTCAAATTACAGCGCCAGTATCAACCGGCTCCGTTGCACTCTTTGAAGTTTTGAAGTCACTCGATGCAGCCGGAATCCATGCACTTGATGTGGGTCTCAAGCGTCCATCGCTCGACGATGTATTTCTGGCCTTAACAGGCCATGCAGCTGAAATTAAGAATGAAGAGGTAAAGAAGTGAGAACCCTTAACGACATTTTCATCATTACTCGTAGGCAGCTACTTCTGTTATCTCGCGTTCCTGAGGTCTTAATCTTCTCCACCATTCAGCCGGTGATGTTCGTTCTTCTCTTCCGCTTTGTCTTTGGTGGCTCAATCGACACAGGTCAGCCTGGTGGGTATGTACAGCTATTGATGCCTGGAATCTTTGTTCAGACAGTTGCCTTCACTCTTGCCGGAACTGCATCGGGGCTTGCCGAAGATATGAAGAAAGGTCTGATTGATCGCTTTAGATCACTTCCGATCTCTCAATCCGCACTGGTGATTGGTAGAACTCTTGGAGATTCACTGCTCAACATCGTTGTTCTCGCTGTTATGGGAATTACAGGTTACTTAGTCGGATGGCGACCATCAGGCGGCCTTGGAAATGTTGTTCTCGGTTTCCTCTTCCTACTTCTCTTCGGCTATGCGCTTTCTTGGGTAGGAGTCATTGTTGGGCTCTCTGCTAAAGATGCTCGCGTCGTTCAGAATGTCAGCTTTATCGTGACATTCCCACTGACATTCCTTTCGAATGCATTTGCACCAACAACTGGAATGCCACGAGCACTTCAGTACTTTGCTGAGTGGAACCCTGTTTCAACAATGGTTGCAGCTTGCCGCGAACTATTTGGACTAGAGAATCAATTCGGCGCCACTGCGGGTTCATTCCCAAGCGAGAACCCTCTGATTACATCGCTGTTCTATATGGTTGTAATCATGGCGATTTTTATTCCGTTGAGCGTTCGCAAGTATCGCAACTACGCTGATTAAATCTATTGAGAAGGTTTAAGCGTAGAACTCTGCGGCTTTAATCTCGACCTTAATCTCGCGACCGTTCGGCGCTGAGTAGGAGACGGTTGCACCAATTTCTGCACCGAGAACTGCTGAGCCAAGTGGAGATTTTTCTGAGTAAACATCGAGATCGCCTGAAGAAATTTCACGCGAACCCAGTAGAAACTTCATTTCATCGCCTGCAATGATCGCAGTTACAACCATGCCAGCACCAACTTTTCCATCTGCACTTGCTGGAGGGGTTCCGATATGAGCATTTTCTAGCATCTGCTTGAGTTGGCGGATACGAGCTTCCATCTTGCCTTGCTCGTCGCGAGCGGCGTGATATCCGCCGTTCTCTTTTAGATCACCTTCAGCGCGAGCAGCTTCAATCTTTGCTGTGATCTCTTTGCGACCTTCACCTTCAAGGTGTGCGAGTTCTGCAGCTAAACGATCAGCTGCCTCTTGCGTTAACCACGTTTGCTGTGAACTCATAAGGGTTAATGCTACGGGATTGGAAATGATTAGAGAATTCGGCAGCCTGCGATACCTGCATTAACGGCATCGGCACGCGTAGGAATCGTTACATTCACCTGTACTGAGCGCTCTCCTGCGGGGATAACTTCTTCCACCTGTCCAACAACGTTCTTTTCGTAGTCGCGGGCAGTTAATGTGCACGTGACGACATCATTACCGTCGCCACGTTCTATAAGAAATCTAATAACAGGATTACGAGGATCCTCGGTATTAAATGAGATGAGTTCGGATCTTAAGACTGGAGTCGCCTGATGAAGGCCGGCCCAGAGAAGCCATGCGCCCCCTGCAATAGCAAAAGCTGCCGCGTAACGTTTCCAGACGCTTACAGGCTTGATTCCATAACGATCATTAAAATCGAATTGGCTTGAATCCTGCGACATGGGAGAATCCTCTCATGACTGATGATGTAGAAGTAGGTGTCGCTGGTTCTTTGACGATGATTGTGCTCTTCACATCCATGGCCTTCCTTATGAGAAGTTTCTATAAGCGCTATGTGCGAATCAATGAAGATAAATCAGGACGCGAGAACGAAGACGACAATTAAGAAGCTCTTACAAGCATTTGTAGTACTTCTTCTTGTTTCCACATTCCTAGCTCTTGGCTTTTGGCAGTTAAGCCGCGCAAATGAAATGCAGAATCCCGCAGAACTTTCTGCAGATAAGAACACGTATGCTCTTTCTCAATTAACGAAGGCAACTGGAAGTGTTCCTGCTGAAAGCATCGGGAAAATTGCCGCTTCTTCAGGAAATTACATCGCAAATTACAAAGCACCTAACCAGGTCGATGGTGCTGGAGTGGTTGCCGATTGGGAAGTTGCACTTCTGCAAAATGAAACAGACACAGCAATTCTTGTTGTGCGTGGTCTTTGGAAAGATCGCTTAAAGGAACCAAATATTGCGATGTCCAACCGTGTAGACGTTGTTGGAACATTGATGCCGCATCAATTCGATGATCGCGCAGCCAACACGCCCTCACAATTGTCGAGGCTAGATAGCAGCATCCTTGTTAGCTCAACAGATCTTCAACTCTATGATGGCTTTATCTTGAGTACGAGCGAAAGTATTCGCACCGGAGTAGTGAATCGGGAGAGAATTCTTCCACCAGAGCTGACTTCGGGTGTTCCTGGGTATTACTGGCAACATATCTCCTATGTAGTTGTCTGGTGGTTTATGGCAGGCCTTGTCTTATGGATGCCGTTCTACAAGCGACGCGAAGATAAGTTATAGAGTTAGACCATGAGCCAGAGTCCAATCAAGAGCCCTTCGAGCGCAGCGCTTACTAGGTTTCGTCTATTAGCCGTCCTATGTGGCGTAAACCTTCTCCTTTTGATCTTTGCCTACATGCCAGCAAAGTACATATTTGACGCGATTGAAGAGAACAAGTGGCTCATCGCAATCCCAATCGCTCACGGTTATCTCTACATTGTTTACATTCTGACCGCCCTCCAAATTGGCGTACAGAAGCGGATGCGATTCTTGACCATTCTCTGGCTGATTGCTGCTGGCACACTTCCCTTCGCCTCATTTATTGCAGAGCGAAAAGTCGTTAAGAAGTATTCATAAGGCGCTCTAGCTTTCAAAGCCCTTGAGATCAATGCCCTAGGTATTGAGGGACTTGGGCCTGAAGGTAAACCTTTGATTACATCTACGAGGTCAATGGCGTGTCGCACTCACGCTCGGATTTATTGGTTCTATCTTTTGCGAGTCAGAAGCAATTCCAATCTCTTCCCCACAGAGATCGGTTAATACTTGGCCACTTCAAAGTTAGCTGCCAGCGGGAAGAGTAAAGCCGCCCGAAAGACCTATGTTTTAGATACTTCAGTGCTTCTGGCAGACCCCGGGGCTCTCACCAAATTTGAAGAGCATGAGGTCATTATCCCCATTGCGGTAATTGGTGAACTTGAGACTAAACGCGATCATCCTGAACTTGGATACTTTGCTCGTGCGGCGCTACGCGCCCTTGATGATCTGCGCATTGAACATGGTCGCCTCGATACCCCATTAACTGTCACTCCAGAAGGTGGAACCCTCTCTGTTGAACTCAACCACACTGATTTAAGCACCCTGCCACATGGCTTCTTGCGAGATGGCACCAACGATTCACGAATCTTGGCCATTTCAAAGAACCTGATGTCAGATGGAAAGCAAGTAGTTCTTGTCACCAAAGATTTGCCCCTACGCGTTAAGGCATCTTCTGTTGGAGTTGAGGCACAGGAGTACCTTGCAGAGCTTGTCTCCAATAGCGGCTGGACCGGAATCGAAGAGCTCTCGGTCGGACATAACATCATCGATGAGCTCTATACCTCTGATCGCGCAGATCATGAAGCTGCCCATCAATTTCCAGTTCATACCGGAATCGTGCTCCACTCAGAGAAGGGGAGCGCGCTCGCTCGCGTGACTGAAGGCAAGCAACTTCAGCTCGTGCGCGGTGATCGACAAGCATTTGGTCTTCACGGTCGAAGCGCCGAACAACGAATCGCACTCGACCTTCTGCTCGATGAATCAATTGGGATCGTTTCTCTAGGCGGTCGTGCAGGTACAGGTAAATCCGCGCTGGCACTCTGCGCGGGTCTGGAAGCTGTAATGGAGAAACGCCTCCACAAGAAGGTTGTGATCTTCCGCCCGCTTTACCCCGTTGGTGGGCAAGAGCTTGGATATCTTCCAGGAAGTGAAGGCGAGAAGATGTCGCCGTGGGCTCAGGCTGTCTTCGATACCTTGGGCGCCCTTGTTAGTCAGGCAGTAATCGATGAGGTCATCGACCGCGGATTAATCGAGGTCTTACCTCTGACCCATATCCGTGGCCGCTCGCTCCACGACTCTTTTGTCATCGTCGATGAAGCTCAATCCCTAGAACGGGGAGTCTTGTTGACAGTCCTCTCTCGGATCGGCCAATCCTCTCGAGTTGTCCTGACCCACGATGTCGCCCAGCGCGACAACCTGCGGGTAGGGCGCCACGATGGTGTCGTAGCGGTCGTTGAGACCCTCAAAGGCCATCCGCTCTTCGCCCACGTGACTCTGACTCGCTCAGAGCGCTCGCCGATCGCAGCGCTAGTCACAGAGATGCTTGAGGGACCGCCGGTCTAAGGCCCGATTCACCCCCTATTTAAATCTCACAGTCACAAATCGGACATATAGGACTTTGCCCTACCTGACCTGCACTTTTACCCGTCCACAGCTCTCATCTTTTCTGTGAATTTGCGACCCACGCGGGGCAAAATTTGCGACACCCCCTCTTGCTTGCAACTCTTTACCCATTCCCCGCAGGCCCTCCAACCTCTTTTGAGGTTATTCAAGGCATGCACGTGTTTGCTAGGACTGGCTAGAGAGACCAGAGATGGTTCAAGAGAGACCAGAGATGGTTCAAGAGAGAAAGGAGCAGTTATGGCACGAGAGTTAATTACCAGAGTTAATCTGGCACTTCATCAGTTCTTCGCTGCCCTGCTCGCACTGAAGATCACCAGAAAGAATGCACCTGCCCTTTGGGCTGTGATCGCTTCAATGATCCTCCTCGGAACCGCTCAGCCGACCGCATATGGTCTGGAATTTCCTATGACCACCCGCTTCACTCTTCCCAACTCTTCCAATCTGACGAGCAAGAATCTGACGGTCAAGGGCGGCCTACCAATGGTCTCGCTCTCCAGCCAGATGTCCGAGATGGCGATAGTCGCCGAACTCAGTCGCCAGGTTGAGCTGGCCCGGACATCTCGTGGGGCCAAGAAAGTCGCCCAAGGGATTATGAAGAGCGAATATAAGTGGGGCGAATATCAATTCACCTGTCTCGACAAGCTCTGGACTCGAGAGAGCCACTGGAATTACCGGGCTCACAATAGAAGTTCTGGTGCTCACGGAATTCCTCAGGCCCTACCTGCAATCAAGATGGATGTTGTCGCAGATGATTGGCGCACAAACCCAGTTACGCAGATTCGTTGGGGACTTCGCTATATCGATATCCGCTATGAGACTCCATGTCGCGCATGGTCAAAATTCTCTCGTAGCCGTTACTACTAAATCCCAGAAGATTAAATCTCGGGCTTCTTACCGATTGCGAGTGGTCGCATAGTCTCAGCGAAGAAATCATTGCCCTTGTCATCGACAACGATAAATGCAGGGAAATCGACAACATCGATCTTCCAGACCGCTTCCATTCCGAGATCTTCAAAGTCGAGCACTTCAACTTTCTTAATGCAATCTTGAGCAAGACGAGCAGCAGGGCCACCTATCGAACCGAGATAGAAACCGCCATGCTTTGCACATGCATCGGTTACCGCCTTTGATCTATTGCCCTTTGCAAGCATCACAAATGAACCACCATTTGCTTGGAAGTAATCAACGTAAGAATCCATACGGCCAGCAGTTGTTGGTCCAAATGAACCCGACGCCATTCCTGTCGGAGTCTTTGCTGGACCTGCGTAATACACGGCGTAGTTCTTCATGTACTCGGGCATCGGCTTACCTGCATCGAGCATCTCTTTAATTCGTGCATGAGCAATATCGCGAGCCACGACAATAGTGCCGGTCAAGGAGACGCGAGTCTTTACTGGGTGCTTTGAAAGTTCTGCGCGGATGGCATCCATTGGCTGGTTGAGATCGATAGATACAACGTTGTCGTTGAGGTGCTCATCAGTTGTCTCTGGAAGGAAGTGAGCAGGCTCTGTTTCAAGCTGCTCGATAAAGATTCCATCCTTGGTGATCTTCGCCTTAGCCTGACGATCAGCAGAACATGAGACAGCAATAGCGATTGGAAGCGACGCACCGTGACGAGGTAAGCGGATTACACGGACGTCGTGGCAAAAGTACTTTCCGCCGAACTGCGCGCCAATGCCTAACTTCTGGGTCAACTTAAATACTTCTTCTTCAAGTGCGAGATCACGGAAACCATGCCCCGTTGCTGCATCGCCTGAGGTTGGCAGATTATCGAGGTAATGGGTGCTTGCAAGCTTTGAAGTTTTAACTGTGTGCTCTGCACTTGTTCCACCGATAACGATTGCAAGGTGATACGGCGGGCATGCTGCCGTTCCGATCGAACGCAACTTCTCGTCGAGCCAATTCATAAATGAAGTTGGATTGAGCACAGCCTTTGTCTCTTGATAGAGGAAAGATTTATTTGCACTTCCGCCACCTTTTGCGATGAACATGAAGTTGTATTCATCTTGATGATCGCTATCTGCGTAGATTTCAATCTGTGCAGGCAAGTTATTACCTGTGTTCTTCTCTTCCCAGGTTGTGACTGGCGCCATCTGTGAATATCGAAGGTTGAGCTTTGTAAATGCATCGTAAACACCCTGAGCAAGTGCAACCTCATCTTTGGAGGTTGTCAGCACAAATTGACCCTTCTTGCCCATGATCAGAGCTGTGCCGGTGTCCTGGCACATAGGGAGGATTCCACCTGCTGCGATATTTGCATTCTTCAAAAGGTCGAGAGCGACGAAGCGATCATTTGCAGAGCTTTCAGGATCCTTCAAGATCTTTGCTAACTGCCCCAAATGTTCAGCACGAAGATAGTGCGAGATATCGTGAATTGCAGTCTCGGTCAGAAGTGTGAGCGCCTCAGGTGTAACCTGAAGAAACTCCTTATCACCAAGCTTTACAACACTGACACCTTCTTTACTGATCAAGCGATACTGAGTTGTATCTTCACCGAGCGGAAGTAAATCGGAGTATGAAAAAGTAGGCGTCATTATTCAGCAGCTTTCTTAGTAGCCTCAATTTTTCTACGGGTTTCAATTTTAGCGAGCGCACCATCAAGCCACTCTTGGCATATCTTGGCTAGCTCTTCACCGCGCTCCCAGAGCTTGAGAGATTCTTCGAGAGTCGCACTGCCATCTTCGAGCGATTCAACAATTTCACTAAGTTCATCGCGCGCCTCTTCGTAGGAAGGCTTTCCATCTTTTGCGGTCATACGCACAATCTACTCTCTTCTGAGCAGGTGCTTATGACCGAAAGTGGGTTGTACAGGTGTTTCCCGATAGTCAGGGCGAAGATATTTAGTAAGCAACACCAGATGCAACCATTACGTTGCCCCAAGCTAGGTAATCTCCAGTGCGGATAACTCCAACTGCTCCATAAGCAAGTACTTTGAAATCAGCGTGTGGAAGCGGGATGCACTCCGCCTTTGTCATGATTGCTGAAAGTTCTTTAGCGCGCTCATCGGCACTTGGTTGAATTTCTTTAGCGAACCAGAACTGTTCGATAGGAAGCTCAAGTGTGAGCATCTTCAATACATCGGTAACCTTCGGCAGATTTGGGCCCATTGAGAGATCGATACATGGGACACCTGCAGGGATTGGGAAACCAGCATCTGAAATAACAATGCGATCAAAGTGTCCAGTGCGTGCAACCATTGCCGAGATATCGCGATTAATAATTCCGGTGTATTTCATTTTGACTCCCCATTTTCAGCTAAAAAGTTCTGGACTTCACTCGGTGTTGGTGATGCCATAGCTGCACCTTTGCGAGTTACCTTGAGAGATGCAGCATAAACGCCAAACCGTGTTGCGGTAAAGATGTCGTCACCTGCTGCAAGTCGGGTCGCAAGGTTGGCGCACATGGTGTCACCGGCGCCGATTGTGTCGATAGCTACAACCTTTGGCGCAGAAATCGTCTCTGACCTCTGGCCATCTGTGACAAATGCGCCCTTAGGTCCAAGTGTGATGACCACATTCTTGCAATTAAGCATCTGAGAAAGCGCCTGGGCTTGTTTCTCGAAGTCGCCTTCGATTCCAGTTAACTCTGCTGCTTCGCCTTCATTTGGAACGACGACATCGACTAAGCCTTCCCAACCGGTTAGCGGGGCAACTGGTGCCGGGGTCAACACGACCATAACGTTATTTTCTTTGGCTAACTTCGCCGCAGCGAAATTACCATCTGCTGGAAGCTCTAATTGAAGAAGTAATACATCTGAATCGATAATGCGCTGACGGTGGCGCCCAATGTAATCAGCGCTACCTAAATCATTTGACTGTGGAATGATAATGATCGAGTTATCGCCATCGCCTGTGACTACAGGGAGCCCCACACCGGTACCAAGTTCATCGCTACGTTCAATATTGGTAGATGCCACACCTTCTGCATCAAATGCCTTCATGAAGTCATCACCAAAACTATCGGTTCCGAGATTTCCGAGCATGGCACTGTTCGCTCCGGCACGTCCTGCAGAAATTGCTTGGTTAAAGCCTTTTCCGCCGAGCGCTATTGCAAAACTATCTCCGCGTAGAGTTTCACCGCTCTTGGGGCGCCTTGGCGTGTAAGCCACAAGATCCATCATGAAACTACCAAAAGTTGTTACGCGCGGATTCTTTGAATTATCTGACATCACTTATTTGTCACCTTACCGAGAGTTCCTCCGGGATGGAACTGCCCAAAGTTCTCTGATGTAAATCCACGATGTGCCATCAGTGCAGCTGCGAGAGCATCGCCGGCAGCGATTGTGAGCGTCGTTGAAGTTGTAGGTGCAAGATTAAGCGGATCTGCCTCTAGGTCGAAGGCAGTTGTGATTGTCGCGTCTGCCACCTTAGCTAAAGTGGAATTTGGATTCTTTGTCATTGCGATAACTTTGTTATTCCAACTTTTTGCCATCTTTGCGATGGCAACGACCTCTGCAGTTTCGCCTGCATTTGAAATTACAATCAAGATATCCTCTGGTGACAGCGAGCCAGAATCACCGTGGAGCGCGTCTGCTGCATGAAGGAAAAATGATGGAGTTCCGGTACTTGCAAGAGTTGCGGCGATCTTTGCTCCAACAAGTCCTGATTTTCCAAGTCCGGAGACCACTACGTGGCCTTTACACTCAATAATTATTTCGAGTGCTGGCCTTACATTGGCCTCGAATGACTGGGCAAAAGAATTAAGTGCTGCTGCTTCAGTTTGAAGTGCAGCTCCTGCAGCTGCAAGAGCCTTGGATAGATCAACCATTCTTCACCCCATCAATTCTTCGCGGTTTCGATTGTCATCGTACCGGTAGAGGTTAATACTAAACAATGGTTTGTGCGATGTGAGGGATGCGAAACCTCGCATCCGATTAATTACGAATTAACAGTCGCGCTGGTCTCACCCTTGGCAACGCGGATGCGCAAGTGAGTACCGGCCTTCACTTTCGAAGCATCGCGAACGATAGAGCCATCATCTAATTGCACAACTGAATATCCACGATCCATCGTAGATTGTGGGGAGAGTGAACGAAGATGCGCCTGGACAGCTTTCAGCTCTTTCTTTTCAATTTCAAGCAGTGCCGCAAAACCTCTGATTGCTCTATCTCGCAGCGCTTTAACATCGTCGCGACGGGAAGTAACCATCATGCTTGGCTCCTTCATCACTGGGCGGTTCCTTAACTGGCTAATAAAATTACCTTCAACTTCGAGGGTGGCTTGCAATCTACGAAACATTCGGTCACGGATCTTCTCAATATCACTTATCTCTTGGGCGATATCGGGAACTACGCGCTTTGCTGCATCTGTCGGAGTTGATGCTCGGTAATCGGCAACGTAATCAAGTAGAGGTGAATCCTTCTCGTGGCCGATTGCACTGACAATTGGGGTAACGCACTCAGATGCCAAACGGATTAAGGATTCATCGCTAAAAGGAAGCAAATCTTCAAATGAACCACCACCGCGAGTAATGATGATGACTTCAACATCGGGATTTGCTTCTAACTCGGCAAGGGCGACAGAGACTTCAACAACTGCAGCCGCTCCTTGAACGGTTACTTCACGAATCTCAAATTCAACTGCTGGCCAACGTCTGCGTGCATTTTCGACAACATCTTTCTCGGCATCCGTGTTTCTTCCGCAGATGAGACCAACTTTGCGAGGAAGTTTTGGCAGCGCAACTTTTCGATCAGCGCTAAATAAACCTTCAGCAGCCAGCTTCTCTTTAAGGGCTTCTAATCGAGCAAGAAGTTCACCGACGCCAACTTGGCGGATCTCTTTTGCTGACATTGTCAGCGAACCATTCTTGGTAAACCACGATGGTTTTGCATAAATAACTACACGAGCATTAGCCGGAAGTGGAGCAACGCTTGCCAGAACAGTTTTGTAGCACATCACCGAAAGGCTCATATCTGCGCTGGTATCTCGCAGGCGCATAAATGCCATTCCACCGCTACGTTCATTTAACTCAGATATCTCGCCCTCAATCCAGATAGGGCCTAAACGATCGACATACTCTTTGATTGCTTCAGAGACCACGCGCACCGGCGCAGGGGATTCACTTGAAGTTTCGAACATGGGATGAGCCTATTAGACTGCGGGCATGAGCAAGAGAGTTCTCTTAGCCGCGCCACGCGGGTACTGCGCCGGCGTTGATCGCGCTGTCATCGCAGTTGAAAAATCCCTCGAGCTCTACGGTGCACCGGTCTATGTACGTAAAGAGATTGTGCATAACAAGCATGTTGTTTCAACGCTCGAACAACGTGGAGTCATCTTTGTTAACGAGACTGATGAAGTTCCAGAAGGTGCAACAGTTGTCTTCTCTGCCCACGGTGTATCTCCTGCAGTACATGCCGAAGCTGCCGCAAGAAATCTCAAGACAATTGATGCAACCTGTCCACTGGTTACGAAGGTGCATAACGAAGTTAAGCGCTTTGCTGATGATGAGACAGAGATCTTGCTTATCGGCCACAATGGACATGAAGAAGTCGAAGGAACTGCAGGGGAAGCTCCTGGCAAAGTTCGCGTTGTAGATGGTTTAGAAGAAGCACGAACAGTTATTCCTACACCAGGTAAGAAGTTGGTCTGGCTTACTCAAACGACCTTGTCGGTAGATGAGACGATGCAATCAGTTGCGATTCTGAAAGATCGCTTTCCCGAGATTGCAAACCCGCCATCTGATGACATCTGTTATGCAACACAGAATCGCCAAGAAGCGATCAAAGCAATTGCGCCACAAGCAGATTTAGTGATCGTTGTCGGTTCTACAAACTCCTCTAACTCTGTTCGCCTTGTTGAGGTCGCACTTGAATACGGTGCAAAAGCCGCCTATCTCGTTGATTATGCAGCTGAAGTCAAAGAAGAGTGGCTCACAAACGCCGAGACAATCGGTGTAACAAGTGGCGCATCTGTTCCTGAAATTCTCGTCAATGATCTCTTAAAGCATCTTGAACTACATGGATATCACGATGTTCAAGAGGTTAAGGCGACAGAAGAGACGCTTTTGTTCGCTCTTCCAAAAGAGCTACGCGCAGATATAAAGGCAGCTAAGTAAATTTAACTTGTAACGCTAGTTAGCAGTTGCTCGTCTTGAAGGTCGGCTCTTAGCCTTTTCATTAAGGAAGCTAAACCATGTATAGAGAGCGCCAATAAGTAAATATGGTGCAACGCTTGCAAGTGCAGCAATGAAATCAACCCCGACGCGAGAGATGCTTAGGCCATCGCTGAGAATTGTCATAAAGAGGGCAGTTGCTGCAAAAGCTAGCGGCGGAGTAACGGCTGCAACGTAACGAGTTCCTTTGCGGCCATAACTGATTCCGCCGAAGCTCACGAGTGCGATGACGAGCCCTGAGACGATTCCTGCACCAGAGCGGATCCAGATCTCAAGAGATGCAAAGATAAAGATGAAGAGTGATTGAAGTACAACAACGCCTTGCTTATTAAGCCCTGGCCCTGGAATAGCTGGCTTCTTAATACCTTTAACTGCCGTTGCCATTTCTTACTCCTCTACTACTTCTACATCGATGAAATCATCAGCGTTATCGAGCTCTGAATTTTGAAGTTCGCGCACATTGGCCGGAGATTCAGGGTATTCGATTGCAAGTTTATCTTTATCTCCAGCAACGCCTAGTTTATTGATTCGGCGGGCAGGTGCAAGAACGGTCTTTTCTGCAGTTGGAATGAGATCTTCATATGCCTTCGATGTTGAATTAATTGCTTTACCGACAGCGACAATCTTTGTGTGAAGGAGAGTGATGTTCTTCAAGAAAGTTGCGGCAACCTTGGTGATGTCATCTGCATTCTCTGCCAATTTATTTCGGGTAAAGATATGGCCCACAGTGCGCAGTAGCGCCATCATTGAAGTTGGAGTCGCAACGGTGACGCCGACTTTAAATGCCTTCTCAAGCAACATCGGATCGATGCGAAGTGATTCTGCTAGTAGCGTCTCAAAGGGAAGGAAGAGAACCACGAAATCTGGAGAGTTCTGTGATTTGTGATAGCCGCGCTTTGCAAGAGCGTCGACATGCTTCAATAAATCTTTAGTGTGGGCAGCGAGAAGTTCATCGCGCTCTGTTTGGTCATCTGTACCGAATGCTTCGAGGAAGCGATCGAATGGAAACTTCGAATCGATAAATAACTTGGAGCCACCGGGCATTGCAACGGTGATATCTGGAATTCCGGATGAATCTGCATCTGTTGTAGAGCGCTGTGCAACATACTCGTGGCCTTCGCGTAGCCCTGCTTGCTCGAGCAAGAGTTCAAGTTGTGCTTCGCCGAACTTTCCACGTGTCTGTGAATTAGAGAGCGCGCCAGCAATCTTCTTTGTCTCATCGAAGAAAGTCGTTGATGCTTTGCGCATCTCATCGATGGTGCCGAAGAGTTGCGTCTCTGATGCAACGCGCTTTTCTGCAGCATCTTGCGCCTGTATGCGCATACGTTCGACAGTGGTCTTCATCTCTTCCATCTGCGCTGCAATCTTGATTTCAGATTCTGTCTTCGCCTCTGCAGCTTTCAATCGTTCATCGGATGCCTTAAGTAGGACCTTTACATCGTTGAGCTCTTGAGCAAGCTTCGATGAGTCGCCACCGATAGATGCAGATTTAATTCGGGCAATCCAGATACCGAGGGCGAGGCCGATAAATAGGCCAATAATCAGAGTTATTAAGGTCACGAGTGCGCTGGACATGGGGTAATCGTGGCAGGGAGCACTGACAATCCCGCGTAGGCTGTCCTACTTATGAGCCTCTCAATTGGAATCGTCGGACTCCCGAATGTTGGAAAGTCGACCCTTTTTAACGCTCTGACTAAGAACAACGTTCTAGCTGCCAACTATCCCTTTGCCACAATCGAGCCCAATGTTGGCGTCGTGGGCGTTCCGGATGAGCGTTTGGCGAAGTTAGCCACAATTTTCGGCTCAGAGAAGTTACTCCCAGCCGCACTCTCCTTTGTCGATATCGCTGGAATCGTTAAGGGCGCATCCGAAGGTGCTGGCCTAGGTAATAAGTTCCTTGCAAATATCCGTGAGACCGATGCAATCTGCCAAGTAATCCGCGTCTTCACGGATGGCGATGTAGTTCACGTCGATGGTCGCATTGATCCTTCAAGTGATATCGAAACAATCAATACCGAATTAGCGCTCGCAGATCTGCAGACAATCGAGAAGGCGATTCCTCGCCTTGAGAAAGAAGCTCGCGTTGCGAAAGAGAAGGCTCCGGTATTGGAAGCGGTAAAGGCTGCCAATGAGTGGTTGCAATCTGGAAAGCCGCTTTCACAATCAAAGATTGACCGCGAACTTCTACACGAGCTGCACTTACTAACAGCCAAGCCATTCCTTTATGTATTTAACGTTGATGCCGCTGAACTTGCAGATACCGAGCTTCGCGCAAAGCTATCTGCACTCGTAGCCCCTGCTGAAGCGATCTTTTTAGATGCAAAGACTGAGGCAGAACTTGCCGAACTTTCAGATGAAGATGCTCTCGAACTTTTGCAAGCGATTGGTTTAACAGAACCAGGGCTAGCAACTCTTGCACGTGTTGGTTTCGATACTTTAGGTCTGCAGACATATTTAACTGCAGGTCCAAAAGAGGCACGTGCTTGGACAATTCATAAAGGCGACACAGCCCCGATGGCTGCTGGCGTTATTCATACAGATTTCCAAAAAGGTTTCATTAAAGCTGAAATCGTTTCTTTTGCCGACTTGGTAGAAGCGGGCACCATGACTGAAGCGAAAGCTAAGGGCAAGGTGCGCATGGAAGGCAAGGAATACATCATGCAAGACGGAGACGTAGTGGAGTTCAGATTCAATGTCTAATACACCGGTTCAAAACACAGCCCGCGCACGCCTTAATCAGGCGCACCTCAAGGATCTTCCAAGGAAGACCCGTGACAACCTTCGCAACGTAGCGATCATCGCTCACGTTGACCACGGAAAGACAACTCTCGTTGATGCGATGTTGTGGCAATCCGGTGCTTTCGCTGCTCACAAAAAGCAAGAAGAAGGCCAAGATCGCATGATGGATTCAATGGATCTCGAACGCGAAAAGGGAATCACCATTCTTGCGAAAAACACTGCAGTACGTCGCGGTGACACCATCATTAACATCATTGATACACCAGGCCACGCTGACTTCGGTGGCGAAGTTGAACGTGGTCTTGAAATGGTTGATGGCGTAATCCTTCTCGTTGATGCATCTGAAGGTCCGCTTCCACAGACACGATTCGTTCTGCGTAAAGCGCTTCAGAAGAATCTTCCAGTTATTTTGTTGATCAATAAGGTCGACCGCCCTGACTCACGTATCGCAGAAGTTGTCGATGAGGCTTATGCACTCTTCCTCGACCTCGATGCAAATGAAGAGCAGATTGAATTCCCAGTTGTCTATGCATCTGCAAAGGCAGGCCGTGCTTCCCTTACTCGTCCAGCAGATGGTGGAATGCCTGCAGAAGAGAATCTTGACGTTCTCTTCGACACAATCTTCTCTGCAATTCCAGCGCCTGTTTATCACGAAGGTGCGCCGCTTCAGGCACACGTGACAAACCTTGACTCTTCACCATTCCTAGGACGTCTTGCACTCTGCCGCGTTCACGAAGGAACAATCAAGAAGGGCCAGACTGTTTCCTGGATCAAGACAGATGGAACAACTGAACGCGTAAAAGTTTCAGAACTTTTGATGACTGAAGCGCTCGAGCGAGTTCCGGCACTCGAAGCAGGTCCTGGAGACATCATTGCAGTTGCAGGTATCGAGACAATTACACTCGGCGAAACTCTTGCAGATCTCGAGAACTCACATGCTCTTCCACTCATTACGGTTGATGAGCCATCCATCTCAATGACAATCGGTATCAATACATCTCCACTTGCAGGTAAGAGCGGAAAGATGCTCACTGCTCGTCAAGTGAAGGATCGTCTTGATAAAGAGCTCATCGGTAACGTATCTCTACGTGTTCTCAATACAGAGCGCCCAGATACATGGGAAGTTCAGGGTCGTGGCGAACTTCAGCTCGCTGTTCTCGTTGAAATCATGAAGCGCGAAAGCTTCGAACTTACAGTTGGTAAGCCACAGGTTGTTACCAAAATGATCGATGGAAAACTTCACGAACCAATGGAACGTCTATCAATTGATGCACCTGAAGAGTATCTCGGTGTCTTAACTCAGTTGATGGCGCTTCGTAAGGGCCGTATGGAGCAGATGGTTAATCACGGAACCGGTTGGATCCGTCTTGATTACAAGGTTCCATCACGCGGACTTATTGGTTTCCGCACAGAGTTCCTGACTGAAACGCGCGGAACAGGTTTGCTCCACCACGTATTCGATTCATACGAGCCATGGTTCGGTGAACTTCGCACACGTGCAACAGGATCACTTGTTTCAGACCGTATCGGTTCTGTTACTTCATATGCGCTTGCTGGAATTCAGGAGCGCGGTTCTATCTTCGTAGAACCAGGTGATGAAGTTTATGAGGGCATGGTGATCGGAGAGAACTCACGTGCTGACGATATGGATGTCAACTGTGTTCGCGAGAAGAAGCTCACCAATATGCGTGCTTCAGGTACCGATGATTCTGAGAAGCTGATTCCACCAAAGAAGCTCAACATGGAAGGTGCTCTCGAATTCTGTCGCGAAGATGAATGTGTCGAAGTTACTCCTGCAGTTGTTCGTATCCGCAAAGTAACTCTTGATGGTGCAGAACGTGCACGTGCAACTTCACGTGCGAAGAAGAGCAACCAGAACTAATTTCTGTGAAGGTTAATTCTTCGCAAGCTGTATTAGCTTGCGAAGAATTTGCTTCCAATCCAATCGCCTTCTCTCACTCCTGCAGGAGCAACGAAGAGCGCTGAACCAATTGGGGTTGTCCATCGGTTGAGCTCATCTTGTTCATTGAGAGACTCTTGAATCCTGAGGTAGCGAGATAGCGACTCTTGATAAGTGATAAATATGAGTCCCACATCATGCACTCCACTTGGTAAGTAGTTGTCGTCGTAGTTATATCCACGGCGGGTAATTCCTAAATTATTTGAAGTAAATGCGCGGCCAACATGGGATTTTGAGAAGTGCTCATCTTTTGTGAGTTTCTTGCCATCAGCTAATTCGCGCCCCAGGGAATCACCTTTCATATTTGATGAGAGTCGATCCCAGGTTCCTAGGTTGAGCTGAATGCGACGCACAACAACAGTCGTTCCGTTCTTAAGCGCACCAGAAGATCTCCATGTACGTTCCTTGAACTCCTTCGAATTAATTGGGGCATTAGCAGTCCCATCTATCTGCCCCATGAGATTTCTTGAATCTTCGCCAACATTTACTTGGGCTGGATCGAGGAATCCGCGTTGCTGCCATCGAATTGTTGCAAATGGTGCACTTTCTTTAACCAGGGTGTGAACCGCATGAAAAATTGATTGTGGGTTGTCGCCACTTACTTGAACAAGAAGATCACCATCGCTCCAACGCTTCTCCAATTTGTCTATTGAATATGCAGGAATCTCCTTCTCCGAAATTGGCCAACGTTTTTCCACACCAATTTTCTCAAAGAGTGAATAACCAAAAGAAAAATTAATAGTCAGACGTGCAGGATTCTCTGCCATTTCAGATTGAGGGTCGCCAATGATTGGTGAACCTTGGGTTAAGAGCGCCGCATCATTAGTTAATACTCGCATCATGCGACCAACAGCAGCGAGATCTTTATCTGCTTTGAGATCGAGTGCAACCAATGTCGAATGCGCTTGTCGCTCTGTCTCAATTCCATTTTGATGTAGACCATAAAATGGTTCAGTCACTGTAGCGATATCGAGTTTTTTGCCTAAAGGCAGCACTCCCACCGAGGTGGCGGCGGCCACGAGGCTACCGCCAACCACAGCAGAAAGTAATATCGCTATTACTTTTCTTACCTTCATTTACATGCCACCTGCACGGCCGTAGACCTCGTCATCCATAGCGATATCCTTTACAGGAGCGGTGTAATCCACCCTTTCGCCGTTACTGAATTCGAGAGTGACATCAACTTCATCACCGGGTGCAAGCTTCTCTGTAAGTTCCATCAACATAACGTGATATCCACCCATACGAAGTTTTACACTTCCCTTAGCTGGAATTACCAAGCCATCAGACATCGCAATCATCGTTCCATCAATGACTTCATGGATTTCAATCATTCCAGCTGACTCACTTGATCCGCCTGTAAGAGTGACATCTTCATCACTGCTATTTGAGATCGTCATAAATGAACCAGTCATAAACTTCCCTGTCTCCATATTTCTCATTGACATGGCGTCAATTGAGCGAGCGACAGGTTCTGTAATTGTGATTACAGAAGCGGCTTCTTCACTAGAACCACAAGATGTGAGTGTAGGAACAAGCAGGGTTACAGCAAGCATAGATAAAAGAATTTTCTTCATTTTTCTCCTTAACAAAATGTATCCAGAGAGTCGGCTGACTTCTGGTTATGACAATTTATTAAGCAGCGGGCGGCGCGCGCAGAGAGAGTGCGCTGTAGCGCAGCCTCTGGCGAAATGAAATCTGATGGGGTGCCGCAACCTGCCCAGAATTTCTGGCCTCAAAAGAGAGTGCGGGATAGATTTCTGGAGTGAGAAGTGAAGTCAACCTCTCGAGTGTGTATTCAATTGAATCTAGTAAGGATTGACCTCGAATAATGATGAGATAAGTAACTACTCCAGCTAGCAGGTGCGAAATAAACATCAATGATGCTGATTCTGATTTCCCGCCCATTAAGAAGTGAGAGCCATTTTGCGCAATGAAGATAGCAATAAATAATTTCTCTTCACTTAAATTTTCATCTAAGAGAAATAACGTCAGTGCGAAAGCCAGGAAAAGAAAACCAATAAGTTGAGAGGCAGAAGGAATCGATGATCCAGCTAAATGGTGAGCGAGTATTCCCCCCACAAGAAGTGATAAAGCCGATAACAAGGCTCGCGTCAGCTTCATAAGAGTAGGATACCGACATGAAAAAGCTTTCTGTGCTCCTAGGTGTACTTGCCGTCACACTCAGCAACTTTTCTGCAGCGCAGGCACATTCTTCAGTGGTCAAAACCATTCCTCAATATCAGAGCCTGATTCAGGAACTCCCATCCGAGGTTTCTATTCAATTCTCTGAGGAACCATTAAGCCTTAAAGGTGAAGCGATAAATTCAATTACAGTTGTAAGTCCAGACGGCATGGTTATATCGAATAAGAAGACTCGGATTGAGGGCGAGCAGTTGGTAGTCCAGATCAATAAAGCCGATGCAGTTGTCGGAACATATACAGTTAAGTATCGGATGGCTTCTGCAGATGGCCATGTGATTTCAGGTAGTTACAAATTTGATTATAAAGAGTCATCAAAAGTTGCATCAGGAAATGTTGCTCAAGAGAGCCAATGGTGGGGTTCTCACTTCCTCCACTTCCACAAAGAACATATCCTTCAAGCTGTAGCTGTCCTCCTGCTCGCCGCTGGCTGGTTTGTTTTAAGGCGCAGAAGACAATCTAGATAATTGTCGGAGCCTTACGGTTGAATACGAACCGTGAGTAAGCAATCTGCAGCCCAACTTCGCCTTGTGCGAAGTGCAGCCGTGGGCTCAGATTTCACTCTCTCAGAAGAGCAAGAAGCTGTTCGATCTCATCGCGGCACTCCTTTGATTATCACGGGGGAAACTGGAACAGGTAAAACACGAGCGCTCATCGAAGCGGCGGTATCGCGAATCAAGGATGGTCAGAGCCCTGATTCCATTCTCTTACTTACTTATGGTCGCGACAGGGCATCAGAGATTAGAGATGCAATTGTTATCGCATCTAATGAAAGTGCACACGAACCACTAGCTAGAACTTTTCACTCACTTGCATATTCGATTCTGAAAATGCGCACAGGTGATCAATATCGAGATCTAGTTCTGATGTCAGGGTCCGAACAAGAGACTCTTATTGCAGATTTACTTGAAGGTGATATCGAATCCGGATATCGAAGTTGGCACAAGGATTTACAGAAGGGTCCTGAGAGCTTAGGTGAACCTCTTGCAACTCAAGGTTTTGTTCGCGAACTGCGAGATCTCATAATGCGCGCCAATGAGCGCGGTTTAACTCCAGCCGATCTTGCGATACGCGGTCAGCAGCTCGGTGAGAAGTATTGGAAAGGTGCTGCCGATTTTTGGAATCGCTACCTAGAAGGTTTAGTTCTGCAAGAGAGTTCTGCTGGCGATGCAAAGATGCGTATCGACCCATCTGAAATCATCAATCTTGCAAAGCGCTACTTAACGAAGAACCCTGAACTCCTTGCAGAACTTCGCGGACGTTTCGCAACCATCATTCTTGATGAATTCCAAGAGAGCGATCCTTCGCAGCGCGCACTTCTCGATCTCCTGGCGGGTCAAGATTTGATCATCGTTGCAGATACCAGAAGCGCTGTTGGTCGCTTCAGAGGCGCTGACCCTGAGGGAGTTAGCGCTGTTATAGATCAGTACATCGCGGCCGGTGCTACAAAGATTGAATTCACGACGAACTTCCGTGGTACCCCCGCGAAATCATCGGCACGATTGCTCTCTGAATCTGAGGAAGCCCACTTTATCGCCCATCAATTTAAGAGAGCCCATCTGATGCAAGGCGTTCCATATTCGCAGATGGCCGTCATCGTTAGATCTCATGGACAGTGCGCGTCAGCTATTCGACGCGCATTTGCACAAGTTTCCATCCCTGTAGCCGGTGATATTGAAGCGTTGGCAAATAACGCCGCAATTGCACCATTCCTTCTTCTCGCACGAGTAGCAACAGGTGCTGCTCCGCTTAACCTCGAGAACGCCGAAAAGTTATTGACCAGCGAATTCGGGGGAGCAACATCTGTCTCACTGCGTCGCACAAGAGCGGCGCTATTGGCGGCGCGTGATGAAGAAAGCGATAAGCGAACCGGAACGCAATTGATTATCGATGCAATAAAGACAGGTGATATTGCAATCGAGGATTCAGCAGAGTTAATAAGAGTTCATAACTTGTTATCTGCTGCACAGAAATCTATTTCCAAGAAGAGCGCAACAATCCACGATCTCTTGTGGGCTATCTGGAATAACGCAGTTACTAGTGATAACGAGAAGCTCACTGATGCATGGCGCGCAGCAGCTCTACGTGGCGGTTCGCGAGGAGCTGCGGCAGATCGCGACCTCGATGCGATGATCCAGCTCTTCGATACTGCAGCACGTCATATTGAACGTTTCCCCGGTGCCAATCCTGAACTCTTCCTCAAAGAAATCGAGAGCGAGACAATCGTTTCAGATGTCATCACATCTCGTGGTGTGCGCCCAGATGTTGTCGAGATTCTGACTGTGCATTCAACAAAGGGCCGTCAATGGCAGATGGTTGCTGTTGCCGGCGTGCAAGAAGGAAGTTGGCCAAACCTAAAGCAGAGAAGTTCACTCTTAGGAGCGGAGCGTCTTGTTGAACGAGTTCGCCACGGTGATGAAATTGCTCAGATCGAACTCGACATGATTGCAGCATCCTCATTGGCAGAAGATGAAGCGCGCTTATTCCATGTAGCAACTACCCGAGCAAGCCAATCGCTCTTGGTTACCGCTATCTCTCGAGAGGATGAGACCCCATCTATCTTCTTCGAAGATTTCGCAGAAGTTATTGGTCAAACGGATGCTCATACAAAAGTACCTCGACCACTTACAGCTCCGGCGCTCGTTGCAACGCTGCGCCGAGAGGTAAATATCTCAGGTGATGCAACTGCTGCAAGTATCTTGAAGACGCTATCTGCATCTGGAATCCATCAAGCCGATCCGGGGCAATGGCTTGGAAGCGCCCCTGTAAGTACTGATTTGCCCGTAGTTGATGCAGCTCTTCCTGTCTCTGTTTCACCATCGGGGGCTGAGAGCTTTAATGAATGCGGGCTCAAATGGTTCCTGGAAAAGAGCGGTGGAACAAACGGTGACTCAACTGCTCAACTACTTGGTTCAGTCATTCACGAATTTGCTCGACTAAAAGTAGATGAACCAACGACAACTGATGCACAACTGACAGAGAAGTTGATTGAAGCGTGGCCGCTCATTGACGATAGCCAGGGCTGGATTAGTACAGCAGCGCTCAATCGCGCAAAGAAGATGTTAGAGCGCTTTGCTCAATACCATCGCGAATCCACCCGCGAAGTTGTGGGAGCCGAACTTAACTTCACGATTGAAGTGGGGCGCGCAACGATCCGTGGAAATGTAGACCGGATTGAGGTAGATGCTGATGGAAAGTTCTACATCATTGACTTTAAGACTGGTAAGAACGTCATCTCTAAGGCAGATGCAGCCGAGAATTTGCAACTTGCTTGCTATCAACTAGGTGTAATTCTCGATGGCTTCAAAGTGAAACTTAAGGGCGTCGAAGTTTCAGGTTCAGAACTTGTCTTCCTAGCAAATAAGACGCAAAAGGTTACAACTCGAGTTCGCGAGCCCATCAATGCGCAAGAGATTCAAGAGACAATCGAAGTAATCGCCGAAGGTATGGGTGCTGCAACATTTACAGCGCGTAAGAGCGACTTGTGTTCACGCTGCCTTGTTAAGCCTTCTTGTCCACTCCATCTCGAGGGAAGGGCGGTCCATCAATGAGTAACGAATCTCTAGTTGAGAAGTACGCACCTGACCAAGTAGCAGAGATGATTATCTCCATCGATCCAACCTTCTATCTTCCAAGTGATGAACAACGCCCCATTATTTCTATTACAGATAATCCACTAGAGCCTGCAGTCGTTATTGCCGGAGCGGGCTCTGGAAAAACCGAGACAATGGCGGCGCGAGTTGTTTACCTTGTGGCAAATGAATTTATGCGCCCTGACCAAATCTTGGGTCTGACATTTACTCGCAAAGCTGCCGGGGAACTTAACGCTCGTATTCGTAAGCGTTTACGCCAGTTTCAGCAGGCACAAGATAAGAAAGGCATAGCTCGCACCTTTAATAGCCTTGAGACGGCAGTAACTACTTATCACTCCTATGCCGGACGACTCTTGAGCGAACATGCAATTCGCTACGGAATCGATGCAGATGTGCAACCACTGGGTGAAGCAGCGTTATGGATGTCTGCAAATAAAATCGTCCGCGAATGGGATAACGGAGCATTCTCAACAGATGATGCTGTCAGTACCGTCGTAAAAGATCTACTTGGCTTAACGTCGATTGCTCTCGAGCACCGAGTAAAGCTTGATGACATTCGTGAGATTGATGAGCGAGTATTACAAGAGCTCTCACTGATGACCGGCGCAACCAATGAAGAGACTAGGCGCGTGGCGAAGGTGCTCGGTCAGCGCATTGCGATGTTGCCGATGGTCGAAGCATTTATCGAAGCGCGTCGTCAATCAGGAGAACTCTCCTTTGATGATCAGATCTCACTTGCCGCAGATATCGCAGTTAACTTCCCAGATGTTGGTGCGCTCGAACGTGCAAAGTACCCAGTCGTTCTGCTTGATGAGTATCAAGATACTTCGCAATCACAGGTTCGTATGCTCTCTGCTCTCTTTGGTGGGGGACACCCAGTGACTGCAGTGGGAGATCCCTGCCAATCTATCTACACATGGCGCGGTGCCTCTGCCGGCACTATTGGCGCATTTAATAAGAACTTTCCGAAGAGTGAAGGCGCAACAGGCAAGAACGTTTATGAGCTTCTTACTACTTATCGAAATGACCAATCAATTTTGGCACTCGCGAATGAAATTTCTGCAAGTGTGCGCGAATTAGAAAATCTAGATGTTGCGCCACTGAAAGCTCGCAGAGGTGCAGGCAAGGGTGATCTCACCTGCGGAGTCTTTGAGAACCTTGAAGCGGAAAGCCAAGCGATTGCAGATTACTTCCTTCCGCTCTGGAAGAATCCGCAACGCTTGGAGGCAGATGGCCTAGAAGCAGATACAAAAGTCCCTAGGACTTTCTCGGTATTGGTGCGAAAGCGCGCCCAAATAGCGCCGATCCAAGAAGCTCTTGCAAAGGTCGGAATACCTTCTGAAGTCCTTGGTTTAGGCGGACTTGTGCATGTTCCAGAGATTGCAGACCTTGTAGCGATGCTCAAGATTCTTAATGATCCTAACTCTGGCGCATCACTAATGCGCCACTTAACTGGTCCACGAATTAATTTGGGTGCACGCGATATCGCAGCGCTCGGGCGATATACCCGTTCACGTTCTGAAACACAGCGCACCGATAGTCGCAGCATCGTTAAGAATATTGTGGCAGGTAATCCGGATTCGGCCGAAGCCGATGATCAATTTATGGGAAGCGCCATCGATGCACTTGATGAGATTGAAAAGTGCGAAAAGAAATCTTTTTCTCAAGTCGGCCTAGAGCGTCTAGTGTCTTTTGCAGCAGATCTACGCCGCCTACGTTCGCGTGCATCGGGTCCAATCACAGATTTGATTGTAGAAATCGAGCGATACCTAAACCTCGAGAGCGAAGTTATGTTGCGCGATGGCGGCATACATGGACGTCGACATCTCGATCGTTTTATGGATGAAGCTGCAAAGTTTGCCCGTAGCGGTGGATCACTCTCTTCATTCCTGCAGTGGCTCGATATCGCAAGCGAGGAAGAAGGCGGTCTCAAAGCTGGAACGCCAGAGATCGATGCAAGCGTCGTACAGATTCTGACCATCCATATGGCAAAAGGTGCTGAATGGGATGTCGTTGCAGTGCCAGGTCTGGCAAAGGGAACTTTCCCAGGTGCCAATAAATCAGATCCTGATAATTGGCTCACAAATGAACGACATATCCCATTTGATCTCCGCGGCGACGGCGCGCTCTTGCCTTCATTCTCTTGGAGCGCTGCCACCACAAATGCTCAAGCTAAGGCAGCAATAGAAAAGTTTGCCAGTGATTGCGTTGAGTATAAAGAGCGTGAAGAGATTCGACTTGGCTACGTAGCTATGACACGAGCTCGCACGCATTTGTTCTGCTCAACATCATTCTGGCGTGACGGAGTCAAACCTGTTGCACCTTCGATTATCTTTGAGAACGTTGAGAAGATTGCTCACGAAGTAGGAACAGTGCTAGCAGCACCTGAAGCACCGGCAAACTCCGATCGAAACCCCGCTGAAAATATTGAGATTACTGCAAGCTGGCCACATGATTCGATGGGGGCAAAGCGTGCAGAGTTTGAAAGATCTAGCGCTCTTGTTCAGAACGCAGTGGCAATTGATTTAAATTCCTCTAACTCCGAGTGGGCAAGAGATGCTCAAGCGGTTATCGCCGAATTTGAAGAGTATAAAAAAGGTTCGCATGATGTGGCACTTCCACCTCGTCTATCAACATCAACACTTATCTCATTGCATCAAGACCCGGCAGAACTCGCGCTCAATATCCGTCGCCCAATGCCGCGAGCGATGGATGAGTTCTCTCATCGAGGCACAGCCTTCCACTTATGGATCGAACGCCATTTCAATGCCAAAGTTCTCTTCGATGACGAAGATTTTGATCTACTGACTCCATTCGAAGAAGATCAGACCCTTGAAGATCTCAAAGCTGAGTGGCTTACATCCGATTGGGCGAAGCTGCAACCACATGCTGTTGAAGTCCCATTTGAAACAGTTATTGCAGGCGTTCTGGTTCGAGGTCGAATAGATGCGGTCTATAAGAACGGGGATAGATTCGAAGTTGTCGATTGGAAAACTGGCTCAAAGATTCTCGGTGCATCCTCTGCGGTCCAGTTAGCTGTCTATCGACTAGCGTGGGCGAAGTTAAGCAGAGTTAAGCTCTCTGAAGTCTCGGCTGCTTTCCATTATGTGCCAACAAATAAAACTGATAGACGTGCAGATCTTCTCTCAGAAGAGCAGCTCGTAGATCTCTTGTTGCTCAAGTAGTTAGTGGATTTCTACTCCAATAGGAAGATGATCACTAATCCCAAGTGGAGCGATCGAAAGCTCTTGATACTGCACCTCTTCTAAATCTCGGGAAAGTATGTAGTCGAATTGAATTTTTGCGCCCCAACTCGGATATGTGTTTTTCTTGACAAGTGAAATCCAGTCAGAGCCGATAACCGGCAAATTCTTCGGCAAGTTGAGGTCACCCAGGATAACAACTCGAGAGTTGTTATCCTTCCCAAGTTTCTCAGCCCACTTCTTGATTTTACGCAGTTGTGCCAAATTAAAACCAGGAACAAATGAGAGATGGGTATTAATGACAACCCATTCATTTTCCAATACTGCTGCAATGGCCACTCGAGGTTCATCTCTTACATAAATAAAACGCGGACGTCCTCTACCAGTTTCATCTCCTGGAACAACAAGTGGCATACCAATGGGAGAGTTTCCAAGATTTAGCCGATGCCAAGAAATTACTGGGATCTTAGAAACAATTCCAATTCCATAACTCTCATGCATAAGTTCGGCATGTGAAGAGTTGTTGGTGATGATTTCTGGTTCATCGGTGCGAAGTGGTCTCCACTTTTCTCCTGGAGTCCCGATAATCCCCGGCGCCATTGCCCAATCACGCGCCCCTAAAGTTTCTGCAATGTCGCGCATCTGCGGCCTTGAACTAGTTCGAGGTAAGAAGTGATCGACTTCTTGAAAGCCATAGATATCGCAGTTGAGCTGCGCATCAAGTTTCTGTATGGCCGCGGAGAGATTCTCGACTGCACCATGTAGGCCATCAGCATTTTTCCCGTCGGCAAGTGAGGCGGGCGGGATGGACATTCCATGCAGGAGATTCCACGAGGTGATGCGCACCCCCACACACTAGTAACCTGCACCCGTGAGCGCGATAAATCAGCACCCTTCCCGCATAGACCGCGCTGGAGAATTGCGTACCAACCAAGAATCTCTCGATCAACTCTGGGCAAAAGCGAGAATTCTTCATATGTCTGAAGGACGAATCGCGGCATCAGGAAACGAAGTCACCTTTCTTTCGGCAACAGATGTCGCAACCAAAATTTCATCAAATGTATTTGCAGAAGGAAGTCGTTACTTCCTCGGAGTGGATATTGAAAGTCGTGAGCCATTCTTTGCCTGGGATACGCATTGGACTGAAGAGAAGAGTGATGAAGAGAAAGCGGAAGGTTTTTCAACTGTCCGTGAAATCGGGTCACTGCTAGCGATGCGCGAGCTAGAACTTGGATTGCATGCGCTTGCCTTAAGCAATTGGCACAGAGCGCATCCGCGTTGTCCGAAATGTGGCGGCTCAACTCGAGTGGATCTCGGTGGCGCCGCACGCTTCTGCGACGCGGATCAGAGCCAACATCATCCGCGCACTGATTCTGCTGTCATCGTCTTAGTTAAGGATCGCCAAGATCGAATCTTGCTAGGTCATCAACCAATTTGGCCTGAAGGTCGCTTCTCTACCTTTGCTGGATTTCTTGAACCTGGTGAGACTTTTGAACAATGCGTCGCTCGCGAAGTCTTAGAAGAGTCTTCAATTCACGTCTCTGAATTGAAATATCTAGGTTCGCAGCCATGGCCATTTCCGGCGAGCATCATGATTGCCTTCGAAGCAGTTACTGATAATCCAGATGACGCACGCGGTGATGGTGAAGAGATCACCGATGTGCGTTGGTTCTCGCGCGCAGAGTTGAAGGCTGCAGCTGCTGATGGATCGCTTTTACTTCCACCATCAATCTCTGTTGCGCGAAAGATGATAGAACGTTGGCTAGGTGAGAGCGCTCAAGGCGGTGAAACGTGGCGATAGCGTGGAAATAGGCGACTCGATCCTTGCTGCCCTTGATGCAGATCAACGCGCAGTAGCAATTGCTACTCGCGGTCCAGTCTGTGTCATTGCGGGCGCTGGTACTGGAAAGACTCGTGCAATTACTCACCGCATTGCATATGCAGCGGCAATCGGAACGATGGATCCACAGAAAGTCTTGGCCCTGACGTTTACTGCAAAGGCAGCAGGCGAGATGCGCGCTCGACTTCGCACGCTTGGAGTTCCCACCGTTGCTGCTCGCACAATTCACTCTGCAGCGCTCAAGCAACTTCTCTATTTCTGGCCAAGTGTCTTTGGCGGCAGAACTCCAGATTTAGTGACAACAAAGACGGGCTTTCTAACCGAAGCGATTAATCGTGCGGGTTTAGGTAGTGAGTTACGAGCGACCAATCGCGAGTTAATGCGCGACATTGCCTCTGAAATCGAATGGGCAAAAGTTTCTCAAGTAACGCCGATTGATTATGTAGATCAAGTTGGACGACGTAGTCAGAAGCCACGTGTCTTGCCAGAGCAGATGGTGCAGATCTATACAGCTTATGAATCCATTAAGAAACAAGAGCTTGCAATTGATTTTGAAGATGTACTTCTACTTTGTGCTGCGATGCTTGAAGAAGAGCGAGAAGTTCGTGAACGGGTGCAGGATCAATATAGATATTTCACTATCGATGAGTATCAGGATATTTCACCAATCCAGCAACGCTTAATTAATGCTTGGCTTGGAACTCGTCGTGATATTTGTGTTGTAGGAGATCCTGCCCAAACGATTTACTCATTTGCTGGCGCAACACCTGTCTTCCTTAACTCTTTTACGCAACGTTTTCCTGAAGCGGAAGTTATTCGGTTAACAACTGGTTATCGCTCAACTCCCGAGATTACCTTTGCGGCTAATTCACTTTTGCGGGCCGGAACAATGGGGCAGGAGCTTGTTGCCTTTAATAGCCACGGCTCTAAACCGATGGTCACAGGCTATGCAGATGAGGCGGCTGAAATTCGGGGAGTGATGGAAGAAATTACTCAATTGATGAGCACTGGTACTGCCCCTCAAGAGATTGCCATCCTTGCTCGTACAAATGCACAACTTAAGGGCGCCGAGAAGGCGATGCTCGCTGCCAATATTCCTTACCAAGTACGCAACACAGAGCGATTCTTCGAACGCCGGGAGATTCGCGATTTCCTAAAGCAAGTTCGTCAAGCATCTGTTATCCCTGCAGAAGACTCAGGTTGGATTGATGAACTTCGCTCCCTTGCTCAGCCATATCTGACAGGTGAAGCGATCGATGGAATTGCAGCACTGTTGCATTTAGCTCGTGAATTAGAGAGCGATGAAAATTTCTCACCTAAAACTCTACGTGGCTACCTACGTGAAGTTGAAGATCGAGTACAGCAGAACAACCCGCCAACTATGCCGGTAGTAACTCTTGCAACTCTGCATGCAGCGAAGGGGCTTGAATGGGAGCGTGTATTTCTCATCGGCGCATCCGATGGACAGCTACCGCTTGCAAATAGCGCAGGGGATGTTGCTCTCGATGAAGAACGCAGACTCTTTTATGTTGGAATCACTCGTGCGAAGGCAGATCTACACATCTCCTACCGCGGTAAAGCGAGCCAATTCCTGCGTGAATCTGGGTTACTCGCCAGTTCATAGCATCCGATTAGATACAACAGCCTGCCTGTAATTAATTAGCTTGCGCCATCTGATATCTATCGCGTACCCTTACGCCAAGCACTACATCACGTAGAAAGAAGGGGTTGAGATGAATTCAGTATTCACTTCAACAATTGGGGCAGGCGCACGCGCTGCTCTTGCTTCTGCTGCCCATACAACCTCAACAGCTAAGCGCTCACATAAGCGCGCAGCTTGGCCCACCGCTACAAAGTCAGCGTTTTACGCCAACTTTTATGCAGTGGACGAGGCCACGGGGGCACTAATCGGCTAATACCGAATACGACCCACAAGGGCCTCAAATCCACTCGATGGATTTGGAGGTCCTTTTTTATTACCTAGGCGAAATCGAAAAAAGATAGATCAAGAGAGATTAGAGGGGGTGAGGACTATGACAGTTCTCTTCAGCGAACTACAGGTACCAGGTTGGGCAGATAGCGGCGAGAAGATTGGCTTGAACGATGTGACATTCACTTATGACAACGCCAAAGCCTTCACCCTGCCTTGCCATGTGGCAGACCCTGAGCTCTTCTACTCTGAGTCAGACCAGGGAATTGCAGAAGCCAAGGCGCTCTGCGGACAATGTCCTGTGCGCAATAAATGTCTCGATGGCGCACTTTCTCGTCAAGAGCCATGTGGAGTTTGGGGCGGCCAGTTGATCGAAGATGGAGTCATCATCCAACGTAAACGTCGCGCTGGCAGACCGCCACGTCAGGTGATCGCAGCTGTTCGCATGATTGAGTAGCTCTACTTTTTCAGTGAGTTATTGAAAGGCGCATCCACATAACGGGTGCCTTGGAATAACGGTACTTCGAGGGCTAGACAGGGATTGGTAATCAACGGTAACTACCGTGCCTACCAATTCCTGTTTTGCGCTCTGCCCCTTCAAATTCTCTTCGGTAGTAAGGTCAAAGAAATTAGCAACAAAGGCAGCAGTCATTGCAGCGATGAAATGCGCAGCAATCTGAGGGTATTCAGCCTCGGGCACTTGCCCGATTTCAAAACGCTGATGAATCTGCGTCTGTTCTTTAGAAACAAGCGCCAAACATCGTAAACATGGAGATTTTCCAGGAATAACAAGTGGCCCAATTTCTGCCGAATCTGCTTGCGGGGTAGGTATCAATAGAAAATTCTGACCAGTGCTCATCCAGTGCGATAACTTTTCAGGGTCAATCTCACCACAATGGATAATGAGATCGGGAGTTGATAGCTCATCGAGATAGTTGTGGTCTCGCTCAGGAGGAAAGAGAGATAACTCCCTGCGCAGTGATTCGCAATGGCTTAGAAAGTTCTTTCCCACATCCGATGCTCCAATTGCTGCAACACCGATATCTTTATCACCAATCTGCGGAAGACGAACTCGCGATCCAGATGCACATCGGGATTGAGAGAATCCACTGAGAAGCAAGAGCGAATAGAGAATTGCAGCAACACGGTTCTGTCCCGAGATTTCAATTAAAGGGCTCTGCCGCTCGGACAGTGTCTTTATGCCACCATCGCTAACGCCATCAATCCATGTGCACTGGTTCAACTCTGGAATCGCACGTTTCTGCAATTGCAGAAGCGCGGCATCAACAAATCCTTTCTTGCTCTTCTCAACTCGCTCTTCAACCCTTGAGATATATCTCTGTGAAACTTTGAGAGCGCCCTGTTCTGTATCTATCAGGTGAGCGACTTCTAACTCACTCAGGATTTTCTTCAGCGCCTGTGTAGCTACGCCTTCAATCTGAAGAATCTCTTCTTCGCTCTTTCCGTTTAGTAATTCGAGGGCAAGCGCTTTCTCATCCGATGTGGAGATGCGAATGAGGCGCTTTGGCCTACCTAAGAGATATTCACCTTGGCTATGTCCTTCAAAGAGTTTTGTACCTGCTTTTATTCTTCTCATAGGGGGCAAGGATGCTCAAGGTGGAGCTACCGAATTAGATGAGCTCCCAAAAAATGTGGGTAGCGCCAACTTTTTCAACGCAGAGGTTGCGCTACGCGACGCTTAGTTTCCTTTGGGAGAACAGAACCAGAAAAAGAACCAGAAAAAGAACCAGAAAAAGAACCAGAAAAAGAACTGGGAAAAGAAATAACCCCCGCTCAGATGAGCGAGGGTTATAACTACGTTTAGTGACTGGTGCTTATTCTGGCTTCTTGCCGAGAATGCGGTTTACCTTGGTGCCACACACTGGGCAGATGCCCTGTGCCATGCGACGACCAGAGTCTGAGATCTTTACAGTTCCCTCGAAATCACGCTTCTCTTTGCACTTCACGCAGTAAGCGTCACCCTTGTATGTCTCTACCTCTGTCATTTTTGCCTCCGTTCGACCCATGAGCTTGGCGCCATGCGTACTGGTCAAAACCATACTCTCACTCACGCTCAAAATGCCGTTTCCACACGGGGCTTATGGGAGTTTCTTTAGCTCCACAGGCGGCAAAAGTGCTCTCTCGGCGGCCTCATATCCATCGAGATAGGCGCTTGCGAGCTCGGAGCCCTCAAATCTATTGAGCACCTCAGTGAACTCATCTCCATGGTCAAAGTGTTGAAGATGGATCGCCTCATGGAATAAGACGTAATCCAGGGCGTATTCAGGGGCCATCTTGAGGCGATCTGAGATGCGGATACTGCGATCAACGCTCGTGCACGAGCCCCAGCGCTCTCTCATGGGACGCCAGAGCACAGATACGGGCCTAGCCGTGATTTCAGGGGCTAGCTCGGTCAGCAGTTGGTCGATTCTTTCAGCGAGCTCGCTCTCACCTGGGGTTTTCGACTCTTCTTGGCTGCGAATCTTGGCAATCATCTCAGGAACAATCGCTCGCTCGTCAGCCTTTGAGAGTCTTGCTGGAATTGAGATGACTATTCGCCCGCCCTGACGATATGCCGAGATGCTCTTCTTCCGTCGAGTGGAGCGAATCACAACGATTTCACCTTCATCGACGCCGGGCAGGGTGAGATTCTCGCCCTCACCATCTAAGGGTGAGAACTCTCGAGTTGTCATTGAGGAAATGTATTGGAAATTGCTGAAATAGTGGGGTGAATTAACAATTCTTGACAAGAAATTTTTGTTGTGTCTTAGTCATTTACATTTGATTCTCAGTAAAAACTCTCGTACTTTGCGCTTACGAAGTCCTCGGATAACCGTTTGATATCTGCAAGGGGAAGGCAGATATTAAAATGTGCGCCCGGGGACTTCGCTTTTCTATTTCGAGAGCGTTGCTCGGTTTTAGAGCAGCCCGCTGAGATCATCAGGAATCTCAGCCGACTTTAAGAACTTCTCAGGCTCCAAGAGCTCTTCTGCACTGGGCAAAATTCCACTCCAGATTTGATCGCGGGCGCTGACATTTTTTGTCTCGCGGATCGTCTGCCAGAAGGCGCTCGCTTCACGCGCAAGACGTGGCGAGACTTGTAGTCCGAGAAGAGATTTAAAGAGTTGTTGTGAAGGTGCATTTGTTGCGCGCTGACGTCTAAATACTTCGCGTAACGATACAAGTGCAGGAAGCCTCTCGCCTGCAGCAAGTGTTGCAACTTCATCGGCCCAACCATCAACGAGCGCGAGTGCGGTCTCTAACTTTGAAAGTGCAGCTCTCTGCGCAGGTGTCTCTTCAGGGGTAAAGACTCCATTGTTCAGTGAGATTGAGAATGCACTTTCTCCAGATTCAGGGTTAATCTGAGAAGGATCAAAGTTAGACATCGCTTCCTCAGCCTGTCTCTGAATTGCCTCCATATCGATATGTATCCCACGACCGTAATCAACAATTGCGCTTCGTATATATGAAACTATCCAAGGATTATGTGCAAATAAGCGCGCTATAGCTGCTTCGCGCAGTGCATGGAAGATGTAGATCTCTGTCTTGGGAATCTCAAGATCTTTGCTCCAGAGCTCAACATTTTCAGGAATTAATACTGGTTGCGCCGGATCAAGAAGTGGGAGTCCAACATCATGAACGCCTGTTGCGGATGTGGAGATTGCACCAATAGCTTGACCAAGTTGCGTTGCAATCATTGAACCTATAAATGTTCGCAATAGACCTGTAATTGCGCCCATAGAGTTATTCATCTCTTCAGAGCTGCCGGCCGCTTCATCTAAGAGGTTAGAGATTGCTCCAGAGAGGCCAGTTGCCAGCGGCTCCATAGTGTCGTGCCAACCTGCAACAGTAAGGTCGATCCAATCGAGACGGCTCATAGCGCGTGGTGCAGTCGATGCCGCAGTTGTAGGAAAGACTGTGGCTTCATTGAGCCAGAGGTCGGCAATTTCAAAGGCGTTATCGACAACGGTCAAATCCTTAATTCCTATCGGCTCCGAACCCTGTGTTTGCGTAAACTTTTTTGCTGTATCTCGTACAACATTCTTTGGGAGAGTCTCATTGCCGCCTTGTGCAAATGCTGCAAATGGGTTGATAAAACCTGCGGGATTTATTCCCATCTGTTGAAATTGTTTCTGGATCTGCTCTTGCATCTGGCGCATCATCGCTGCGAAATCTTCAGACTTTTCACCGTCGCCTATAGGGTCTTCGTTGGCATCATCTGGAGTAAAACCAAAGGGCGACATCGGCTACTTTCCTTATCTCTTGAAGTACAGATTCTATCCATCAAGTAGAACAGCGCGAGTGGGCACTTTCTTCCCAGAACAGGTAGGCTCTTTTTATGCCTTCACTTGTATTCCACTCAAGAGAGCTCGCTTCGGCCTATGCCGCAAGTAGCAGCGCATTTGCCGCCCTTATTTGGTGGGTTGTGCCAGCTGCCGGACTTCTTGGCGGAATTACATATGTCGTGTGGGTATCTAAGTTTAAGAGAAAGTTTGAATCTGAAACTTCTCGATCTGTCGGACAATTCCAGCGCTTTCAAGAGTCATTTCGAGATGAGCCCACTGAAAAAAATAACTCACTAGAAAAACCAGATTCACTGGGTTAACTCCACACGGATGCCTACTCGTTTTTCGCATACACCTCGATTTGTAAAAGTATTACTGACATTAACTCTTGCACTGCCACTCGTAATCCCAGTCAATTTCGTTCTCATCAATCCTGGTGAAGGCAGCCCGCTCTTTCCGAAGTTGCTCAAAGTTTCTTCAGCAAAGACTTATCCTGCTGATGGGCAGATGTTCTTACTCTCTATCTGGGTGACCAATCCCGAAACTGAAATTCTTGGCTATCAAGTGTTGCAGTGCTGGGCTAAGGGCGATTGCGTCGTCGTGCCAAGATCAGTTGTCTATCAGAAAGAAACAGATGACAAGGCAGAGATTGCCTTAGGCAAGAAAGAGATGGGTCAATCGCAGAGCGCCGCTCTCTCAGCTACAAAGACTCTCTTTGCCAAGTACCACCCAGGAATTGATTTGAGCAATCTCTCTGATTCCTCAATCAAAATTTCACTGAAGAACACAGGCGGGCCAAGCGGGGGGTTAATTTTTGCATTGGGGCTTACTGAGCTACTCACCCCTGAGAATATTCTCAAAGGTCGAAAGATTGCTGCGACAGGAACCATTACTCCTGATGGCAGAGTTGGAGCCATTGGTGGCGTAGAAGAGAAAATTATCGCCGCCCGAAGAGCCGGGGTAGAGATCATCTTTATCTCTCGCAAGAATTGCGATGAGATTCCTCAGAAAGTTGAGGGGGTCAAGGTGGTGGCTATCTCCTCGCTGGAGGAGGCATATCAGCAGCTCATGAAGCCCAAGAATTCCAATTTTCACGGCGTTCGAGGGTGCACTAATCTAGATTCATGAATAGAAATCGCAGCCCACTTGCAATTACCGCCGGAATTCTAGTTGCGCTTGGCGCGCTAGTTGTTTACTTCAGTGGTTTTTATGTTGATTGGCTCTGGTTTAAATCAGTCGACTTTACATCTGTATGGACCAAGATTCTTACAACGAAGATTCAACTCTTTCTTCTAGTCGGCCTCTTAACTTCTTTCATTATCTCCCTCAATATTTTTATCGCATTTAAGCGCCGCCCACTTTATGTTCCTGCCAATATCGAGATTGATGGAATCGAACGTCTTCGCGGACAAATTGAACCTATCCGAACATGGGTATTTCTCGGCGTCGCACTAGTTCTTACCTACTTCGCAGGTACTTCTGGAATGTCTTTCTGGCGCGAATGGCTCCTCTTCACAAACTCAACTCCATTCGGTGTAAAAGATCCTCAATTTAATCTTGATGTTTCATTCTTCGCCTTCAAGTTACCTATGTATCAAGCAATTATTGGCTGGGGAATCTCAACTCTTATCCTTGCAGCTATCGCAAGTGCATTTATTCACTACATGTACGGCGGTATCCGCATCAATGTGCCAAGTGATCGCACAACAGTTGCAGCTCGTGTGCAGATTTCAATCCTTCTCGGACTCATTGTTCTCCTGAAGGCAGTTGCTTATTGGTTCGATCGTTATGCGCTCTCTCTGAAGGAGAGCTCGCTCATCACCGGACTTAAGTACACAGATGTGAACGCAGTGCTTCCAGCAAAGGCGATTCTCTCTGGAATTGCAGTTGTCTGCGCACTTCTCTTCTTTGCAAATATTGTTCGTCGCTCATGGCTCCTGCCAGCAGCCGGAACAGCTCTCTTGGTAATTTCATCAGTGCTTATCGCCGGAATTTATCCTGCGGCAATCCAGCAGTTCCAGGTCAAGCCATCTGAGTCATCAAAGGAAGCGCCATTTATTCAGCGCAATATTGATGCAACACGTGCTGCATATGACCTAGATGATGTTGAAATTAAGGATTACAACGCAGTTCTTTCAACGAGCGCAGGTCAGCTCGCAGATGATGCGGCAACAATCGCCAATATTCGATTGATGGACCCGAATGTCATTTCTGCAACATTTAGACAGCTCCAACAGATCAAGCCTTACTACACCTTCCCTCAATCACTCGATGTTGACCGCTACACAATTGATGGAGTATCGAGAGATACCGTCGTTGCGGTTCGTGAATTAAATATTGAAGGAAACCCAAGCCGTAACTGGATTAACGATCACCTTGTTTACACACACGGTTTCGGATTTGTGGCAGCATATGGAAATACTGTCGATGCTGATGGCAAGCCAAACTTTGCTGTTGGAGATCTTCCACCAACAAAGGGTCTTGGCGAATTCGAACCACGTATCTACTTTGGTGAGAACGTTCCTGATTACTCAATCATCGGTGGAAAGAAGACTAAGAACCCAGTCGAATTCGATTATCCAGATGATGCCTCAGCTAATGGCCAGAAGAATTACACATACACCGGAAGCGGTGGTGTCCCTGTTGGAAATATGCTCAACAAGTTGCTCTTTGCAGTGAAGTACCAAGAGCAGAGAATTCTTCTCTCTGACTTGATCAATGCTGATTCAAAGATTCTCTACAACCGTGAACCACGCGAGCGTGTTGCAAAGGTTGCTCCATGGCTCACTCTTGATGGCGATCCATATCCATCAGTTGTTGATGGCAAAATCCTTTGGATCATCGATGGCTACACAACAAGCGCCGGCTACCCATATTCACAAGCGACTTCGCTTTCAACAGCTACAGCAGATGCTCTGACAACTACCTCAACCTCTGTTACTGCTCAGGCCAATACAACAGTGAATTACATTCGAAATTCAGTGAAGGCAACTGTTGATGCATATGACGGAACAGTCACTTTGTATCAGTGGGATGAGAAAGATCCAGTCCTCAAGACTTGGATGAAGGCATTCCCTAAGAGCGTAAAGCCAAAGAGCGCTATCTCAAAGGGACTCCTTGAGCATGTGCGCTACCCAGAAGATATCTTCCGCGTCCAACGTGACATCTTGAGTTCGTACCACGTCAAGAACTCTGATGCTTTCTACGGCGGTCAGGATTTCTGGCGCGTACCCAGAGATCCATCCACTTTTGGTGCAAATGCCGGAGCTCAACCTCCGTATTACATGACACTTCAGATGCCAGGATCTAAAGAGCCGGCATTCTCATTGACCACACCATTCGTTCCTCGAGGAGGACGTGAAAACCTCTCAGCATTTGCTTCAGTTAATGCAACAGCAGGTCCGGATTACGGAAAGATCTCTGTACTTCAACTTCCACGAAGCACAAATATCGCCGGCCCTTCACAGGTAGCTTCTAACTTTGAAGCGAAACCTGAAGTTGCAAATGCGCTCTCGCTTCTACGCCAGGGTGGATCCGATGTTGTGCTTGGCAATCTGCTGACACTTCCTGTCGGCAACGGTCTGCTCTATGTGCAACCCGTCTATGTGATGGCAACTTCTAACACTGCGGCATACCCGCTGTTACAGAAAGTTCTCGTCTCATTCGGAGATGTGATTGGTTTCGATAGTTCACTTAAGGGTGCACTAGACCAAGTATTTGGTGGAAACTCTGGAACATCATCATCAGGAGTAAATCCAAATGCGACAACCAATAACAGTTCTGCAGATCTTGCGGGTGCGCTACAGCGCGCAAAGCAAGCTCTCGCTGATGGTCAGAGTGCACTTGCAAAGGGAGACTTTGCTGCATATGGTCGCGCACAAGATCGACTCAAAGCAGCACTTGCTGCCGCGATTGCTGCGCAATCACGCAAGTAATCTCTCTGCGAAGTAACGGATTTGGTGAAGCCTCAGTGTTTCGCCTATGATTGCACTTCCGACGCGGGGTGGAGCAGCTCGGTAGCTCGCTGGGCTCATAACCCAGAGGTCGTAGGTTCAAATCCTGCCCCCGCTACCAATGTAAGTAGCTAGACAGATCGATTGAAAAAGGCGCTGATTTCAGCGCCTTTTCTCATTTGCCCAGGGAACTCACTTCAGACGGAGGGAGTTGCTGACAACAAAGAGGCTGCTAACGGCCATCGCTGCCGCGGCATACATAGGCGTTGCAAAGCCAAGAGCTGCAATCGGCAGCCCAATGACGTTGTAGGCAAAGGCCCAGACCAAATTTCCCTTAATAGTCGAGAGAGTCTTCTTTGATAAATCGAGCGCCTCAATCACTGCCACCAAGTGAGGGCGCATTAAAGTGATATCGGCGCTCGACATCGCGGCATCAGTTCCGGTTCCCATAGCGATACTTAAATCTGCTTGAGTCAGAGCTGCTGCATCGTTGACTCCATCGCCAATCATCAAGACGCGATGGCCCTCTTGCTGAAGTGATTTAACTTTTGCCAACTTATCTTCTGGCATCGCATGTGCCACGATATGAGTGGAAGAAATACCTACTTGATGTGCGATATGTGCAGCGCTCTGGTCGTTATCGCCAGTAAGTAACCAGGTGGTGATCCCACGTTTATGTAGCTCCTGAAGAGTTTCGACTGCATCAGATTTCAAGAGGTCGCCAGATGCGAAGACTGCGAGTGCTACTCCATCCCAAGCAAGTACCGATACCGCGTATGAGTTATTTTCGGCGCTCTTAATTGCTGTAATTATTTCAGCATCGAATGGGATACAACTATGTGCAACAGATACAGGTGATCCGACTAAAACCACCGGTGATTTCCCGCCGATATTGACTCGCCCTGCAACCCCTACGCCAGGAGTTTGTGAGAGTTGCTCAACAGGCAACTGTGTGGCGCCTTGCGAGAGAGAAAAAGCTGCAATCGATGTAGCAGTTGGGTGATCACTCTGGCTCTCGAGCGCAAGAGCGGTAGAGAGGATGTTCTTCTCTGTCAGTAGATTATTAAAATCCGCACCGAGAACTTTGCCCGCTGAGGTTGAGATGGTGAAGTTACGAACAGACATAGCTCCTTCGGTCAATGTGCCTGTCTTATCTAAAACAACCACATCAATGCTTTCAGAGGCCTCAAGAGCGCGAGGATTGCGCAAAACTATTCCGCGAAGAGCACCTCGACCAGAAGCAACCAAAAGCGCAACTGGAGTTGCTAGTCCTAACGCACATGGACATGCAATAACGAGGACAGTAATTGCAATAGAGATTGAATCCGTGAGGGATTTACCCCCAAATAGATACCAGCCTTCAAATGTCGCAGCAGCAAGGACTGTGACAATAGGGACAAAGAAGGAAGCGATTTTATCTGCCTTAGCTTGGATAGGAGTCTTGCTTCCTTGGGCAGCTACGACCATCGATGTAATTCGCGCTAATTCTGTATCACTTCCTACACGCGTAGCACGAACAATGAGGCGACCATTGTTATTCATCGCAGAGCCAATGACGCGCGATCCTGGCGCAACTTCTACGGGCGCTGATTCACCAGTGATCATTGAGTTATTTACGGAGCTGGTGCCAGAAATAACGAGACCATCGGTTGCGATTCGAGAACCAGGCTTTACGACAAACTCATCACCGACGATTAATTGCGAAATTGGGAGAATAACTTCAACTCCACCTCGCATCACGGCTACCTCTTTCTCTCCAAGTGCGAGAAGAGATGAGAGCGCGCTACTTGCGCGTCGCTTAGCGCGTGATTCAAGGTAACGTCCAAGGATTACAAAGAAGAGGACTCCGGCGGCAACTTCTGTATATGGCTCACCGCTATTTGTGTATGTTGCATAGATTGACCAGAAGTACGCACTGAAGGCGCCGAGCGATACGAGTGTGTCCATCGACGGATGGAAGATATTTCGAATTGCTGCGCGGTGAATCGGCCATGCAACGAAGAGAATTAAGGGGGTTGTAATTGCGAGTACCAACCATGCAACAAAGCTGTGGTCCGCATGAGGTGGTAGAGCCAGGTTATATTCATCAAAGATTGAAATCAACCACTCATTGATCGCAGGGTGCCAGCTCATCACCATAGAAATCGCTACTGCAGGAATTGCAAAGAGGGATGCTGCCAAGAGTGCACGTGCTGCGCCTTTTCTATGTAGCGCTGGGTTGCTCTGATCTTCAAGTAAGCGTGCCTCGTAACCTGCAGATTTCACTTGCTTGATAACAACTTTTGCATCAAGGCCAGATGGTGCAAGGAGGTGAAGAGTCTCAGATGCGAAGTTAACTGATGCAGAGACTCCGGGGATTTCATTCACTGCTCGTTCAACGCTGTTGACGCACGAGCTGCATGTCATTCCCGAGATTGAAAATGTGAGAGGAGTGATCTGTTCCTTAGTTAAGTCGACAGAAGCACTTAGTTCCGGGGTTTTATGTCGGTCTAGATCAATATTGATATCAGCCATTGTTGTCCTCTAACCCTGAACTCTTAAAGCGTCGACAACAGTAGAGTGGAGTAGACCATTTGTAGAGAGGCCATTGCCGCCATGGATTCCATCTACACCTTCAAGATTGGTAAATCTTCCACCGGCTTCGCGAACGACAATATCGAGAGCTGCCATATCCCAAAGGGCCAGTGATGGCTCTACTGCGATATCGACTGCACCTTCTGCAACCAACATATGGGACCAAAAATCACCATGTGCGCGCGTGCGCCATGCAGATGAAAGCAACGAGTTAAATGCGCTTAGGCGATTGTCCCAACCAATGAAATCTGAGTGCGAAATAGATGAATTCTCAATCTCTGAAACCTGTGAGACTGAAATCCTCCTTGGTATCTCGCCATTTACTACAACAAATGCACCGCCACCTTCGTGGGCATACCAGCGGCGAAAGAGTGCAGGAGCGCTGACGACACCTGCGACAACCTTCTCTTCACCTGATGCGCTCTTCTCAACAAGTGCGATGAGAGTTGCCCATGTTGGAACTCCACGTAGAAAATTCTTTGTGCCATCAATTGGATCGATTACCCAGTAACGATTCTTCTCTAAACCAAGATCCCCAAACTCTTCACCAACAATTCCATCGTCAGGGCGATGTGCGTGAAGAAGTGCGCGAATGGCGCTCTCTGCTGATTTATCTGCATCGGTAACTGGAGTGTTATCCGGCTTGGTTGTAACTGCGAGATCGAGAGCTTGGTAGCGGGTGAGAGTGATCGCATCGGCTGCATCCGCTAGACGATGCGCAAGTGCGAGATCTTCTCCGCGACTGTGGCTCATTGTGCGAGTCTATCGCCCATCGTCTGCAGCATCGGGTTCCACTGGCTTTACCTCAAGTAGTGAACGAAGGCTTGTTACTCTCGTCAATCGCTCAGTACGCAAATCTGGTTCTGATTCGATCCATGGGCCAAGTGCACACGAATTTTCATGGTGTGAACAATTCGGCATACATCGCTGAATTACTTGATAGATATCGGGGAAAGATTCAATGATTCGATCTCTATTGAGGTGAGATAAACCGAAGGCTCGAATTCCAGGGGTATCGATAATCCAGCCACCATTTTCGAGAGGAAGTGCGATTGCACTCGATGATGTATGGCGGCCTCGACCTGTCACATCGTTAACATCACCAGTCATGCGATCGGCGCTAGGGACCAAATCGTTAATCAAGGTTGATTTACCAACACCTGAATGGCCAACAAGTACAGAAATTTTATCGTCGAGGATTTCAAGTAACTTCTTGATATCTGCTTCACGACCATCTAGCTTCGAGGATGTCGTAAAGATTTCGACACCCAGCGCTTTGTATTCCTGAATAAAATCGGGGACCGGCGAAACATCGACTTTAGTCACAACGATAATTGGCTTAATCGATTCATGAAATGCGCTGACCAGGAATCTATCAATAAGCCCTCGTCGTGGTTCAGGATTTGCTGATGCAACAACGATTAGCAGTTGATCGATATTTGCAACAATCGTTCTTTCGACTCGAGCTGCATCGTCGACTGTCCTGCTTAAGGAATTTGTTCGCTCATTTACTACAACGATTCGCGCCAGTGAACCTTCGGTTCCAGAGACATCTCCAACAATTTCAACAAGATCTCCCACAACAACTGATTTAGGCCCAAGTTCACGCGCCTTCATTGCGGTGATGATGACGCCTTCATCGGTGACACATGTTGTGCGACCGCGATCAACTGTGGTGACGAATGCAGTTATTGAATCGGAGTGGGTGGGGCGATCTTTAGTACGCCTGCGAGTAGTTCGAGATGGCCTGATTCGAGCATCTGATTCGTCATATTCGCGAGGGGTCATATGACCAAACTATTCCAGAGACCTGGGAAATCGGGCAGAGTTTTACGAGTTGTTGCAACGTTCTCAACCAGTACATCAGGTATTACAAGACCAATCACAGCGCCAGCAGTAGCTAAGCGATGATCTTCATATGTATGGAAAGTTCCACCATGCAATGGCGCTGGAGTAATGTGCAATGAAGTCTCATCTTCAACAACCTTTCCTCCGAGGGAATTAATCTCACGAGTAAGGGCTGCAAGTCGATCTGTTTCGTGAAGACGTAAATGTCCAATGCCGCGCAGATGTGATGGCGAATCCGCAAGCGCTGCAAGGGCAGCAATTGATGGCGTTAACTCGCCGACATCGTGAAGGTCGATATCTATTCCATGAATAGATTCACCGCCAGTAAGTGTTAATCCAGCGGCGGTAAATTCAACGCGGGCACCCATTTGTGTGAAGATATCTCGCAGTTGGTCACCAGGCTGTGTTGTCGCTTTAGGCCAATCTGCAATCGTGATTTTTCCGCCGCAGACCATTGCGATTGAGAGAAATGGTGAAGCGTTAGATAGATCGGGTTCAATGGTGAGATCTAGTCCAGAAAGCGCACCTGGTTCTACTCGCCACGTCTGCGCACTCTTATCAACGTGAACAACGGCACCGAAATCACGTAGCATTTGAACAGTCATATCGATATGAGGAATAGAAGGAAGAGTGCCGCCTTCATGACGAATAGTGATTCCTTTTTCCATACTTGGTGCGACAAGTAAGAGCGCAGATAAGAATTGGCTCGACTTACTTGCATCGATAGTTAATTCTCCGCCGGGAATTGCGCCCTTCGCTTTAATGGTTAAGGGAAGGGAGTAACGACCACCATGTTGAATTTCAATTCCAAGCTCTTCAAGTGCCGATATAACAGGACCGATTGGGCGCTCATAAGAACGGGGATCGCCATCAAATGAAATTTCACCAGTTGCAAGGGCTGCAAGAGGTGGAAGGAAGCGCATAACCGTTCCGGCATTTCCTACATCGATCTTTGCCGGCCCCTTAAGCGTTGCTGGAGTAATAACCCAACTCTCATCGCTTCCAGTAACTTCAATTCCAGTAACCCCAATACCGAGTGATTGAAGACCAGCTGACATCAACTCTGAATCGCGAGAGATAAGTGGTTTACGTAAAGTAGAAGGAGTCTTCGCCTGCGCGGCAAGGATGAGCGCTCTATTTGTTACAGATTTGGAACCAGGAATTGTGACGGTGGCATCGACAGCGTGAGCGCCACGAAATGGCGCTGGCCACAACTTCATCTCTTCCGAGTGCTTCCCAGTCATAAGCGGAGTCTAACGCGTAGCGAGGAAGTTAGGATTACCGGTATGTGCGGACGATATGCGCAAACTCTCGGCGCAGAAGAGATTGTTGAAGCCTTTGATTTAGCGGGCTCGACCCTTGATCAATCTCTCCCACTCAATTGGAATATCGCACCAACAAATGAGATCTACATAATTCGAAGTGAAGCCCAATCACGGATTCTTGATTCGGCATCGTGGGGGATTATCGCTCCGTGGCATAAGAAGATGAGCGATGCTCGCGCCTCTCAATCGCATGCAATCAATGCTCGCAGCGAATCAATTCATGAGAAGCCAACATTCAGACATGCATTTAGAACATCACGATGTTTGATTCCGGCAACGGGCTATTACGAATGGGCGACTTCGCTCGGAAAGTATTCACCAAAACAACCGTTCTATATTTCTAATCGAGATGGCAATCAACTATCAATTGCCGGTATCTGGAGTTCATGGCAGAGCGAGAACGGTGAAGTAATTCAAAGCGCTGCAATTATTACTCGCGAAGCAGTTGGAGAACTTGCAACTATTCACAGTCGCATGCCGGTCTTTATGCCAGAGGAGCGCTGGGAGAGTTGGCTCGATACCGAAGCAAGAGATATCAACCGACTAGTAAAGGCGATGGTTCTGGAAGAGCCTGATTCTGGCTTGCAAGCGGTACCAGTCTCACCTCGGGTAAATCTCGTTGCCAACAATGGCGCTGAGTTAATTGCCCCAATTGAGCTTGGGGAGCCCGAAACTCTTTTTTGATATAACCTTTCATCAATGTCACCGAAAGATTTGGTCCTAGAGAGCGAAGCCGATCGCACGATCCGCTTCGAGCGCGATGCGCTGCTCTTTACCAATCAGCTCTACGCAGCAGCTCTTCGCTATACAAAGAATCCTGAAGATGCGCGCGATCTAGTTCAAGATACATACCTCAAAGCGTTTACCTCATTCCATCAATTTGAAGAGGGAACAAATCTACGCGCCTGGCTCTATCGAGTACTGACAACAACATTTATCAACTCATATCGCAAGGATCAACGTCGCCCGCTGATTGCAGATAATGAACTCGAGGATTGGCAGGTAGCGGAAGCACAGAGCCACACCAGCGATCAAGGAAAGTCAGCAGAGACTGTTGCACTTGAGAACTTGCCTGATAGCGATATCAAGAAGGCGCTTCAAGATATTCCTGAAGAGTTTCGCATCGTTGTCTACCTTGCAGATGTTGAAGGATTTTCTTACAAGGAGATTGCAGAAATTGTTGGCGCACCTGCCGGCACTGTGATGTCTCGACTTCACCGCGGAAGAAAGCAACTTCGCGAGAAGCTTGCTGGTTATGCCCAAGAACTTGGTTATTCAGTAGCCACCCCTAAAGAAAAGGGAGGCGAGAAATGAGTTTTATTGAGATTCAATGCGGCGAAGTTCTCTCTTCCGTCATATTCATCATCGAAGGCGAACAGCAAGCCCTTCCTCAAGCTGATGCGATCAATTCACACCTTTCTACCTGCGCACCATGTTCGGCTGAAATTGCACACGAACGCCTGATGCAGCAGATGCTTCAAGATGTCCTCAAGCGTTCTTGCGATGAGCAAGCGCCAGAAGATCTGCACCAAAGCATCCACCGCCAAATACGTGCCCAGATGGCCGGTCAGGCAAGTACAGAAGTTGTGACTCAGTTCAGTATGACTGAAATTTCAATTGAAATTGATGAATTTGGAAATGTTGAACACCGTGAAATTCAAATAGAACAGACACATATCCAACACTTCATCGACGACGAGGACTAATCTTCAAGGCATGAAACCGGCCGAAGATGTCCTAGGAGCAGTTGGCTTCTCTGTCATGACTATTCGCCCTGGAGATACCTGCGTAACAATGGGTGTATCTGATCTCCCTGTTGCAGCTGCTTCTCATTACTTAACTCTGATGGAGAATGCATGTGTTGCATCTTTATCAGAATATCTCGATGCAGGTGAGACAACTTTTCTTACACATTCATCCCTAGAAATTGTCGGCTCAGCAACTGCAGGGGTTGAGATTCGCGCTAATGCACGGGTAACAAATATTGATGGCCGCGAGCTGACCTTTGAATGCGATGTTTATGATGGCGAACGCCACCTAGCTCAAGCAGAAATAAGAAGAGCGACAGTTGAGCGATTATCTTTCCTCGCTCGAACTGCCGCCCAATCACTCATTAACGAGTGAGCTCTTAATTTTTCTTTTTTAAAGAGCTAAGCCTTCTTGGTCGCCCAGAAGATTTCTGCAATCTCATCGATCTTTGCGATCAAATCATCTGCAACCTTTACATCCTGAGTTCCCTTTGTTCCAGCTGCACCTGCGAGCTTTGTCGCCTCGTTGAATAGTGAGTGAAGTTGTGGGTACGCCTCAAAGTGTGGAGCCTTGAAATAATCAGTCCAGAGAACCCAGAGGTGCTCCTTAACCTGGTGTGAGCGCTCTTCTTTAATCGCAACAGAACGTGAACGGAAATCTGCATCTGGATTAGCTGCATATTTCTCCATGCATGCCTTAACTGAGAGAGCCTCAATCTTTGCTTGTGCTGGATCGTAGACACCGCATGGAAGATCGCAGTGTGCGTGAACAGTTACCTTAGGTGTTAGAAAGTTTCTCATGTGCGCGAGGGTACTCCAAGGCCTGCCAGAGCGCACCTCGGCTTATTACCCTTGCTTAACTACTATGGGGCCATGGCCAAGCACTCAACCGTTCTCGTTGATGGAAATTCAATGGCCCCTACATATAACCCAGGTGATTGGTTGATGGCTCGTTGGGGAGATTATTCAGTCGATGGGTTTTCATTATTCCGAAATAAAGTTCGCGTCGGAGATTCAGTAGTAGTCGAACGTGCAGAACAACCGGGAATTTTCTATATAAAGAGAATTTCAGAGATTGATTTAACTACAGATAAATTTCCCAAGATCTACGTTCTCAGTGATAACCCTGACGGAACAGATTCACGCACCTGGGGATGGCTACCACTTCACTATGTGAAGGCGCGTGTGGAGTTCAGGGTAAAGCGAGCAAAAAAAGATTAAGCGAGACTAGCTAACTTATCTTTAACTGCAATTGCAGAAGGATTTGTCAGTGCAACACCATCTGAGAAGAGAAGTGTTGGAACTACGCGGTTGCCGCCATTAACTTCTTCAACAAAGCTCGCGTACTCAATCTCTTCTTCGACATTAATCTCGCGGAAGGTAATTCCAATCTCGCCGAGCTGGTTCTTGAGACGCTTGCAGAATCCGCACCACTCGGTGCTGAACATAACAAACTCTTGACCTTTGAGATTAAGCAAATCCTTTATCGATGAGTTACTCATCTTGTGAATGCCTCATCCATTAACGCCTTTGCCTCATCCTCGTGCAAGTGATGGCTACCTGTTGCAGGAGATGCTGATGCGCGACGAGAGATTCTGCGAAGAACTCGTGAATCCACGCCAGTTCCACCGATTGATTCGGTTGTGCTTAACGCAACGTGTGGCCATGCACCTTGGTTGGCAGGCTCATCTTGAACCCAGAGAAGGTTTGCATTTGGATGCTTCTTCGCTTCAACTTCCATCTGCGCAATTGGCAGTGGATACAAACGCTCTACGCGAACAATTGCTGTGCTGCTGTCATTAAGACGTGCGCGCTCTGCAACGAGGTCGTGGTAAATCTTTCCTGAACAGAAGATCAGGCGTGAAGCGTTATTGACTGTTGTATCGCCAATCACTGGAAGGAATGTTCCAGATGTGAAATCACTGATCGATGATGCAGCAGCCTTAAGGCGCAACATTGATTTAGGAGTAAAGACAACCATTGGGCGGCGCTTTGGATTTGCTGCGTGGAAGCGGAGCAAGTGGAAGTACGAAGCTGGTGTAGATGGTTGTGCAACAGTCATATTCTTCTCAGCACACAGTGCTAGGAAGCGCTCAATACGTGCAGATGAGTGATCTGGTCCTTGTCCTTCATATCCATGTGGAAGAAGAAGAACAACTGATGATCGCTCACCCCACTTTTGAAGTGCTGAAGAGATAAATTCATCGACAACGGTCTGTGCGCCATTTGCGAAGTCGCCGAATTGGCCTTCCCACAAAACGAGGGCTTCTTCACGAACAACTGAGTATCCGTATTCAAAGCCCATCGCTGCATATTCGCTCAAGAGCGAATCGATGACGAAGAATTGATTCGCATCAGAGATGAGTGAACGAAGTGGTGTCCACTCGTTGCCATTCTCTTTATCGATGATGACAGCGTGGCGGTTTGAGAATGTTCCACGACGTGAATCTTGACCTGCAAGGCGAACTGGGCGTCCTTCTTTCAGAAGTGAACCAAATGCCAACATTTCACCAGTTGACCAGTCGATTGTTCCGTCGTTGATTGACTCTGCACGCTTCTGAAGCTGCGGAAGTAACTTCGGATGGATATTAAATCCTTCTGGAATAGCAGTCTGTGTCGCTGCAATTTCGCGGATCAACTGTTCTGAGATGAATGTAGGTACATCTTCTGCATTTGGAACAACAGGAACTACGAAGTTTGGATCGCTATGTTCCTCATAGTTTGCAACCGATGCGAATACTTCTTCAAGCTGTGCCTGGTAATCACCTGCGATCTCTTCAGCCTCGGCGGGAGTGATGTCTCCGCGGCCAACGAGTGCATCGGTGTAAAGAGTACGAGTTGTGCGCTTTGCATCAATCAGCTTGTACATAAGCGGCTGAGTAAAGCTTGGCTCGTCACCTTCGTTGTGGCCGCGACGTCGGTAGCAGACCATATCGATGACGACATCCTTGTTAAATTCTTGACGGTATTCGAATGCAAGACGTGCAACGCGTACGCATGCCTCTGGGTCATCACCATTGACGTGGAAGACAGGTGCTTCGATCAACTTCGCTACATCAGTTGAGTAGCGTGAAGTACGTGATGAGCTTGGTGATGTTGTAAACCCAACTTGGTTATTTACAACGATATGGATAGTTCCACCTGTGCGATATCCCGGAAGCTGCGACAACTGCAGAGTTTCAGCGTTAACGCCTTGCCCTGCAAATGAGGCATCTCCGTGGAGAAGGATGGGAAGAACTGTGTATGAACCCTTTGTATTAAGGCGATCCTGCTTTGCGCGGACGATGCCTTCAAGAACTGGGTTAACCGCTTCAAGGTGTGAAGGGTTAGCAGCAAGATAAATCTTTGTTGTGGCACCTGATTCAGCAGTGAAGATTCCTTCAGTACCTAAGTGGTACTTCACATCGCCAGACCCATGGACCTGGTTCTCTGCGTAATGTCCTTGGAACTCCTGGAAGATCTGGCCAACGGATTTACCTGCAATATTTGCAAGCATATTGAGGCGACCACGGTGTGGCATACCGATACAGACTTCATCGAGACCGCTCTCAGCAGCTGCTGAAACGATTGCATCGGTGAGTGGAATTACAGATTCGCCGCCTTCAAGTGAGAAGCGCTTCTGTCCAACGAACTTGGTCTGCAAGAATGATTCAAACGCTTCTGCGCTATTGAGTTTGCGCAAGATACGAAGTTGTTCTTCACGTGCAGGGTTTTCAGATACGCCTTCTACTTTCTTCTGTACCCATGTGCGCTCTGCAGGATTTGAGATGTGCATGTACTCGATACCAACTGAGCGGCAGTATGCATCGCGCAGAATTCCAAGAATCTTACGAAGTGGAAGGAAGTTCTTTCCGCCAAATCCACCTGTTGCAAATTCGCGATCGAGATCCCAGAGAGTTAGCCCGTGGGTACGAACATCGAGATCTGGGTGATTGCGCTGCATATAAACAAGTGGATCGATATCTGCCATGAGGTGACCCCATGTGCGATATGCGTGAATCAACTGCTGAACGCGAGCGGTCTTATCAATCTCTTCATCTTTAGTAACTGCAAAGTCTGGAGCCCAACGAATTGGTTCGTATGGAATGCGAAGTGCTGTAAAGATTTCATCGTAGAAACCATCTGCACCAAGCAGAAGCTCGTGAATACGACGAAGGAAATCACCTGATTGCGCACCCTGAATAACGCGGTGGTCGTAGGTGCTTGTCAGTGTGATGACCTTGCTGACCGCCATACGTGCAAGAGTCTCTTCGCTTGCGCCCTGGAATTCAGCTGGGTAATCCATCGCACCAACGCCGATGATCAATCCTTGGTTCTGTACAAGACGTGGAACAGAGTGAACTGTTCCGATAGTTCCTGGGTTTGTTAGCGAGACTGTTGTTCCTGCGTAATCTTCAACAGTAAGTGTTCCGGCGCGAGCCTTCTTTACGATCTCTTCGTATGCAACCCAGAACTGACCGAATTCAAGTGCTTCGCAACCCTTGATTGATGGAACCAATAGTTGACGTGATCCATCTGGCTTAGCTAAATCGATAGCGATACCGAGGTTGATGTGATCTGGTGTACCGAGTGCAGGCTTTCCATCGAGTTCGCCGTAGAAAGCGTTCATCTCTGGCATTGCACGAAGCGCCTTGATCATTGCGTAAGCGATGATGTGAGTAAATGAAACTTTTCCACCGCGGCCGCGCTTGAGGTGGTTATTAATAACAATGCGATTATCAATCATCAACTTCGCAGGAATAGCGCGCACTGAAGTTGCAGTTGGAACAGTCAGTGATGCTTCCATGCTTTGAACTACGCGAGCAGATACTCCGCGGATTGGTTCAAGCTTTGATGCACTAGGTGTTACTAAAGTTGGGATTGGCTTTGCAATTGGATCTGCAGGAGTTGCAGGGGTAGCTGCGATATCCCGCACTACTTGTTGTGATGGTGATGCTTGTACCTGTGCAGCTGGAGTTGCTGGTGCTTGTTGAACTGGAGCAGCTTGGGTAACGGGAGTTGCAACCGGAGCAGTTGCTGCAGGAGCAGCCGGCGCAGGAGTCCCCGGCATAGAAATATTTGGAGGAGTTACAGCTTTTGGAGTTGGAGGCGTTCCGCCCTTTGGTGCACCTACAGAAGTCTGCGCAGTTGTATTTCCTGCCTGCGGATTATTTTGAAAGTACGTTACCCATTCGCTTGGTACTGAGGTTGGATCTGATTGGTATCGCTCGTACATCTCTTCAACGAGCCAATCATTTGCTCCAAAGTCCTGACCTGATTGCGACACTGAGCGCTCCTTTGCGATCTCTGTACATATCTATTACTGCGGGTCCGTCACTGCTGAACAGGGATAAGACTATCGGCTGCGCGCCGAGCAAATAAATGCGAGGCCAAGCCCAAATCCGCGAGATTGGGCACATTTTCGAGCAATCTCTGCCGACCTCGAGGCTCTAGAAATCTCCGAGAGGCGAAGCTGCCCAATTATTGAGAGAGTTCTCAGATGTCAGAGTCACTCCAGCGCCCACTTGCCATCATCACTGGCGGAAGTCGTGGGCTCGGATTCGAGTCTGCAAAGGCGCTCGTATTGCAAGGTTTTGATCTCGCACTTATCGCTAAAGATTCTGCACGTTTAGAACTGGCATCTTCACAGATTCACACCGCCGCTTCACAAGCCGGCGCTGAAGTTCATATCTCAACATTCACCTGCGACTTGGAACAACCGACTCTTGTCCGCGAGCTAATCGATTCACTCACCCAATCTCTTCCAACCCCACAACTTCTCATCCTTGCCCACGGAGTTATGAGCGAGAAGATGTCGAAGACCTTGAAGACAAATGATGCAGAGTGGCGACGAGTGATGGCTATCAATCTTGACTCTGTATTCCAATTGGTCAATGGAATTGCACCAGCCATGGCAGATGCCCGTAACGGTCGAGTCATTATCTTCTCTGCATGTTTAGGAAGAATGTCAGGACCTGGAAATGCTGGCGGTCTTGCTCCTTACAGAATTAGTAAAGCTGGAGTGAACGCGCTAGTTCGCAACCTTGCACATGAAACTGGACTTGGCACTCGCGGATTCCTCGTTGATGCAATCTGCCCTAATCATTCACGAACAGATATGGGTGGCCCTGATGCACCACGTTCTGCAGAAGAAGGTGCAGCAACTGCGATCTGGTTAGCCACACGAACATTTAACCCTGCAGGAACAACCGATGCCGAGAAAGTTACCGGCGTTCTCTGGGAAGACCAGAAGATTGTGCCTTGGTAACTATTTCATTTCTTTACGAGAAATAGGTTTATTAAGTAGTAACTAGCCCTCTTCTTTGGCTATCGCTAAAGCAAAATACAAAGTTGGTAGCGCAAGTGAAAGTATGATTGCAGCGCCGATATAGAAAGCACCTTGAATCTGATAGTACGCAACACCGAGTGCGATTAAGTTAGCCAGAATCGTTGGCGATCTTCCATAAACCTTGCCATTTACATATCCGCGAGCAGATGCAAATAATCCCGTTGCGCCGAGCGCTGCAAAACCAATCTCGGCAAGCAGGGGAGTCATCTCTTTTTCTTCATGAGTAAAGCCCAGCACCGTCAGCCAGAGACCTAGGGCAAACACGATTCCAGCTTCTATATAGAGCAGGGCTGCCACCGTGGAACGTTTAGGTGAAAGATTAGGAGAATTGGTGGATGACGGTTTTGTGCTCATGAAGATAACTTTATCAGCGCACTCAGATAATGCATTGAGTGAAATATGACGTTTAGCCATGATGGGTTGCGAGACTCCCTAACGCATCTTGCAGCCCCTCCGTACTTCTACGAAAATCTGCGACGCGAACTAGCGACAGCGGAGAGAAATAAATCTAGATTGACTTTAATCAAATTCATTCTCGTACAAAATTCCACTACGAATCCGAGTGAGTCGCACTATGAAAGTGCAATTCTTTCCTTTGCCGAACTGCTAAAGGCCTCGATAAGGTCCGAGGATCTTTGCGCGCGCCTCGGACGAATGGAATTCACTTTGATTTTAAAGAGTTCCGTTGACGTTGGAATCACTTTGGCCAAGCGTGTTTTGAGTGCATGGGAGTTAAATGATTTCACTCCTTCTTATTCAACTCTAGGGGTGAGAACAAATGAGAGCCCATTGGAAATTCTCAATAGGCTTGATACTCAAGAGTTACATTCCATTACAACCCGTTAACCCCTTAATCAATTATCCACAAGGTAAAAGGAAATCAAGGCAAAGATGTCCTTCATGTTCTAACTTCCCGGCATGGAGACGATGGAAGTAGATGTTGTTTTTGGAGAACTTGCGCCATTTATTCGCGATCCTTCAGTGGAGGAAATCTGGATCAACTCCCCGGAACGAATATTCATTGCACGCGCTGGAAAGAGTCAGCTAACTAATTTGGTTTTGACTTCAGAATCAGTTCGCGAACTTGTTGATCGGACTCTTCTATGGAGTGGGCGAAGGCTTGATATCTCTCAGCCTTTTGTCGATGCAAGACTCCCAGATGGGAGTCGGCTCCACGTTGCTATTCCAGAGATTACGGCAGAACACTGGGCTGTAAATATCCGAAAGCATCTTCTGCGGAATCTAGACCTTCATGACCTCGCAGAACGTGGCGTAATGAGCGGTGTAATTGCATCTGAATTACGAGAAGCGGTTAAGTCTGGTCTAAATATTCTGGTGAGCGGTGGAACCCAAGCAGGAAAGACAACGCTATTAAATGCACTAACTTCAGAAGTTCCCTTAACGCAACGCGTAATTACTATCGAAGAGGTATTCGAGCTCCATCCAAATATCCCAGATCTAATTCAAATGCAGACTCGTGGGCCAAATCTGCAAGGAGAAGGGGAGATTCCACTTCGTAAACTGATTAAAGAAGCGCTACGAATGCGACCATCCCGAATTATTGTTGGTGAAGTACGTGAGGCAGAAGCACTTGATCTTTTAATCGCGCTCAACTCCGGGCTTCCAGGTATGGGAACAATTCATGCAAATTCTGCGCGAGATGCAATAACCAAACTCCAAACTCTCCCACTGTTGGCCGGCGAAAACATTTCACATAAATTCATTGCTCCCACTGTTGCATCTGCAATTGATCTAGTCATTCAAGTTTCGCTCGCCTCTGATGGAACACGAAGAATTGTTGAAATCTCTCAGGTCACTGGCCGATATGAAAATGATCGAGCAGAGATTGAAAATGTATGGCGTTGGACTGGCAGGGATTACGAAAAAGGTTTGGGGGAAATTCGATGAAAGTAAGTCTTAACATAAATGCTAAGCACTTTAAAACTCCCATACTCGCGATTCTCTCAGCCTTGTTTGTTCTAGCCTTTTCTCGTTCAACGGTCATTGCGATTGCGATTGCGCTCTTTGTGTCTATTTTCACGACTTTGGCAGAACGAAAGAGCGCAGATAAGAGATCTGATGAAATTCAAAGTGCGGCTCCCGAGATGATTGACCATTTAATCTCAGGATTGCAATCCGGGCTTTCGCTTAATGAGTCTCTTGTTGGTCTCGGAAAGCGAGGACCAAGGGTTTTACTACCATATTTTTTGAACTTCCAAACCGACGTTCAAGAGTCTGGGGACTTTACGGCAGCGCTAGAAAAAGTTAAAGCGCAGCTAGCTCAGCCCACCACGGATTTGATCTTTGAGGCAATCCTTATTTCTAAAGCCTTGGGCGGTACCGAGCTGATGAATATCCTTAGATTACTCGGCAATTTCATTAGAGAAGATTTAGTTCTCAGACGAGAGATCGCAACGAAGCAGAATTGGATAAAGAACTCGGCACATTTATCCGCGGGCGCACCTTGGATCCTTCTGCTCTTGCTCTCAACTCAGAAATCCACGGTTGATGCATTCTCAAAAAGTACGGGTATTTTGATCTTGCTCACGGGGTTACTTCTTACGGCAATTGCTTATTTGTGGATGAATAAATTAGCCAGACTTCCAGAACCACAGCGAATCTTTGTGGGAGTCCAATGAATAGCGTTCTGATTATCACCTTACTTTTTCTCATTCCGGCTCTTATAGTTGCAAATGAAGATTTCTCCTGGGAGCAACTAGCACTCAGTACCGTGCGAAAGTCACCTGATAGCACTTCGGTTCGTGGAAAATTAAATGAAATTGGGGCTGCAAACGAGGTTGATTATGAGAATTTTCGACTAAGACAAATATTCTTTAGCGGCGCTCTCACCATTCCACTTATTTACTTTCTTCTCATCAAGGGCAGTTCAATGACTGTCGCAGCTGGAATGTTAATCGCGATACCTGCGGCAACCTTCATCTACTTTGAGAAATCTCTAAATAACAAAGTTCTCGCTCATCGAGATCAGATTGACTCAGACTTTCCGGGGATAGTCGAAATGATGACACTTGCGCTATCTGCAGGAGAATCACCATTAACAGTTTTAAATCGAATCTCCTCAAGAGGGAGAGGACCGCTTACTCGAGAATTCACCTTGGTTATTGAACATGTTAAGGCCGGGGTGCCTTTTGCTCAAGCTTTGGATGCAATGAGCCGAAAAGTCCACTCGGTTGCGGTCAGGCGATTCGTTGATGCTCTTGTTATTGCTACTACGCGTGGCGCGCCGCTGATTGAGGTGTTACAAAGCCACGCCAGAGAAGCTCGCGACTTTCAAAGAAATCGAATTCTTAGTGCCGCGGGTAAATCAGAGCTTGCGATGATGATTCCAGTCGTTTTCCTCATACTTCCAATTTCAATTCTATTTGCACTTTGGCCATCACTTTCAAACCTCAATCTCTTTGCATATAGCTAGACCGGAGCGCCAAGAAATCAACCATGTATATCCAAAATCAATCAACTGCAGAATAGGAAACCAATGAATAAATTCTCTCAATTTACTGAAAACATCACGATCAATCTCTCGAATTTTCTCTCCGTAAAGTTGTTTGATCTGAAGAAGTCGCGTTTTTTCCAAGCACTAAATAATGAGCGAGGCGATGTGCCTGGTTGGGTGCTAGTGGTGCTGATGACTACGGGTTTAGTCACAGCCATTTGGACAATTGCAGCACCACGATTGACAGCCATTTTGAAAAATTCTCTGGATGCAATGAATGGGATTCGTTAACAATTGTTAGAGAGGATAAAGCAGAAGCTACTTTGTGAGAGAGGCAGTACAGAGAGCGCGATGGTTCTAATTCCATTGGTAATGCTATTTCTCATCACATCCCAACTAACAATCGCTATACACAGCCGAAATACCGCAAAGATGTCAGCTCAGGACGCTGCTTCCACCCGTGCCATTACTGGTGATTTCATGGAAAGTGATACCCATTTGAACATCTACTCACCTGATTCAAATCAGAATCTTGAATTGCTAGTTAGCCATGAGGAGAGATTCCTTCCATCGCTTGTTCCAGGGTTGAGCCGAATTATCGGAAGCAATCTTGGAATCAAAGTTAATGGAATAGCTGTAATTGAGAATAAGAGGTAGCCAGTTTGACGCATATGAAAGCACCGCTACGATTTCGACCATATCTTCATCGCCTAGTCAATGATGAACGTGGTAGTGCATCTGTGGAATTCTCAATTCTGGCTATCCCACTATTTATTCCCCTCTTTATATTCATCTCACAATTCGCATCTACAACTGACGCTCAGGAGTCTCTACGCACACTTGCGAGAGAATCAGTGCGTGCATTTGTTTCTAGTGAGAACGACGCGACTGCTTACTTTGTTTCAAAACAGATAGTTGAAAAGGGAGGTTCACTCCTCGGTCATACCGATATTGAAATGAGATTTACCTGCTCTCACTCGCCGTGCATTTCCCCTAATTCACAAGTTATTGTTCGATTAATTAGTAAAGATTCAAAGACGGGAAGAGCTGAAGTCGCTGCAATGGAGTATGTCTCTCCGTGGGCGTAGTTCTAAAAATCAAGCGTTCGCTTCTTGATGATGAGAAAGGGTCAATTTCAATTCTGATTGTGGGGCTTTTTCTCCTCTCCGTAATAACACTCATGATTCTCACCGACATAAGTTCCGTATATTTGGCAAAGCGGACATTGACTCAAGCTACAGAGGCAGCAGCACAACGAGGCGTTAGGAATCTAAATCTCGAGAAGTACTACGAAGAGAATTACACGGCGATTCGATTTGGCCTGAATCTTCTCGGTGATCGAGAAAAAGACCCCGGAATCCCAATCGACTGCGAGAAAGGCCGAAGTGATGCGGGAGAAGCGTTGCAAAACTGGGTAAAACTTGATTACGCGCTAACTCGAACAAATCTCACTTCTATCCAGATTGAAGAAATTTCTTGTGATGGCTACGAGCTGGGAATCCGTACAGCAGCACGCGTAAAACTACCCTTTGCTCTTCCATTTTTGAATAAATCAGATGTAGAAATTTCATCAAAGGTTGGAATCTTCGATGAACGAAAAATCACTACAAATTATTATGGAGTCAACCTCGGATAAAAGCTGCTACTGCTTGCATCGGCGAGTAATCAGGATTCGTGTCTACTCGCTATCCTTAACCCATGGCTCGCGAATATAACCTCGAAATAAACGAGATAAGCGCGACCCTTACTTCTATTGAAAAAGTTTTGGATCTGCCGAAACTTGAGGCAGAGGCGGTTGAGTTAGAGGCTGCTGCTGGTGTTCCGAATCTGTGGGATGACCCAGAGAAGGCTCAAGTTGTCACAAGTAAGTTATCGAGAGTTCAAGGAACTATCTCAAGACTTAAAGGGCTACGCCGTCGCGTTGATGATCTACCTGTCCTCTTTGAATTAGCTGCAGATGAACCAGATGGTTCTGGTCTGCAGGATGCGGAAGGCGAACTAGATTCTGCAAAGAAGGCGATTAGCGAACTTGAAGTCACCACTTTGTTAAATGGCGAATATGACATGCGTGATGCGCTCATCACTATTCGCTCAGAGGCCGGTGGAGTAGAAGCAGCAGACTGGGCTGAAATGTTGATGCGTATGTACTTACGCTACTGCGAACGCCATGAATTTAAAGTTGATGTTCTTGAAACTTCGTATGCTGAAGAAGCGGGAATTAAATCGACGACATTTAGAGTCAGTGCGCCATATGCCTATGGAACGTTGTCGGTAGAACAAGGCACGCATCGCTTGGTGCGCATTTCACCTTTTGATTCACAGTCACGTCGCCACACATCTTTTGCTGGAGTTGAAATTGTTCCCGTTGTTGAACAGAGCGACCACATTGAATTGGATGAGAAAGAAGTTCGCGTCGATGTCTATCGTTCATCAGGTCCTGGTGGACAGGGCGTTAATACAACCGACTCTGCTGTGCGCTTGACTCACATTCCAACTGGAATTGTTGTCTCATGTCAGAACGAACGTTCGCAGATTCAAAATAAGGCAACAGCGATGGCTGTTCTGCAATCAAAGTTATTGGAACGCCGCCGCCAAGAGGAGCAGGCAAAGATCAATGCTCTTAAGGGCGATAATTCAGGATCATGGGGAAATCAGATGCGTTCCTATGTTCTTGCGCCGTATCAGATGGTGAAAGATCTTCGAAATAATCACGAAACTGGAAATACAGCTGCTGTATTAAATGGTGAAATCGATGATTTCATCGAGGCTGGAATTCGTTGGCGCCGCTCCACGCACGCGTAATGTGATTTATTCCTATCTGTGAATTCTCGCAAAAAGGGCGAATTTCCCGAGTTATCTCCGCTTACCTACTTAAACTAGGGGCAGGTCTCGACCGAGCATTTAACTCGACAGGGCATGTAATAAGGAGCAGTTGTGATTCGCTTTGAAAATGTAACGAAGATTTACTCTGGGCAGGAAAGACCGGCCCTCAATAGCGTCAACCTTGAAATCACTAAGGGCGAGTTTGTCTTCTTGGTTGGTTCATCAGGTTCCGGTAAATCAACATTCTTGCGCCTTATCTTGCGCGAAGAGCGACCAACTTCTGGCGTTATCCATGTAGCTGGCAAAGATCTAGGAACTCTTGCAAATCATAAAGTTCCAGAACTTCGCCGCCAGCTCGGAACAGTTTTCCAGGATTTCCGATTGCTTCCAAATAAGACTATTTCAGAGAACATTGCATTCTCACTTCACGTCCTTGGATATTCGCAGAAAGAGATCAACCGCGAAGTTCCAGAGATGCTTGAACTCGTAGGCCTTGAAGATAAGGGCGATCGTCTGCCATCAGAGATTTCAGGTGGAGAGCAGCAGCGCGTTGCAATTGCTCGCGCATATGTAACGCGTCCTGCAATCATCATCGCGGATGAGCCAACAGGTAACCTCGACCCAGCGCTCTCTGTTGGAATTATGAAGTTGCTCGATCGCATCAACCGCGAGGGCACAACAGTTCTTATGGCTACACACGATTCAGGAATTGTGGATCAGATGCGTAAGCGCGTTATCGAACTCGATGCAGGCCAGGTTATTCGCGATCAAGTTCGCGGCGTCTACGGATATACGGGATAAGGGGCAGCACATGCGCGCAGGATTCTTAATGAAAGAAGTTCGTATCGGACTTCGCCGTAATCTAACAATGACATTTGCTGTAATCGTTACTGTTGCAATCTCTCTTTCGCTTCTTGGAATCGGACTTCTTTCGAATTCACAAGTGAGCGCGATGAAGGATTACTGGTACGACAAGATTGAGGTATCTGTATTTCTCTGCGGTTCTCTCTCAGAGTCACCATCATGTGCTGGCGGTGTTGTAAGCGAAGAACAGCGTGCATCGATTAAAGCTGATTTAGATGAACTTCCAGTAGTGGAAAGCGTCTTTTATGAGTCTCAGACTGAAGCATTTGAACGCTTTAAGGAGCGCTTTAAAGACTCTGCAATCGCGCAGAATGTAACTGCAGATCAATTACCTGAATCGTTCCGAGTTAAATTGAAAGACCCAACACAGTTTGATGTTGTTGTTAGCGCATTTAGTGGTCGTCCTGGCGTGGATATCGTTCAGGATCAGAGAACAATTCTTGAGAAGTTCTTTAAGCTTCTTGGAGTTCTTCGAAACGGTGCGCTAATTGTGGGCCTTCTTTCGGTACTAACTGCGGCACTTCTCATTAGTAACACTCTTCGCATCGCAGCGTTTAACCGTCGCCGCGAAACAGGAGTTATGAGACTCGTCGGGGCATCTTCTTGGTCAATTCAGCTCCCATTCCTTCTCGAAGGTGTCTTCTCAGCATTTGTTGGTTGGGGACTTGCGACAGGACTACTTGCATCGCTGAAGTACGTCGTCGAAACAAAGGTTGCGCCACTTCTCACCTTTACCAAGTTCTTTGGTTGGGGAGAAGTTGCAGTGGCTTCAGGTTGGTTGCTCCTGACAGGCCTGGTGGTTTCAACAGTCGCATCTCTCATTACCCTTCGTCGCTACTTAAAGGTTTAATTAGCTCTGCAAGAAATCAGATAAAGGGGAGGTGAGCTCATGGTTAAAGAAGTTGGTCAGAAGCTCATCGCTCAGAATAAGAAGGCACGTCACGACTTCTCGATTGAAGATGTCTATGAATGTGGCATCGTTCTTATGGGTACTGAAGTGAAATCCTTGCGCGCTGGTCGTGCATCTCTGATCGATGGCTTTGCCATGATTGAAAATGGCGAGCTCTGGCTCCACGGTGTTCATATTCCGGAATACACAGAAGGAACGTGGACTAACCACACACCCCGCCGCAAGCGAAAGCTATTGGTTAATAAGATCGAGCTGCGCAAGATTGCAGCGCGCACAAAAGATTCAGGTGTAACTCTGATTCCTTTGCAGCTCTACTTTAAAGATGGAAAAGCGAAGATTGAGGTAGCAATTGCCAAGGGTAAGAAGGCGCACGATAAGCGCAGTACTTTGATGGAACAGCAAGCTACCCGCGAAGTAAATCGCGAGCTTTCGCGCCGCCAATCAGGCAAAGACTCTTACTAATCGCGCCAATTCCCTCTTCTGAACGGGAATTTCTCACTTGTCGTAGCTGTTCTCTATACTAAGGACATCGCTTCAGATAGATCGAGTTGTGCAGACAAGAATGCCGCTCCATACCCTCTGAAGAAGTTAGAAAAATCCACTTAAATTTTTCGTGGGTGAAGTGTCGAAAAAATAACTAAATAGTGTGAATTACGTTTTCCACGTAACTCACTCAACTTTCTACTAATGGTAGAAAACTTGGGGGTGAACGGTCTCGACTTTAGTTGTTGAGGCAGGGGAAGCGGGCCGAGGAAGCCGGGATGATCTCGTAAACCATGAAACCTGTGCACAAATAACTGCAGACAACAGTCGCAGTGATTTCGCCCTAGCTGCATAAGCTAGTACCGAATCCGTCAGCCCGGGCGCGCTCTCGTCCCGGAACCTGGCGTCGCTAGAGAGCTCTTCATCGAGATAGCGTTGCGAATATCTTGAGAGAACAGTTTCGCAAATGAGTTCGTTGGATACTTGTGTGTATGAGATTCAGGACTGAGAAAACGTTTAACACACTACGCCCGTAGAAGCCCTGTTTTAATTCTGAAGGACCCGGGTTCGATTCCCGGCACCTCCACTAGCTTTACTTTTTGGTATCTGTTATTCGTCGTTGTCTTCAGGGCCAGGACGTAAACCTTCAAAGATCTCTTTGCAGACAGGACAGACTGGATACTTCTGCGGATCACGAGAAGGAACCCACTTCTTTCCGCAGAGCGCACGCACTTTCTTACCAGTAACTGCGGATTCAACAATCTTCTCTTTTTTAATGTAATGCGCGAAGCGATCGTGACTGCCATCATCTTCTTGCTCAACCGGCTTTGTGAGCGTATCTGTATCTGCGCTTGTAATCGGTCCATCAAGAGTTGGAAGGCCGCGATCGAAAATCCCAGCTTGAATATTTGAAGCACCCTTGGATTCCATGGATTCATTATCTATCAGCGCACGAAAACTGCCAATCTATTGCGCGACGAGAGAGAATCTCTTGCCTGTAGAATTTTCCAATGAAAGACTTACTGCGCACCGAGCACCTCTCTCGTGCCGATGTCGAGCTACTGCTCGACACTGCTGCAGATTTCGCAGAGAACCCACTTCGTTCGAATACTGCTCTAAGCAATAAGACTGTGGCTATCTACATGACGAAGCCATCTACCCGTACCCGTCTTGCTTCAGAGACAGCGGTTGCGCACTTGGGTGGAACACCAATCTTTATCCGTGGCGATGATCTACAGCTCGGTCGCGGAGAGACTATTTCGGATACAGCAAAGATCATCAGCGGATATTGCGACGCTTTGCTTATTAGAACTTTTGCTCAGTCAGATGTTGATGAACTCGGCGCTCATGCATCAATCCCAGTTATTAACGGACTTACCGACGATGATCACCCAACACAGCTTCTTGCTGATTGGGTCACAATCCGTGAGAACTTTGGAAAAGATATTGCTGGTCGCAAATTTGTTTATCTAGGCGATGGAAACAATATGACCCATGCTTGGCTGATTATGGGTGCAATCATGGGGGCACATGTTGTTGCTGCAACCCCAAGTGGCAAGTGGGCTCCAGATGCAGCAGTAGTTGCCAAGGCGAAAGAGATTGCCGCAAAGAGCGGTGCAACTATTGAAGTAACAAATGATCCAGAGGCAGCAGCGCAAGGTGCATCAGTTCTTTACACAGATGTCTGGATGTCTATGGGAGATCCTGAAGCAGAACGCGCAGAGAAAGTTAAAGCGCTCACGCCATTTGCGATCACAGAGAACCTTATGAAGCTAACTGAGAAAGATTCAATCTTTATGCATTGCCTACCAGCGCATCGCGGTGAAGAAGTTGAAGCATCTGTAATTGATGGCGATCGTTCAGTTATCTGGCGCGAAGCATTCCATCGTCGCACAACAATTCAAGCACTTCTCTATCACTTAACTCGCGGAGAACTTAAAGGGAATTAACTTGATATCAAGGTAATTCGCAACAACATTGATTACTGCTCGATCTCTAGAAGAATCCCAGTGTTCTCTCGCTAGAACTGTTCAATTCATATACCAAATAAGGCTTTACTCGAATTTTCTCGCGGTTTCGCATAGCCTCAAGTCAGCGCAGCCGGTACGGTTCAGCCCATGAGAGTTGCTGTTCCTAGAGAAATTAGAGATGGCGAGAAGCGCGTAGCGCTCGTGCCAGATGTCATTAATAAGTTAACCCGACTTGGTTACGAAGTCGTCATTGAAGCTGGAGCAGGCGTCCATTCGCAGGCGACAGATGATCTCTTCACTGCAGCTGGTGCAACCGTTAAGAGCGGCGATGTCATTAGTGGCGCCGACGTAGTGCTTTCGGTTACCTCTCTAACACCAGCACAGATTGGCACCTTGAAGAAGGGTGCAGTCACAATCTCTTTCCTATCTCCAGTAACTGCAACAGATTCAATCGATGCTGCTGTCAAAGCTGGCGTAACTGCATTCTCACTCGAACTTGTTCCACGTATTTCACGTGCACAATCAATGGATGCTCTGACATCACAGGCTCTCTGCGCTGGTTATCGCGCAGCACTTGTTGGCGCAGAACTTTCACCACGTTTCTTCCCAATGTTGATGACTGCAGCGGGAACTGTTACCCCGGCTCAAGTATTAGTACTTGGTGCTGGCGTTGCCGGTCTTCAAGCAATTGCAACTGCTCGTCGTCTCGGCGGAGTCGTCAGTGCATATGACGTTCGTCCTTCATCTGCCGATGAAGTGAAGTCAATGGGTGCAACATTTATCAATCTTGAACTTGAAGCTCTCGAAGGTGCAGGCGGATACGCACGCGAGATGACAGAGGAACGCGCAGCCAAGCAACGTGAACTTCTAACTCCATACATTGCAAAGTCACATGTAGTGATCACAACAGCTGCAGTTCCAGGTCGCACAGCGCCTCGATTGATGACAGCTGCAATGGTTGATGCGATGGAAGCGGGAACAATCATCGTTGACTTAGCAGCAGAGACTGGCGGAAATGTTGAAGGCTCAAAGCCTGGCGAGATTGTTACAACTGCAAAGGGAGTTCAGATCTGGGGTGGAAAAGATGTTCCAAGTCAGTTGCCATTCCACGCTTCAAGTTTGTACTCACGCAACGTTGTAAATCTTCTTACCTTGATGACTAATCCAGCTAAAGATGGTGCTCCAGTTTCATTGAACCTCAACTTTGAAGATGAAATCATCGATAAATCAGCACTTACCCATGCAGGGTCAAAGCACACACCGGCGGATGCTCAGAAGGGAAGTGCCAACTAATGGATGCAATAGCAATCATTTCAATCTTCGTCCTAGCTGTCTTCGTTGGATTTGAAGTTGTCTCTAAAGTTTCTTCAACACTTCACACACCTCTAATGTCTGGTGCAAATGCAATCCACGGCGTGATTCTTGTCGGTGCGATCATCGTCGCCGATCACAGTGAGAACAACCTTGAACTTGGCCTTTCACTCGCCGCAATTGTCTTAGCGACAATCAATATGGTCGGTGGCTTCGTTGTTACCGATCGCATGCTCGAGATGTTTAAGACTAAGAAGACAGATGCAAACCAGAAGAATGGGGGAGCTGAATAATGAATAGCACTCTCTATAGCCTCGTCGGCCTTGCCGCTGGTGTCGCATTTATCTTGGCCCTTAAGGGTCTATCTCATCCAAAGACTGCTCGCCGCGGAAACCTCATTGGTGCCTTCGGTGCAACTGTTGCAACGCTCTCAGTATTTCTCTACGTAACACCATCAAAGGGTGAAGAAGTTGGTCACTCACTTCCACTGCATAACTTCTGGTGGATTATCGGAGCTATTCTCCTTGGTTTGATTATTGGTGTTCCAGCAGCACGTAAGGTCGAGATGACTCAGATGCCACAGCTCGTTGCACTCTTTAACGGTGTCGGTGGTGGCGCAGCAGCGCTGGTTGCAATCGTTGAATATCTCAACCTTGGCGATACAGCAACAACGGCTGAAGTTATATTCACTGTCTTTACCGTTGTAGTTGGCTGCGTTTCATTCAGCGGTTCGATCATCACCTTTATGAAGCTTCAAGAGTTGATGACAACTCGACCAGTGGTATTCCCTGGCGGACGCTTTGTGATCGCAGGAACTTTGGTTGCTGTACTTGGCGTTTCAGTGTGGGTAGTTGTCGCACTTGGAACAACCCCACTACTTGTTCTTGCACTGCTCTCATTGCTCTTCGGTGTGCTCTTCGTGCTCCCAGTCGGTGGCGCTGATGTGCCTATCGTTATCTCACTTCTCAATGCATTTACCGGTCTCACCGTTGCAGCAAGTGGATATGTACTCTCATCAACACTTCTTATCATTGCCGGAACACTCGTCGGTGCATCAGGAACAATCTTGACTCGCTTGATGGCAGAGGCAATGGGACGTTCACTCTTTGGAACTCTCTTCGGTGCATTTACCGCAAAGCCACAAGCTGTTTCAGATTCAGCAGAAGAACGTCCAGTGCGTTCAGGTTCTGCAGATGACGTTGCAATCTTGCTCAACTATGCACGTCGTGTAGTTATCGTTCCTGGCTTCGGTCTTGCAGTTGCACAGGCACAGCACACAGTGCGCGAGCTTGCAGACTTGATGATCTCTAAGGGCATTGATGTTGCATATGGAATTCACCCTGTTGCAGGTCGTATGCCTGGCCATATGAACGTACTTCTTGCAGAAGCTAATGTCCCTTACGATCAGTTGGCTGAGATGGATGAAGTGAATCCAACCTTCGGTCAGACAGATGTTGCAATCGTTATCGGTGCAAACGATGTTGTGAACCCTGCTGCGCAGACAACACCAGGTTGCCCAATCTACGGAATGCCTATTCTTGAAGTTAATCACGCTGCCAACATCATCTTCTTAAAGCGCTCAATGCGCCCAGGATTTGCTGGTATCGAGAATGAACTTCTCTATGATCCAAAGACGATGTTGCTCTTTGGTGATGCCAAGGCATCTCTTACAAAGGTTGTTTCAGCGCTCAAAGCGCTCTGATTAACCTTCTTGTAAATCGGTAGGTGCGTTGTGCACATCGAGGATATCTGCAGCCTTTACATCTCCAGATAACTTATCTGTGCGCTGCACTGGCTTCTTGGCATCTTCCTTGTAGATCGCTGGAATTGAGCCAAGTAGACCCTTTTGGAAATCTTCAAATGCCTGAAGAACTTCGCGCTTAGTATTCATAACAAATGGCCCCATCCAAGCAACAGGTTCCTTGATTGGTTGGCCACCGAGGATAAAGAGTTCAAGGTTTGGAGAACGTGACTCTTGGTGCTGAGCAGCGCGCACAACGATTGAATCACCCTCGCCGAATACGGTGAGCTGACCCATATTTACCGGACGCTGTTCATCGCTAACAAAACCCGCACCTGCCATTGTGTAGACAAGTGCGTTGTAATCCTTACGCCATGGAAGGCGAAGTTCTGCACCTGGTGCAAGTGTTGCGTGAATAAGAGTGATTGGTGTCTGAGTTGTTCCAGGACCAACATGTCCATCGAGTTCACCAGCGATGATGCGAACAAGAGATCCACCATCTGTTGAAGTAAGTAGTGCAACATCATTTGCACGAACATCTTGGTAGGCAGGGGGAGACCACTTCTTAGCTGCAGGAAGATTTACCCACAATTGGAATCCGTGGAACAAACCACCTGACATCACCAAATGCTCTGGTGGAGTCTCAATGTGAAGAATTCCGCCACCGGCAGTCATCCACTGTGTATCTCCGTCGGAGATAGTTCCTCCGCCACCATTTGAATCTTTATGATCAAAGATGCCATCAATAATGTAGGTAACTGTTTCAAATCCGCGGTGCGGGTGCCAAGGAGTTCCCTTTGGTTCACCTGGTGCATATTCAACTTCACCCATTTGATCCAAGTGAATAAATGGATCGAGCTCAGATAAATCAACGCCTGCGAATGCACGACGTACTGGGAAGCCTTCACCTTCAAAACCTTGCGGAGCAGTTGTAATGCTCTTCACCTTGCGTGTGCGTAGACCGGTTGCATCACTGATGCGCGGAAGAATTGTTACATCGCTAACGGTTACTGCTGGCACGTTTTTCTCCTGACAATCTGTTGCTGGGTGAAGACCACACTCTTTTAGGGAGCTGCAATTTCATTAAGCTAAAGGTAGTTGAACTTTCAACTACCTGCAAGCCTAAAACATCTCCTAGACAGGCTCGTTAGCCGAGCGTGCAGGGGTAAAGAACTCTTTACCCAAAGGTGAGCGCCATGTGCAGGACCCGTCAGGGAAACTTTCGATACTCCATCCATCATGGGTCTTTAATCGATGGTGGCGCCTGCAGAGCGCGCCAATATTTTCGGCCGAAGTTCGACCACCGGTATCCCAACTCTCGGCATGATCTAAATCTGAAAGTAAGGCCGATCTTCGACAACCTGGGAACCGACATGTTCTGTCGCGAGCGATGAGGAAATCTTTTAACTGTTGAGGCGGTTCATAACTTTCACGCCCAAAGTCGAGGAGATTTCCTGTTTGCGGTTCGGTGATAAATCTCTTCCATCTTCCATCGGATGCCAATTCGCGAGCGACAGCTGCAGGAATTGGACCATATCCGGCCAACTGGCCAGGATTTTCAGCAAGCCCGAGAAGTGTTGGAAGATCGATTGTCACATTAACAGTGAGTGGGCGGCGATGTGGAGCAACAACATCATCGAGTTGAGAGAGAAACTGCGCGCAGATTGACGAGAGCGCATCTGCACGTCGCATGTCTTTGGTGAGTTTCTGATCACTGCCGAGTGCCTGACCATTAGTAGGGCTCTTACTATCACCACCCTTTAAATCGCAGACTTTAACCCCTGATTGCGAGAGCTGATCTGCTCGCAATATAAATGCTTCGATGGAGTTCATAACAATCTGTGCATCAGCTGCGGGAAGAATCGCAACTACTGTTGAAATTCCATCGGCATCGTTATAGCAAGTAACGCGACGCATTGAGGTAGCACGCGAAACAGTCTCTTCAAACTCTTCGGGGGAATACTTAGCCACAGAATTGCGCACATGGTTTGCAACTTGCCCAGGTGTATGAAATTCAGCGTAAGCAATCGCTCGCGTTTCGATATCGAAGATTGCAGATTCACTCATTCCATCGTGAATAGCGGAGGCCGTCTCTCGAGCAATAACAGTTGCATGTGCTGACGAGATCTCACCAAGGGCTAATGCAGAGCAAGTATTTGGCAAATTATTTACGAGATTGCGTGCAACATCGATACGCATCTGTGCTGTGGAAGGCGCCAATCGGAGAGCTGTTGAAATATCTTCGCGCTCTGCTTCATCGACACCGAATAGAGCACCTTCACCGACCGAGGCATGTGCGCCCGCGACAGCAGTAATTGCACGTTGCTTTAAAGCAAATAACCATCCATCTTGTCGTTCGAGCGCAGAGAGATAATCAATACGTAGCGCAGGGGTCAATAAGTAAGGATCGATTGAAGAGAGTTTCTCGAGTACGCGAGCATTTGGAATTGCCATCAAAAGCTCGCTGACTAATTGCGCGAGTGCTTCAGTTTCACTCAGAGCCTGCGTGCCATGCAGATGATCAACTTGAGTGCGGTCACCACCTTGGGCGAGATCTTCTACTCTGCGAAGGCGGGCTGTTGTCATAGCGAGATTGTGTGTGCTGGCGCTGACAAAACGGTCAGTGAAAGCCTTAATACCCAGAAAAATGTGGAGAACTTATCTACGCAGTTACCGCGCGTAATTGATTGCCGCTCTTTAACGGGGATTTTCTTACATTCAGTTAACGAGTTAGAATTGAACCATGAACCGCCACGCCCCCAAGTTAAATAAGGTGATTCTGTATTACGGATTTACTCCCGTTGCAGACCCAGAGGCGATTCGCTTATGGCAGAAACAACTCTGCGAAAGTTACAACCTCAAGGGACGTATCTTGATTTCAAAACATGGAATCAATGGAACTGTCGGCGGCGAGATGGCAGATGTAAAGAAGTACGTCCGTGAAACGCGAAAGTATGAAGGTTTCAAAAAGATTGTATTTAAATGGTCTGATGGTCGCGGCGATGAATTCCCTCGCCTTCGCGTCGTCGTCAAGGATGAGTTGGTTGCATTTGGAAACCCAGATGAAATTAAAGTCGATGAGAACGGCGTAATCGGTGGCGGAGTGCACTTACGTCCAGAGCAAGTAGAAGAGCTCGTCAAAGAGCGCGGCGATGAAGTCGTCTTCTTCGACGGCCGCAATGCCTACGAAGCAAAGATTGGTAAATTTAAGAATGCGGTCGTTCCTGATGTTGAATCATCGCGCGACTTCGTTCGCGAAATCGAGAGCGGCAAATATGATCACCTCAAAGATAAGCCAGTTGTCACATACTGCACCGGCGGAATCCGCTGCGAAATCCTCTCAGTGGTTATGAAGAACCGTGGATTTAATGAGGTCTATCAAATCGATGGCGGAATCGTTAAGTACGGCAACCGTTTCGGCGATGAGGCATCATGGGAAGGCTCTCTCTATATCTTTGATGATCGCATGTCGATGGATTTCTCCGATAAGGCAAAGGTCATCGGCGAATGCGATAAGTGCCACGCACCAACAAAGGATTTCCGTAATTGCAACACTGCTTCGTGTCACCAACTGATTCTGCTCTGCGATAACTGCGCATCCCTACCTTCAAACTTAAGTTGCACCCATGATCAGAGTCGTTCTCGCGACTCCGAACTCATTGGCTAGCATAAGATTGACCCATGATTTGGTGGCCTCAAGAGATTGCAACTCTGACTCATGGCCTGGTGACTCTTCGCCCCAGCAATGAAAATGATATTGATGCAATCTATAAGGCTTGCCAGGATCCTCTAATTCCTGCATTCACAACAGTTCCTACTGATTACACAATCGATCATGCGATTGATTTTGTTCGCTCCGATCCATTTTCATTTGCTGAACGCCGCGAACTTCGATTCGTTGTCGATTACGGAACCGGCGAAGATAGAAAATTCGCCGGTGTAATTTCACTTCATACAATTAATATCAAGAATCACAGCGCTGAAATTGGATATTGGATGGAATCCAGCCAACGCGGAAAAGGAATTGGAAAGACTGCTGCAATGATGATTACCGAGCATGGAATCACGGAAATTGGATTCCGGAGAATCGAAGGACTGGTGGATGTAGACAATATTGCGTCACAACGCCTCCTGCTCGGCGCGGGCTACCTACAAGAAGGAACAATGCAAAATAAGGTTACACGTGAAGATGGGCGTCAAATTGATATGGCTCTCTTCGCTGTAACCGATCGAATCTGGGGGAGCTAACGGTGAGAGTCTTATCTCGCATTGGACTCGCCTTAATCCTTTTCTCATCATTGCTCTCAATACCAAGTGCGCAAGCCGAGGAAAATGTTCCTCGTAAAATTCTTACGGGTTGGATTCCTTATTACTCAATGAAGACCTCTCTGCCTGCAGCGCTGAATAACACGGATTTGATTAAAGAGGTAATGCCATTTTGGTATACCTTGAAATACTCATCTGTAAACAAGAAATCAAGAATTACTGATTTATACACGCCTGCCAACCCGAGCATTCCGATGTCAGTTCCACTAGCTGCCATGCGAAGTGCAAATTTACAGATCATTCCAACGATTACGGATGGAACTGAAAAGGGTGTCCTCGCGGGATTATTGAAAGACCCTGCATCGCGAACACAAGTTGTCAGCACAATAATGAATTTGGTTCGCACAAATAACTTTGATGGAATCGATATCGACTTTGAAGGCTTTGCATTCGTTGACGGAAATGCAAGCTGGAAGGCAACCGCCCCATCCTGGGTAGCGTTTATCAAAGAACTTAGCGTTGCGCTTCGAGCAGAAAATAAAATCTTATCCATCGCAACCCCTTACGTACTTGATCCTGCAGGAAAGCAGAAGGGCTACTTTGTCTATGCGTGGGCAGAGATTGCATCTTCTATCGACAAGTTAAGAATTATGACCTACGACTATTCGGTTGCAAAAGTTGGACCGATTGGTCCTTTAGAGTGGACAGAGCGCACAGTTCAGTACGCAATTTCCATCATGCCGGCATCTAAAGTCTTTGTTGGAGTTCCTGGCTATGGTCGCTCCTGGATTACCGCAGTCAAAGGCGTCTGCCCTGCAAACGTTGCGAAGTCGGCAAAAGTTGGTGCAAAAGCTGCAACATTTGTAATGCGCGATGCAACTACTCTGGCAGCAACCTACGGGGCAACTCCAACGTATGATGAAAAGTTTGGAGAAGTAACGTTCTCATATGAACAGGTTTATAACGGAACTACAGCCAGTGGGCTTGCAACGTCATGTACGGCTTCGCGAACTGCTTGGTATCAAGATACTCGAAGCTGGGCAACTAGAGCTGCGCTTGTAAATAAATACAGAATTGGTGGAATCACCGCTTGGACGCTTGGCATGGAAGAACCACTTGCCATGGAAGCAATTAGAAATGTTGCAAAAGAGATTGCACCTGACCAAGTATCTGCAGTTGCAACAATTGATAAGAGCGCAGTCAATTACGGAAAACCAGTAGAGGTCTCAGCGCAATTCACAATCAAAGATAAATCTCCGCTTGCTAATCTGCCTGTCAGAATTGAAGGAAAATCTCTCGGTCAAGAATCATGGAGATTGCTCAGTACTGGAGTCACGGATCTCGAGGGCAAGGTGAAGAAATCAATTCTGCTAGGTAGATCAACAACAATTCGTGTCATCTCAGATGCATCGTGGGAGCGAACCGAAGGCATTTCAGCTGAACTTCCTGTCGAGATTGGTAGAGAGCTATTTGTGGATGCTCCAACCTCAATCAAGGCTGGCAGTGAATTTGTAATCACTGGGTCAATTCGACCTAGAACATCTGGTGCGGTTATTCGTATCGAAAAACTCTCAGGAAAGAATTGGATTCCACTCGAATTTCCAATCGAACCAACCGATTCTCAAGGTAATTTCTCCGTAAAGATAAGCGGCCAAGGCAGAGGGATATTCGCCTTCAGGGTCACACTTCTAGAAGATCAAAGCTGGAAGGCTGTTATTAGTTCAACCTTGAATATCATTATCCGGTGATGGTTAAGACTGCAGATAAACTCGAAGAAGAGATTCGTGCAATCTTTTCGGGTGATACTCCTTGGGTCACAATCGTTTGGGATGATCCTGTAAACCTTCAAAATTATGTTGTCTATGTATTTATGGAACTCTTTGGCTATTCAAAAGCTAAAGCAACAGAGTTGATGCTTCAAGTACATAATGATGGAAAGGCAATCGTTTCTACAGGCAGTCGCGAAGAGATGGAACATGATGTTGCTCGTCTTCACGAGTATGGCCTGTGGGCGACATTGCAACGCGGAGATCAACTGTGACGGCCACAGAGGGATTTAAACGCCACGGAGATCATTCTTATATAGCGCAGTTTGCAGATAGTGAAAAAGAAGTTCTACTCAATCTCTGCGAGCAGATAATTGAATTACTTGCAGAGCGCGTAGACCATGGACATGAAGATCCGCTCGCAGCAATGGTTGGAATTACTTCACATGATTCACCACCTGAAGATGAAGTCCTCCATAGATTATTGCCAAATGCATACGCAGATGCAGTAGATGCTTCGGAATTTCGGCGTTATACAGAATCTACTTTGCGTTCAAAGAAACAGGCGCATGCAATCTCAATGCGCATCCATCTCAAATCTTCAGATGATGGAATCGTTGATTTAGATCACGATGATGCAAATGCATGGCTGGGGGCCATTAACGATATTCGTCTTGCACTAGGTGTGAGATTGAAAGTTGAGAACAATTCGCATGAACATCTCGAATTACTCGCTCCCGATGATCCACTTCGTGGCGTCTATAGCGTCTATACATGGTTGGGCTGGCTTCAAGAGTCGCTTCTCTCTGCACTCATTGACGATGTAGATGAAGATGAAGAATCCCAGCTAGGTAATTCCTGACTAGGTAATTCCTGATTGGGTAACTCCTAGTACGATAACGCCATGGTTCTTGAAATCTCCCGTGCATTCGCCGATGCAATGCTCGAACAATCTAGAGCCGAATATCCCGATGAGTGTTGTGGTGTTTTTCTAGGTCCAATCGGTTCTGGTAAGCCAGTCCGTCATAAACCAATGGTTAATGCCGCACATTCACCTACATTTTATGAATTTGATCCAAAAGATTTATTGGCGCTCTATCGCGAAGCTGATGACAACGATGAAGAGATTGTTGTCATTTATCACTCGCATACCGAGACAGACGCCTATCCATCTCGCACAGATATCGCTTATGCAGGGGAACCCGGCGCCCATTACGTCTTGGTCTCTACACGCAAAGAGATTGCACCTACAACTGAATTGCGCTCGTATCGAATTATTGATGGGGAAGTCACAGAAGAGCCTGTAATTATTCTCGATTAGAGATAGTGCCACTTTTTCGACATAATTAACCCATGTCAATTGAAGTTCGCATCCCAACAATCCTGCGCCCATATACAAAAGATCAGAAGACTGTAGAAGCAGAAGGCGCAACCCTCTCTGCTGTCATCAGCAATTTAGATTCACAGTACGCAGGCATCGGCGAGCGACTTCTTGAAGATGGCGCACTTCGACGCTTCATCAATGTTTATATCAATGATGAAGACGTTCGCTTCCTTGGAAGCCTAGAAGCACAAGTTAAAGATGGGGATTCAATTACTATCTTGCCTGCTGTTGCCGGTGGTTAATTTTGGCTCGTTACGATTCGCTCGAATCATCTGTAGGTAATACCCCCTTAATCGGATTACCGAGACTTTCACCTGCTCCCAATGTTCGACTTTGGGCGAAGATGGAAGATCGCAATCCAACAGGATCGATCAAGGATCGCACTGCAATGGCGATGATTGAGGCAGCTGAAAGAGATGGCCTACTTAAGGCTGGTTCGACAATTCTTGAACCCACAAGTGGCAATACAGGAATCTCGCTCGCAATGGCAGCAAAAGTTCGAGGCTACAAATTAATTTGCGTAATGCCAGAGAACACCAGCCCGGAACGTCGCCAACTTCTTGAGATGTGGGGCGCAGAAATAATTTCATCACCTGCAGCGGGTGGTTCAAATGAGGCAGTGCGAGTTGCTAAAGAGATTGCTGCGCAGAATCCTGATTATGTCTTCCTCTATCAATATGGAAATCCTGCAAATACTGCAGCGCACTACAACGGTACTGGACCAGAAATTTTTAAAGATCTTCCGACCATTACACACTTCGTTGCAGGTTTAGGCACTACGGGAACTCTTATGGGTGCAGGGCGTTATTTGCGCGAGCAGAAGCCAGATGTGCAAATAATCGCGGCAGAACCCCGCTACGGCGAGCTTGTATATGGACTTCGTAATATCGATGAGGGTTTTGTTCCTGAACTCTACGATGCATCTGTATTAACTCGACGCTTCTCAGTTGGTGCCGAAGATTCAGTAAAGCGCGTTCGCCAGCTTCTGGAAGTTGAAGGAATCTTTGCAGGCATCTCAACTGGAGCGATTTTGCATGCAGCGATTGCAATGGCAAATGAAGCGGTAAGAGATAATCGCGATGCTGATATCGCATTTATTGTCTGCGATGCAGGCTGGAAGTACTTATCAACCGGCATTTATGGCTCAGATATTGAAGAAGCCACCGAAGGACTCGACGGAACTCTTTGGGCATAACGCTCGCCCACCGTTAGACTAGGGGCATGAGTAACGCCCCAATCGGTATCTTCGATTCTGGCGTCGGCGGCTTAACAGTTGCTAGAGCAATTCTCGATCAGCTTCCTAACGAATCAACTCTTTACATCGGCGATACCGCTCGCGGTCCGTATGGCCCAAGGCCACTTGCTGAAGTTCGCGATTTCTCTCTCGAGACACTCGATTTCCTCGTTGATCAAGGAGTTAAGGCTCTAGTAATTGCCTGCAACACTGCAAGTGCGGCCATGTTGCGAGATGCTCGCGAGAGATATTCAGTTCCCGTTATTGAAGTGATTCAGCCTGCTGTACGCAGAGCAGTTGCGGCTACGCGATCAGGGAAAGTCGGAGTTATTGGTACCCGCGCAACCATTGATTCAAAGGCTTACCTAGATGCTTTTGCAGCAGCACCACAGCTGAAGATTGAATCCATTGCTTGCCCGCTCTTTGTTGAATTTGTCGAGCGCGGAGAAACCTCGGGCGAAGCGATTACCCAGATTGCCCGTGAATATCTAAAGCCCATGATTGATGCAGATATAGACACCTTAGTTTTGGGCTGTACCCACTATCCGCTTTTGACCGGTGTTATCTCTTACGTCATGGGTAATGGCGTCTCACTTGTTTCAAGCGCAGAAGAGACCGCTAAAGATTTATATCGAGTTCTCGTTGAAGAGAATTTACTGAGATCTCCATCAGATTCACCTGCGACACACAAGTTCCTTGCTACTGGAGATGCAAAGGCATTCGAGGTTCTAGCTCGTCGATTCTTAGGACCAGAAGTTGGTTCTGTTCAACATCAAGATCTTTAACATCCTAGAAAGAGGAAACCAATGGCACGCAATGATGGACGCTCAGTAGATCAACTCCGCGAAATTAAAATTACACGCGGATGGCTCGATCATGCAGAAGGATCCGTGCTTGTTGAGTTTGGCAAGACTCGAGTTCTTTGCGTTGCATCATTTACACCTGGTGTTCCACGTTGGCTAAAGGATTCTGGAAACGGATGGGTTACATCTGAATACTCAATGTTGCCTCGTGCAACACATACAAGATCAGATCGCGAGAGCGTTAAAGGAAAGTTAGGCGGACGCACGCAAGAAATTTCTAGACTTATCGGTCGCTCGCTTCGTGGAATCGTAGATATGAAAGAACTTGGCGAGAACACAATTGTTATCGATTGCGATGTTTTGCAGGCTGATGGCGGAACGCGCACCGCTGCAATCACTGGTGCATACGTCGCACTTGCCGATGCAATCTCTTGGGCTCAGAAAGAAGGCCACGTAAAGGCAACAGCCAAACCACTTGCAGATTCAGTTGCTGCAGTAAGTGTTGGAATTATTGATGGAGTGCCAATGCTCGATCTTTGTTACGAAGAAGATGTACGCGCCGAGACAGATATGAATGTTGTCTGCTCAGGAGATGGAAGGTTTATTGAAGTTCAAGGAACTGCAGAAGGCGCACCATTTGATCGCGCTCTATTGGATTCACTTCTTAATCTCGCCGTCGCAGGTTCTGCCGAGCTAACTGCCCTGCAGAAGAAAGCGCTTGCAGGCTAGATGGCACATAAACTTCTACTTGCTACCCGCAATAAGGGGAAGATAGAAGAGTTCCGAAGAATTCTCGATGCCATTGCACCGGGTGAAATCGAATTAATTGGCCTCGATTCATTTCCAGATCTTCATGATGTCGTAGAAGATGGGAAAACTTTTGAAGAGAACGCTCTCAAAAAGGCGCGCGAGATGTGCATTGCTTCCGGAATTCCTGCAATTGCAGATGACAGCGGCCTCTGCGTAGATTTCCTTAACGGAGATCCAGGAGTTTATTCAGCGCGATGGGCCGGTTCGCACGGCAATGATTCTGCAAATACAGAGAAAGTTCTTGAGCAGCTTAAAGATGTTCCTGAAAATCAACGTGGAGCACATTTCACCTGCGTTGCGGCTCTCTATCTTCCCGATGGTCGAAGCCATTGTGAAGAAGCTCAATTTAAAGGCAGCATTTTGCGCGCCCCTGTCGGTGAGCACGGTTTTGGCTATGACCCCATTTTTCAGCCAGATGGTTATGCAATCTCAAGCGCGCAAATGAGCGCAGAAGAGAAGGATTCAATCAGTCACAGAGGAAAATCACTCCGTGCGATAGCACCTCATGTGATCACTTTGCTGAATTCCCTGGGCTAAACTTCTCCTATATTCCGGGCGATTTATCAACACTTCACCAACTCTAGGAGATCACTGTGGCAGTAAAGAAGAAGTCAGCAGCTAAGAAAGCTGCACCAAAGAAGTCAACCGCAAAGAAGACAACTGCTAAGAAGTCAGCAGTTAAGAAGGCTGCAAAGAAGTCTCCTGCAAAGAAGACAGCAGCGAAGAAGAAATCAACTGTTAAGAAAACAACTGCAAAGAAGGCTGTAAAGAAATCTGCAGTCAAGAAGAGCGCAACTAAGAAGAAGGCTGTCAAGAAGTCAGCTGTTAAGAAGAGCGCCTCACAGGTAGTTATTCCTCCAGTACCTTCACTTGGTTCTTCATCTAGCTCATCACGAGTTAATGTTTCAACAACTCCTGCTCCAGCTGCACCACGTGCAGCAGCAGCTGCCCCAAAGGCAACTTCATCAAGCGCTTCAAAGAGCCAAGGATCTCCAAAGGTTCTCTTTGCAGTTCTAGTTGCAATTCTGCTCGTCGGTGCATTCGTAATCTCAAATGCAGGAAAGAGCGATGATGAGTCAGCAGCACCTGCGCCAGCAGTAAGCGAAAGCGCAGCACCAGAAGCAACAGCAGCACCAGAAGAGACAATGGAAGCTACAGAGTCTGCAGCTCCAGCGGCTACAACTGGTGAAGCACCTTCACGTTTTATCGGAAATTGGAAAGATAGCTCAAAGTCTGTAATGGTAATTACTTGGGGTGCTCCAAAGGGAGATATCAAGGGATACCGTGTTGAGACTCGCGCAAATCAGGGAGAGTGGAAGGTAGTTTCAGAAGTTTCAGCAACTACATACTCAGCAGAATTTGCTAAGGGCTCTACAGAAGGATCAACATCATTCCGTGTCTCTGCAGTTTATGCAGATGGAACTCTTGGTGTTGCAACACCATTCGGATTCTCAGGTCAATTCGAATAAATTCTTAAAATAGAAAAACCCCAGCTGTAATCAGCTGGGGTTTTTCTATTTGCACACTACAAATATTTCCTAATCTCATTTACATATGCCTCAACACCTGCTGGAACAAGGTGGACACCATCGGGTGCGAAGAACTCTGGATGGCCATTAGATATTGAATTCCAGTCAATTACTCTTATATTCGAATACTGAGCTGCAATTTCTGCAATGAGCTCGTTGTTGCTCTCCCGCCATGGTCGAGGAACGGCGGTGTTAACAACAATCACTGAACTTTGATTCTTTACTAATTCAAATATCTCTCGTGCAACGTCGGCCTGCAAGAGTCCATTGTTTCCGAGGTTGAAAACTACTTGATTGGCGCCCACTTGCTTAACATCTTGCTTCATCACTTCAAGTAGCTCGGGTGCCTGGCGACCAATGCGTGCGTTAATCAGTGATATGGGAGAGATTTCACCGAGCTCTGTTCGGATACCAAGAATTACAGAATCCCCAGTTAACCAAATCCCATCTGCGGCATTAATGGCAGTAGACGTATTTGGAGAAGAGAGTGATTCCTCTAGTACCGCACGCTGTTCATTGCCTATTGAAATAGCTCTGACGCTAACAACGGATGCAAGTGCGAGTACAACTACGAAGCTAGCGGCAAATAAACGAGTCTGGCGAGATCGCTCTTTCTTAGTTCTATATTTCAGCCCTTTAAACCAATACTTAATAGCTCCTCGACGAATTGGAATTTCAACGTATCTCAGAGAGATATCTGCCAGCGCAAAGACGATGAGAATGCGAAGTGAGTACAGCGCCCATGTCTGCCCTGCGAGGTCAACGCTTGGTCGTGTTACCTGAAAGATAATCCAGTGCCATAGATAGATTGCATATGAGCGTTGCCCGATCCACAGAAGTAGGGGATTTTCAAGGATTGGTGCAAAGCGTGAGGCAGGATGCACAACGGACATAATGATTGCAGCGCCAAAGAGAGCGGCAAGTGGGAATGCAATCTTGTAGAGAGTCGGTTCACTCTCATCGATAAGAAGGAAAGTTGCAAGAATTCCGATAAACCCAAATACGCCAACCCCATCAATAAAGTCTTGCGCCTTCTTCGATACCTGAGTTGTGAAATTCTGAGGTATCCAACTGACAGCAAGGGCTGCGCCTAGGAATAAGCCGATGCTGTGTGTATCTGTTCCAAAGTAGATATGACTGACTTCAGATGCACTTGATGAATCAAGAGATAGAGAGACAATAAGGAGAGTAATTCCAGATGCTGCGGCAATCATCAAAGCAGCGAGAGGAATTCTATTTTTGCCGAGTCTCTTGAGGATGAAGTAGAGAATGAGTGGCCATACGAGATAGAACTGAGCCTCAACTGCTAAAGACCATGTGTGCTGCAGAAGTGGAGGTCTGCCGATACTCTCAAAGTAATCTTGCTCTTTAGCGACTAGCCACCAATTCATAGTCCCAGAGAGCGCAAATGGCATATCTGTAACGAATCTCTTGATCGTGTCCGGAGCCCAAATGCCAATAGCGATAGTTGTTGTAATGATGGTGAAGAGAAGCGCTGGCAGTAATCGACGAGCGCGAGCAAGGTAGAAGCCACGAAGATCTAAACCACCACTCTGTGCAATCGAATCTAGCAAGAGACGTGTGATTACATATCCAGAGATAACGAAGAAGAGATCTACGCCGAGAAATCCACCGGGAATCCAAGAGAATCCCAAGTGATAAAACATCACTGCGATTACTGCGAGGGCGCGAAGCCCATCAATTGCAGGAATGTATTGGATACCGCGTTTGGTAGCCATGAAAATTACTTACGCTTTGAAGTTGTCTTCTTAGCTGTGCGCTTAGCAGGAGTATTTGCACTTCTCTTTGGCGCTTCAAGTGCTGGTGAAGTTCTCTTGCTCTCAACTTTGATTGGGGCAGATTTCTTAACTGTTCCATCTTCATTCAGTGCTGTATTGACAACTTCCTGCATGCGGCTGAGACGAGCAAATGATGTATCGAGCTTCTCGCGAGATTGAGCAATCGCAGCTTCAGCAGCTGTAAGCGCTTGAGTCTGTGCGCGATAAAGTCTCTCTGATTCGGAGATCATATCTCCGAGCCATGCGCGGAATTCATTAACATTTCCTGAAGCATCAGCGATGATTCTCTCGGCTTCGCGACGCGCAGCTGTTGCAAGTGCTGCAGCTTCACGGCGCTTGAGATCGACGATTGAATCTGCTTCGCGGACCTTTGCATCAGCAACTGCTGCTGCTTCACGGCTTGCATCACGGATAAGTTCTGCTGCCTCTAACTCTGCAGCTGAAATGTACTTACGACCACGGCTTTCAGCGCCAGCGAGAATGCTGCGGGCCTTTGTCTCTGCTGTTTCGAGGGTATCTTTTGCATTTCGTGTGGACTCGGCAATAACTCGATCAGCTGCTGAATGCGCCTTTGCTTCGCGAGCTTGGGCAGATTTAATCATCGCCATAGCTGTCTCGGTTGCGAGGATTTCAAACTCTTCGCGTGAAAGACCGGTGATGTCGCGACGTGAACGAAGGTCAGCTAATTGAGATTCAAGATCGCGAATACGATCGACAGGATTAGCTACAGGTTCGCGCTCTGAATCATCGCGAAAACCAACCCAGTTACGGAAATTCTTCTCTGCCATCGTCGTCACTCTCATTCACTACATCGAAGGACCGCCCCCCGCCAGTGCTCAAGATTAGGCCATTTGGCTACTTTCGGTAAATGGCGAAAGAGACTGCTAGGTACTGAGATATCCATGCTGCAAGCACAAAGATGTGGAATAGCTCGTGGAAGCCGAAGTACTTTGCATTACGCCCAGGGAATTTGAGCGCGTAGAAAATCGCACCAATTGAATAGAGAAGGCCACCGACGAGAATAGGAATTAGCACCCATAAACCACCCTCTCGGTAGAGCTGTGGGGTGTAGATAACAGCAACCCAGCCGAGCAGTAAGTAATTTGCAACATATAACCATCGGGGGGCACCCACCCAGAAGACGCGCATTGCAACACCTGATAGAGCGCCGATCCAAATAACGGACAAGAGGATATTTCGATCACGTGGCTCGAGAAGAGCGACAGCAAATGGCGTATATGAACCGGCAATAAGTAAATTGATATTTGCATGATCCCAGCGGCGCCATATCTTCTTCTTTGCTGGCACCCAAGGGACGCGATGGTAAATAGCGGAGACGCTAAAGAGCATGATTGCTGTCAGCGAATACAACGCGACAGCGAATTTAAATGATTCTCTGCTCAGCAAGAAGAGTACGAGCGATGCAATGATGACAAGAGGAGTCGCAATAAGGTGAAAAAGGCCACGTAACCTAGGCGGTGGATTTATTGGTTCGTGGCTCATGGACTGAAGCCTAGACGATGTATGACTAGGGGTTCTCGAGGTCGCGCACTGACTTCACGAGAAGTGATAAGCCAGCTGCAACAAGCGTGGTAACTCCTGTAATGAAGAGGATGGTGTTGACTCCAAAATGCATAGCGAGCGGCCCTGCCACAACGATTCCAAGGGGTGCAATTCCATAAGAGCCCAATGTGTCATATGAGCTCACTCGAGAGTAAGACTCTTCCGGCACATGGCTTTGAAGCGATGTATTCCAGGTAACTATAAATACTTCAAGGCTAATGCCAGAAAAGACACCTGCAATAAGAGCAAAGATGAGTGGAAGATCTAGAGCCAGAGAGAAATCCCAGATAGAAGAAATTGCGATCAGAATCATTGCTACAAATAGAGGTCTCTTGAATTTAACTTTCAATACCCAAATGCCGCCGATAAGCATTCCAATTGTGAGGGCAGCTAGGTTGTAAGACCAGAGCCTTGGTCCGGTCTCAGGGTCACTAAAGTTCAAGGGACCAAGAACTGAGAGCATTGATTCAAATGCCATATTGATGAGCGAGAAGGCAAAGACCATCGCAATGACCCAAGAGCGAGAGATAAATTCTCGCCACCCAACAATTAAATCGTGCAATATTCCTGAGCTCTCATCTTTTGCTTTCCCAATAATGGGAAGAAACCAAACTATCGCTCCTGCGATAAAGAATGAGATTGCATCTGCCAATAGCCCCCAGCCAGCGCCGACCGTTGCGACAAGAATTCCGCCAGCAAGTGTTCCGACGATGTAACCAATATTTGTCGTTAAACCAATGATTGCATTTCCAGATTGCAACTTCTCTTTCGGTAAAATTTCCGGCAGAACCCCTGACATTGCAGGCCACCAAATGGCATTGAGGATTCCAAAGAGCGCCGCCATCGTTGCAAGTAACCAGACTGATGAGAAACCTGCGATGAGCGATATCGCACTTACGGCGGCAAGGAAGCTGCCGATCATGTCTGCGCCACCGACTAATCGATTGCGTTGAAAACGATCAGCAATGACTCCGCCAAACAACATGAAGCCAAGGAGCGGAACAAAGCGAGCGGCCATAACGATGGAGAGATCTTTTCCATCTGCACCTTCAAGACTTAAGACGCCATACGCCAGTGCGATCGGTGAGACACCATTGCCGACATTGGAGATAAATCGTGAGATTGCCAGACTGGTGAAGCCCCTATGTGCCTTCAGGTCACGTAGCTGCTCCATCACCTGGCAAGGGTACCTACTGGTGCGTAAGGTAAAGAACTTTCTAATTCACGCTCAATTCACCCCATAAAAGTGCGAAACACTTGCATTTTCGTAGTGCGTATTGGCGAAATCAGGCGCACACTATTCCTGTCGATGGCCGCTGGAGTTCCTCGAGGACTCCATGGGCTAACCGAACGTATGGTCCGCCTGGTCCATACTGATAAGCACTCACGGAGGCTTAATACATGTCAGTAACACTCGACAGCAACCAATGGAACCTCGTTTACGCGGTTTTCTCATTTGGTTTGATCTCAATGCTCGCGACAACTGTGTACACCCTCGTATCACAGTCACGAGTTCTTCCTAAGTACCGCAATGCTCTAGTGATGTCATCAATGGTTACATTCATTGCTGCATACCACTACTGGCGTATCTTCAACTCATTCACTGAGTCATCAGAGGCAATGGTTGTAAACGTTTCAGGCGAGCAGGGCGCATTCAACGAGGCATACCGCTACGTTGACTGGCTACTTACTGTTCCACTTCTACTCGTAGAAGTTATCGCTGTACTTTCACTTGCTGCGGCAGTTGCGAAGTCACTTATCATCCGCCTCGTTCCAGCAGCTGCTGCGATGATCGCGCTTGGTTACCCAGGTGAAATTTCATCTGACCAGAACACGCAGGTTCTCTACGGTGTTCTTTCAACAATCCCATTCCTTTACATCCTCTACGTACTATTCGTAGAGCTTGGAAAGTCATTGGAGCGCCAGCCAGCTGGTGTCGCAGAGACTGTAGGACGCCTGCGTCTTCTTCTCATTGCTACATGGGGTGTTTACCCAATCGCGTACATCTTCAACATCGTTGGTGATGCAACAGCATCATCATTCGTTGCAGTTCAGGTTGGATACACAATCGCTGACGTGCTAGCGAAGTGCGTATTCGGTCTAACAATCTTGAAGATCGCACGTATGAAGTCACATGCTGAAGGCATGCCAGCAGATCACTAATTAGTTACTGCTTGGAGAAGGGCGTCGGGAAACCGGCGCCCTTCTGCTTTTCTTCAACAATCTGCATTATCGTTATGGCATGGATATGCAGCGAGTAAATAACTTTCGTATGGGCGCCTATGCAGCCCTCGCAGCTGGACTCATCAATCTTCAGTATCAATCTGGTAGCGAATCAAACCTAAGTAAGAGCTTGGTATTAATTGCACCAGGATTCTTAGTATTGGCCTTCTCTTTTACCCAAGGTGGAAAAAAGTGGATGCAAAGCAAGAGCGCCGCAGCGATTTCACTCACATGCGGCGCCCTCTTACTTGCCTACAGCTTTATTGTTTAGCAGCCTCAAAACCTGCCTGAAGATCACTCTTAATATCTTCGATATTTTCCAATCCGAGACTTAAGCGAACTAGTCCTGGAGTTACACCAGCATCTAACTGCTCTTGCGGGCTTAACTGCGAGTGAGTTGTAGTCGCAGGGTGAATAACAAGTGAGCGAACATCGCCGATATTTGCAACATGGCTAAAGAGCTCAAGTGATTCCACAAACTTCTTTCCTGCTTCGATTCCACCCTTGAGTTCAAAAGAGAGAACAGCTCCAGAGCCCTTAGGTGCATATTTTTTGGCAAGCGCATGCCATGGAGATGAAGCAAGTCCTGCGTAGTTGACCTTCTCCACATCAGGATGAGCCTCAAGGAATGCTGCAACAGCTTTTGTATTTTCAATGTGGCGCTCGATACGAAGCGAGAGAGTTTCAAGACCCTGTGCAAGTAACCATGCATTAAATGGTGAAACTGCAGCTCCCACATCGCGAAGAAGCTGAAGGCGAATCTTGAAGATGTAAGAGAGGTTTGCGCCAAATGCAGAACCTACGCCGAGTGCTTGTGAGAAGACGAGGCCGTGGTAGCTCGGATCTGGTTTGTTAAATCCAGGGAAGCGATCTTGATATTGAGCATAATCAAATTTTCCAGCATCGATAATTGCACCAACAACTGCATTTCCATGGCCTGATAGGAATTTCGTAGCTGAGTGCACAACAACATCTGCACCAAAATCAATTGGCTTGATGAGGTAAGGAGTTGCCACGGTGTTATCAACGATAAGTGGAACGCCAACAGAATGTGCGATATCTGCTACCGCGCGGATATCGAGAATTTCATTCTTTGGGTTAGCGATAGTCTCTCCGAAGAAAGCCTTTGTATTTGGCTTCACTGCCTTCTTCCAAGACTCTGGATCACTTGGATCTTCCACGAAAGTAACCTCAACACCGAACTTTGGAAGTGTGTAATGGAAGAGGTTGTACGTTCCACCATAAAGACTTGGGCTTGAAACGATGTGATCACCAGCTTCTGCAACATTGAGTATTGCAAATGTTGTTGCAGCAGATCCTGATGCAAGTAGAAGTGCCGCCACTCCACCCTCAAGGGCTGCAAGACGTTGTTCAACAGCATCCTGAGTTGGGTTCATGATGCGGGTGTAAATATTTCCGAGTTCTGCAAGTCCGAAAAGGTTTGCAGCATGTGTTGTATCTCTAAATTCATATGCTGTTGTCTGGTACAAAGGAAGTGCACGTGCACCCGTTGTTGGATCAGCTGTCTGCCCAGCATGAATTTGAAGAGTCTCAAAAGACCAATTGTTTGACATCGTTAATCTCCATCGCAGTAGGTGTCAGAGATTAAAAAGCGTTCCAAAAATCAACCGCAACGCTTGTCAAAACTCTGACCTGTTCGTCACCCGGAGCACCCCACCGCGGTGGAGGGTTGCCGTCTACTAAGCCGGGGCTAATACGTAGAACTCGTGAACACCTAAAGAATAGCCAACCGATTTATAAATGAAAAATTGCGGGTAACTTGTTCTTGCACATCTCTTGCAAGAACTTAAGGTTTGACGAGAGAACTACTTCCTAAAGGAGAGATCCGATTTCTTCATTTCATTAATGAGGATTCGTATGACATTCGGCCCAACCCCATGAAGCTCTTTAACGACATCAATAGAGACCTTCCGCAGGTCGCTCAACTTGTAGAAACCTTCATCAATGAGTGCTCTACGAGCGGGGGCTGAAATTCCAATTTCTCGCCAGGCGCCATCTACTTCGGCATACGCATCGAGATCAACTTCGCCTCGTGTGACGGCACAATTACTTGCTGCACGTTCTGCCTTTCTGGCAGCAGCTGCGCGCATGGCTTCGCCCCGAAGTTTCTTCGCTTTCGCTGGGGATTGTTTAGCCATGATTTTCTAAGGCATTCTTTTTAAAGTACTTCTGGTGCGGGAGGCGGGACTTGAACCCGCACGCCGAAGCACAAGTTCCTAAGACTTGCGTGTCTGCCATTTCACCACTCCCGCATATCGGCAGAGATTTCTCTCCACGGATATGAGAGAAGGTTAAGGGCAACTGCCCCCTGAATCAAAATGCAGGTGGAATCAAAATGCAGGTGGAATCAAAATAGAGGTCGGCTGCAAGCGCAGAGCCGGTAACCTTGCACAATGTCGCCAGACCATTCATCCAGCGGAGCCTCGCTCTCAGATCAATTGGCTGCGCAGATTCAGGCGGCAATCGCTGCAGCTTTTGCTCGAGGTGAAATTGCTGGTGAAGTTCCCGCCTCGCTAACGCTAGAACGCCCAAAGAATCGCGACCATGGCGACTATGCAACCTCCATTGCTCTTCAGCTAGCAAAAGCCGCAGGTAAGAACCCACGTGAAATTGCGACGATTCTTCAATCTGCAATCTCATCAATTTCAGGAGTTTCCAAGGTAGAAATTGCAGGACCAGGATTTATTAACATCACGTTAGATCGTGCAAGCCAAGCCGAACTCGTTCGCACCATTCTTACTGCAGGCAATAGTTACGGACATGGTCGCGCCCTCGATGGCGTCAAGATCAACCTTGAATTTATCAGCGCAAATCCAACTGGTCCTTTGCACCTAGGGCATACACGTTGGGCTGCCGTAGGGGATTCACTCGGTCGTGTACTTAGCGCTGCTGGCGCAGATGTCACTCGCGAGTTCTACATCAACGATCGTGGTCGCCAGATGGATTTATTTGGTCAATCCGTGCAAGCGGCCGCTCAAGGAAAGCCAATCCCCGAAGATGGGTACCAAGGAAATTACATCAATGACCTTGCTAAAGAAGTTGTCGCTGCAAATCCTGCAATTTCAACAAGCGAGGAATTTAGAGAAGCAGCCTACAAAGTTCAGCTTGCTCAGCAGCAACGAGTTCTAGAAACCTTTCACACTACTTTTGATATCTGGTTCTCGGAGCGCTCGCTACACGAATCAGGTGCGGTCGAACACGGTCTAATAAAGCTGCGAGAACAGGGACATGTATTTGAGGATGCTGGTGCTGTATGGCTTCGCACCACAGATTTCGGCGACGATAAAGATCGCGTCATAGTTAAAGAAGATGGCGACTTAACGTACTTTGCATCAGATACTGCGTATTACATAAATAAGAGAGAACGTGGCTTTGATATCTGCATTTACATGCTTGGTGCGGATCACCACGGTTACATCCATCGCTTAAGAGCAACTGCTGCATGCGCAGGGGATAACCCTGACTACAACGTGGAAATCATGATCGGTCAGCTCGTGAAAATTATGGAAGGTGGCGAGGAACTTAAGCTTTCAAAGCGCGCCGGAACAATCATTACTCTTGAAGAACTGGTTGAAAAGGTAGGCGTTGACGCGGCTCGTTACACATTGATTCGCTACCCAGTCGATACTCCAATGGTGATGGATGTCGATGTCCTAAAGCGCAATACCAATGAGAATCCTGTCTATTACGTGCAGTATGCACATGCACGTATTGCTGCGGTACTTCGTAACACTGCTGAACTTGGAATCAAATCTGACCTCGCGTCATTTGACCCATCGCAACTTGTGCACGATAGAGAGAATGAATTACTTGGCGCACTCGCTGAATTTCCTCGAGTCGTTGCTAGCGCTGCCGAATTCCGCGAACCGCACCGTGTTGCACGCTACCTAGAAGAACTCGCTGGTGTTTATCACGGCTTCTATGCTGATTGCCGCGTACTTCCGCTAGGTGATGAGCCAATCTCTGCAATTCATTCTGCGCGAGCTGCACTTTGCGCGGCAACAATGCAAGTTTTAGCTAATGGTTTAGACCTACTTGGTGTTTCAGCGCCGGAGAGGATGTAACTCATGAGCGGAAAAGACAGAAATATGTGGTCCAAGAACGTATCTTTTGAAGACGGCGTTCTCTCACTCTCTGGAATATCTGCTGCGCAATTGGCAAAGGATTTCGGAACCCCATCATTCTTTATTGACGAAGATGCATTTAGATCACGTTCGCTAGCTTGGCATAACGGGCTTCAAAGCCAGTTTGGTTCTCATGCAGGAACTATTTACTACGCAGCAAAATCATTTATCTGCACAGCCGTCGCGCAGTGGATCGCCGATATCGGAATCGGAATCGATGTCTGCACAGGCGGAGAACTCGCAGTTGCCATCGCTGGCGGGATAAGCCCTTCAAAGATCGAAGTCCACGGAAATAATAAATCAATTGCCGAAATCGATCGCGCGGTATCACTTGGCGTAAAAACTATTGTTATGGATTCGCTCTTTGAAATAGAGAGAGTTGCAGCTGCAGCAAAAAAGCACGGAGTCAGACAGGGCGTTATGTTGCGACTCACTCCGGGAATCGAAGCTCATACCCACGAGAAGATTTCAACAGCACACGAAGATGTGAAGTTTGGCTTCTCCATTGCATCAGGAGCTGCGTGGTCCGCGGTTGAAGCAGTGATCCAGCATCCAGAGTTGGAACTCCGAGGCGTCCACTGCCATATCGGTTCACAGATATTTGGTTCAGAAGCTCATGAGATTGCAACATACAGACTTATGGGATTTATGGCGAAGTACCGCGATTCACTTGGCGCTGAACTTGCAGAACTCGATCTCGGCGGTGGATTTGGAATCGCTTATATCGCTGGCGAAGTAACTGTCGAACCTGCAGATGTACTTCCTGCAATCCATGGCGCAGTACTTGCTGCAGCTAAGAAGTACAACCTTGAGATGCCACAAGTTTCACTCGAACCCGGTCGCAATATTGTTGGACCAACAATGTTTACGCTCTATGAGGTTGGCACAGTAAAGGATGTCACCCTTGAAAATAAATCAATTCGCAAGTACATCTCAGTCGATGGCGGAATGAGCGACAACGCCCGCACAGCACTCTACGATGCCGAATACACAGCAGTAATTGCACAGCGCGCTTCCCAAGCAACATCTGTTCTTTCGCGACTTGTTGGTAAGCATTGCGAAACCGGTGACATCATTATTCGCGATATCCAACTTCCTGCAGATATTGCACCGGGAGATCTTGTAGCGACCCCAGCGACTGGTGCTTATGGAAGAAGTATGGCGAGCAATTACAACCATGTGCCAAAACCACCGGTTGTAGCTGTAAAAGATGGAAAAGCCCGCGTGATTGTGCGCCGAGAAAATGAAGCAGACCTGCTTGCACTTGATGTGAAAGAATAGGCAGATGAGCCCAGCAGATAAACCCGTTCGCGTCGGCATGCTCGGTTGCGGCGTAGTAGGCAGCCAAGTTGCCCGTTTGCTGCTCGAAGATACTGCAGAACTTTCAACTCGTGCCGGTGTTCGCATCGAACTTACTCGCATTGCTGTGCGCACCATTAAGCCTTACCCAGGTTTAGATCCAGCGCTCTTCACCACAGATCCATTCTCAATTGTTAATGACCCAGAGATTGATTTGATTATTGAAGTTATGGGCGGCATCGAACCTGCTCGTGAGCTCGCCATGACAGCAATCAATAATCGCAAATCAATTGTGACTGCTAATAAAGCCCTCCTCGCCAGCCACGGTGCGGACCTGTTTACCGCCGCATATGCAAAGGGTGAAGATATCTACTACGAAGCATCTGTTGCAGGTGCGATTCCAATTATTCGTCCCCTCCGAGATTCTCTTGCCGGCGACTTTGTAACTCGCTTGATGGGTATCGTCAACGGAACAACAAATTACATTCTTACAAAGATGCATGAAGATAATCGCGAATTTGAAGATGTTCTCAAAGAGGCACAGGCCCTTGGGTATGCAGAGGCAGACCCAACTGCAGATATCGAAGGATTCGATGCTGCCGCTAAAGCTGCAATTCTCTCTGGTCTTGCATTCCATACACGAGTAACCGTCAGCGACGTTTACCGTGAAGGCATCTCAAAAATTACCCTCGAAGATGTAGCAATCGCTAAATCTATGGGTCACGTCATCAAATTACTTGCAATTGCAGAACTCACACCTGCAGACGAGATTTCAGTTCGTGTTCACCCAGTGATGATTGATAAGAGCCACCCATTGGCATCGGTTCGCGATGCATTTAACGCTGTCTTTGTTGAAGCAGAATCTGCAGGGCCACTGATGTTCTACGGACGCGGCGCTGGTGGCCAACCAACTGCATCTGCAATTCTCGGAGATGTCGTTGCAGTCTCTCGTCACATTGCCCTTAACTCAATTGGCCAGCGAGAAACAGATTATGCGGACCGCGATATTGCTCCGATCGAAACAACAAAGACAAAGTTCCATATCCGTCTTGAAGTTGAGGATAAGTCAGGTGTTCTTGCAGCAATCGCACAGGTTTTTGCAGATCAAGGTGTTTCAATTCAGACTGTTGACCAGAATGGTCGCGATGCAGATGCGGAGCTGATCATCGTTACTCACCGCGCAACAGAAGGCGAACTCAAGGCAACTGTTGAGGCGCTAAAGAAGATGTCAATGGTGACAAAGATTTCAAGTGTGATTCGTGTAGAGGGAGCGATTTCGTAATGGGAATCTTTTCAAAGAAGTCTGGTGCGCACCAATGGCGCGGAGTCATCGAGGAATATCGCGATCGCCTTCCAGTTTCTGCAAAGACTCCGGTCGTCACACTTCGCGAAGGTGGAACACCGCTTATCTACGCATGCGTTCTCTCAGAGATGCTTGGCAATAACGTCTGGGTGAAATTTGAAGGCATCAACCCAACTGGTTCATTTAAAGACCGCGGCATGACTATGGCGATTTCAAAGGCTGCAGAAGATGGCGCAAAGGCAGTCATCTGTGCTTCTACTGGAAATACATCAGCAGCAGCTGCGGCCTATGCTGTTAAAGCCGGAATGATTCCTGCTGTTCTTATTCCTGAAGGAAAAATTGCAATGGGAAAGCTGGCGCAAGCTGTAGTACACGGTGCGAAGCTTCTACAGGTTGATGGAAACTTCGATGATTGCCTCGTTCTTGCCCGTGATTTGTCAGAGCACTATCCGGTCTCACTTGTTAACTCAGTAAATCCATATCGCATTGATGGACAGAAGACTGCAGCATTTGAAGTTGTAGACATGTTGGGCGATGCCCCTGATATCCATACTCTTCCAGTTGGTAATGCAGGAAATATCACTGCATATTGGATGGGCTATAACGAATATCGCAAAGATAAACTTTCTTCGAAACTTCCGCAGATGTGGGGTTTCCAAGCCGCAGGTTCTGCACCTTTAGTCACAGGTAAGGCTGTTGCAAAGCCAGAGACAATTGCAACAGCGATTCGCATTGGTAACCCTGCATCTTGGGATCAAGCTATTGCTGCGCGCGATGAATCTGGCGGATTAATTGACTCTGTTACTGATGAAGAAATTCTTGCGGCGTATCATCTACTTGCATCAAAAGAAGGAATCTTCTGCGAACCATCATCTGCTGCAGGTCTTGCTGGGCTGATCAAATATAAGAACGCTGGCAAGCTTCCAAAAGATAAGACAATCGTTATTACATGCACTGGAAATGGCCTCAAAGATATTCCTTGGGCACTTGAAGGCGCAGCAGATCCTGTAGTTGTTCCCGTTAACGCTGAAGTTGCCGCGAAAGCGCTCGGCCTCGTGAAGAGCAATTAGGAAGGTTGGCATAAGCGATGGCAAAACCAACTTTTAAAGCGAATCCAATCCAAGTTCAGGTCCCTGCAACATCTGCAAACCTTGGACCTGGATTTGATTCGTTTGGTTTGGCTTTCGGAATGTATGACCGATACGTTGCACAGATTCTCGATGATGCAGGTTTGGATATCGATGTCACCGGTGAAGGTGCAGATGAGGTACCTCGCACAGAGAAGAACCTTCTTGTTAAGGCGATGTATAAAGGCTTCGATTATTTGGGTGGAAAGCCAAAAGGAATTGCAGTTCGCGCTCTCAATGTAATTCCACATGGTCGTGGACTTGGTTCATCGGCATCAGCAATCATAGGTGGTCTCGTTCTTGCACGCGCCCTGGTGCTTACCGGTACAGATAAAATGAGCGATGAAGTACTTCTTAATATGGCAACTGAAATGGAAGGCCATCCAGACAATGTCGCGGCTGCTCTCTTTGGTGGCGCAACTGTTGCATGGACTGAAGATGTTGCTGGAAAGCAACAGGCTCGTTCAATTCAGATCCCTGTAGACCCACGAATTCGTGCGATGGCATTTATTCCTTCAAATCCACTTGCAACTTCGAAGGCTCGTAAGATGCTTCCTGAAAGCATTCCTTTTGCAGATGCACAGCGAAACAGCACTAACACTGCTTTGATGATGCACGCACTAACAATTCGTCCAGATCTATTGTTTAGAGCGACAGAAGATTTCTTGCACCAGTCATATAGAAGCGAAGCGATGGCTGCATCTTTTGCCTTGATGACTAAGTTACGTGCCGCGGGAGTTGCTGCATTTATCTCAGGTGCAGGTCCAACGGTTCTGGCTTTACACACTGGCAATCTGGAGGAGACTGAGCAGCTGAGCCGTGCGGGCGGAGCAAAATTTGAGGGTAAATCTCTTGAAATTGCAGCACGCGGAGCCGCCCTGCTATAGTTTTGCCATCAGTTCGACCCGGTAAGTAAGGGCTAAGTAAGAATTGATAAATCCGTAAGAAAAATCAAAGAAGTAAAAATATAAATCCCTGGGTTTTGCCCGTAAAGGCTTAGCCCCAAAGTGAAAAGAAATACATGACAACCACAGAACCAATTCGTTCTAGCAGTCCAGAGCTTGCATCAATGACCCTTCCAAAGTTAAAGGAAGTTGCGTCCGCCCTCGGCATCGATGGAGCCGCAAAGCTAAAGAAGGATGCGCTCGTTACTGCAATCGCAGATCTTCAGGCCGCAAACCGTGAAGCTGCAAAGGCTGAGCGCGAAGCTCGCCGCGAAGCTCGCAACGCGAAGAAGAGCAACCGCGACAATAAATCTTCAGATAACTCATCAGATGAGGATGACGACAACGACAGCTCATCAGATAACAATGGATCACAGAGCGATCGTGGAAATGACCGCGATGATCGTGGTGGCCGCAATCGTCGCGACCGTAACCGTGGACGCGATCGCAACCGCGACCGTGGACAACGCGAAGAGCGCGAACCAGTAATTGGCGAAGATGATGTTCTAGTTCCAGTTGGCGGTCTCGTCGACATCATGGATAACTACTCATTTATTCGCACCGGTGGATACCTTCCAGGTCCAAACGATGTTTACGTCTCACAAGGACAGGTACGTAAGTACGGTCTTCGTAAAGGCGACGTTGTAACAGGACAAGTTCGCCAGGCACGCGAAGGTGAAACTCGCCAGAAGTACAACCCACTCATTACTCTCGAAACAATCAATGGAATGCCTTTCGAAGAAGCGCGTGGCCGCGTGGAGTTCGGCAAGCTCGTTCCTCTCTATCCGCAAGAGCGTCTTCGCCTTGAGACAGAGCCAAATATTCTTACAACTCGCGTGATCGACCTTATTGCTCCTATTGGTAAGGGTCAGCGCGGACTTATTGTTTCTCCTCCAAAAGCTGGAAAGACAATGGTCTTGCAGTCAATTGCAAATGCGATCACAACAAATAACCCTGAGTGTCATTTGATGGTTGTTCTCGTTGATGAACGCCCAGAAGAAGTTACAGATATGCAGCGCAGCGTTAAGGGTGAAGTTATTGCTTCCACCTTCGATCGCCCAGCTGATGACCACACAACTATCGCAGAGCTCGCTATCGAGCGTGCAAAGCGTCTCGTTGAAATGGGTCACGATGTTGTAGTTCTTCTCGACTCAATCACACGCCTTGGTCGCGCATACAACATTGCTGCCCCTGCATCAGGTCGAATTCTCTCTGGCGGTGTTGATTCAGCTGCGCTTTATCCACCAAAGAAGTTCTTCGGTGCAGCTCGTAATATTGAAGATGGTGGATCGCTGACCATTCTTGCAACAGCTCTAGTAGATACCGGCTCTCGTATGGATGAAGTTATCTTCGAAGAGTTCAAGGGAACTGGAAATATGGAACTCATCCTTGACCGCAAGATGGCAGATAAACGCATCTTCCCAGCAGTTAACGTTGTCGCTTCAGGTACACGTAAGGAAGAAATTCTTATGGGTACAGAAGAACTCAACATTGTCTGGAAGCTTCGTCGCGTTCTTCATGCGCTCGAGCCACAGGCAGCTCTCGAACTCTTGCTCGAGAAGATGAAGGGCACAAAGTCGAATGTAGAATTCTTGATGCAGATCCAAAAGACGACATCAGGACCGGATGACAGCAAGTAAGCACACCCTTTTCACAAGAAACCCCGCTCATCGACTGGGCGGGGTTTCTTCTTTCTCCGAGCAGGCGACCGTAAAGCACAGGAGAAACTAAGTTTCAGGAGTGATAGTTCTGTCAGGAAGCGCAAAGAGCGCTACAAATTAAGGGAGTTAGAGATGAAGGTTCTATCAAAGAAGAGCATTGGTGCACTTGTAGCACTTGGATTAATTGCTGGCATGGGATCTGCTGTAGCAGATACATCTACGACACCTAAGCTCACACTCGCAGAGAAGGCAGCACGTAAGGCAGCGGGAGAACTTCACAAGGCAGCTGTCGCGCAGTTCAAGAGTGCAATTACTAGCTATCGAATTTCTGCAGAGCCAGCACGTACAACGTTTAAAGCTGCACACGCATCAGCGAAAGCAACACGCGATGCAGCACTGGCTGCGGCGACAACTGCTGAAGCCAAAAGTGCAGCGAAAGCAGCATTTACTACTGCGGTAGCAGCTGCTAAAGCAACTAAGGATTCAGCGATTGCAGCACTGGGTGCCAAGCCAGTAGCTCCAACGAAGCCAACGAAATAGAGGCCACACCGCAACTTCATGGTAGACCGCAAAATCCACGTACCTTCTCCGCGTGGATTTTGCGGTTTTCCTCATTTGCGAGAGGATTAGCGCCTATTACCGGTCCCACTGGTGATGACCTGGTTCACCGCACGATGCGGACCCAGCCAACGAAGAGGAATAAAAATGAAGAAAGATATTCATCCAGAGTACAAAGAGACCCAAGTAACTTGTGGTTGCGGTGAAAAGTTTCTAACCCGCTCAACAGTTGCAAGCGGTTCAATCTATGTTGAAGTTTGCTCAGTCTGCCACCCGTTCTACACAGGTAAGCAGCGCATCCTCGATACTGGTGGACGCGTCGCTAAGTTCGAAGAGCGTTTCGGTAAGAGCACAGCTAAGTAGCTTTCTAAAGAGACCGCATCGCAGCCTACGGGTTGCGGCGCGGTCTTTTTATTTCTCAACTGATAAGGAAGGAGTCACATGAGTAACGATCGCTTTGCATCCGCACATGAAATGGTGCGTGAGTATCAAGAGCTAGAGACACTCATGGCCGACCCATCAATTCACGAAGATCAAGGTAAAGCGCGCCAACTCGGCCGTCGTTATGCGCAACTCGGTCCCGTCGTAGCTGGATTTAATGCTTGGAAAAGTGCCGCAGATGATTTAGAGGCAGCAAAAGAGATGGCCGCAGAGGATGCATCATTTGCAGCAGAAATTCCTGCGATGGAGATCGTTGTTGAAGCAGCTGCAGAAAAGTTAGAAGAGCTATTGCTTCCTCGTGATCCCAACGATGATCGCGATGTCATTATTGAAGTTAAGGCTGGTGCTGGTGGAGATGAATCTGCGCTATTTGCTGGCGATCTTGTCCGCATGTACCAGCGTTATGCTGAAAAGCGCGGTTGGAAAGTTGAGATTATCGATATGACCGAATCAGAACTCGGTGGATATAAAGATATTTCAATGGCTGTTAAATCAAAGGGAACTCCAGAACCTGGAACAACTCCTTATGCGCGTCTTAAATTTGAAGGCGGAGTTCACCGCGTTCAGCGCGTACCTGAAACAGAGAGCCAGGGACGTATCCATACATCTGCTGCCGGCGTTCTCGTGCTTCCAGAGGCGGAAGAAGTCGATGTTGAACTCAATATGAATGATGTCCGAGTAGATGTCTATCGCTCATCTGGTCCTGGTGGACAGTCCGTTAACACAACTGACTCCGCTGTTCGCCTAACGCACGTTCCAACTGGAATTGTTGTTTCTTGTCAGAATGAAAAGTCACAGCTTCAGAATAAGGAATCAGCGCTTCGTATCTTGCGTGCGCGTCTCTTGGCAGATGCGCAAGAGAAGGCAGAAGCTGCGGCGATGGCAGAACGAAAGAGCCAAGTTCGTACAGTTGATCGTTCAGAGCGAATTCGTACGTATAACTTCCCTGAAAATCGCCTCAGTGATCACCGCGTTAATTACAAGGCAAATAATTTAGATTCAGTTCTTAACGGTGAACTCGACGAAGTTGTTCAGGCGCTTCTCGATGCCGACAGAGCAGCAAAGCTCTCATCTACTAAGTAACTTTTCTCATGGAGCTGACATTTAAAGAATTCTTGCGCAGCGGCAAAGAGCAATTAGCTTCAGCTGGCTTTCCTGAAGTTGAAGCAGAACTTCTTCTCGCTCACACACTTGGCATTTCGCGGATGGACCTTCACAATCCTGTCGCAGTTGAAAATGCGCTGACTGCAATTGGCGATACAGCAATTGTTGAAGAGACTTTCTGGATGTTGCTAGATCGTCGCTGTGCACACGAACCACTTCAGTATTTGACGGGCGTTGCATACTTTCGCCATCTTGAGTTAAAGGTTGGTCCTGGCGTATTAGTTCCCCGCCCTGAGAGTGAGCTTCTTGTTGAATCAGTTCTTTCTCATATAGAGAAGCTAAAGGGCGATGTCAGCGTCGTAGATCTCGGTGCCGGATCAGGTGCACTAGCTCTTGCCATTGCAACAGAGGCCCCACAGACACACGTCATCGCAGTTGAGAAGAGCCCAGCAGCAATTGCGTGGCTCAAAGAGAATGTCTCATTTATCGATGAGAAGGTTCGCATTCTTGAATCTGATGTTGTGACAGCGCTTGTTGGAGTTAAGTGCGATGTCGTCATTGCAAATCCACCGTATATCCCAAACGCACAGGATCTTCCTCGGGATGTTAAAGAGCATGAGCCAGCGGAGGCGCTCTTCGGGGGAGAGGATGGGATGAAATCTCCACGTCGCTTTATCGAAGCTTCATCAAGGCTTCTCAAGAGCGGTGGATTCCTCGCTATTGAACATCATGAAGAACAAGGTTTGGAAATCGCAGCGGTTTTACAGGATGATTTCACCGATATTCTTCTACATAAGGATTTAACCGGTCGACCACGATTTACAACAGCGGTGAGGAGATAACAATGGCCCCACGCGTAGATTTGAAGCAAGGCGAGACTAAGAAGCACATTGCTCGTGCGTTGAAATCGATTCGCGATGGTTACATCGTCGTTGCTCCGCTGGAACATGGATACGTTTACCTCGCTGATGCATTCTCACCATTTGCAGTTCGCGCAATGCACGTTCTGCGTGGAGATGAACTCGGAACTGCGGCTCAAGTTCTTGGCCATAGCGCACAAACGATCCAAGGAATTACTCGAGATATTTCCGAAGATGCACAAGCGATGATGAATCAATTCTGGCCGGGAATGCTCTCGCTCACAATGAAGCCAAATCGATCACTGAACTGGGATCTTGGAGATGACAGAGCACTTGATGCCGTAAATGTTCGTGTTCCAAAATCAAAATTTGTGAGAGCTTTACTTAAAGAGTCAGGACCACTTGCAGTTGCGAGTGCATCACCTGCAGGTAGTGAGCCGATGCTCAAGCTCAATAGAACTTCCCTTAAAGAGTGGGATATCGCCGTTGCATTCGATAATGGCGCTCTCAAGCCAGGAGCTGGCTCCTCAATCGTTGATTTCACAGAGGGCCATCCACGCATCATTCGTGCGGGGGCTATCTCCGTGGCTGAGATGACAGAGGTTGTGCCTCTCATTTTTGCTCAGTAACTATTAGGCTGACACCCATGTCCGAAACCTTCTATGGCCCTGATTTCACACTTCTATCTCAGCAAGATCCAGATATCGCAGGTGTACTTCTCTCTGAACTCAAGAGACAACAGACCAACCTTCAATTAATCGCATCTGAGAACTTCACATCTCGCGCTGTCTTAGCTGCTCTTGGTTCAACCCTTTCCAATAAGTATGCAGAGGGCTATCCAGGCAAGCGCTATTACGGCGGTTGCGAAGAAGTAGATAAGGCAGAGACGATTGCAATTGATCGCGCAAAGGCGCTCTTTGGCGCAGAACATGCAAACGTCCAACCTCACTCTGGGGCCAGTGCAAATATCGCTGTCTATCAAGCATTTACAAAGCCAGGCGATACCGTCTTAGCGATGTCACTTCCACACGGTGGCCACCTCACCCATGGGTCAAAAGTTAACTTCTCAGGTAAGTGGTTCAACATCGTTTCTTACGGTGTACGTCAAGATAATGAACTCATTGATTATGACGAACTCCGCGACCTTGCAATTGCCAATAAGCCCAAGATGATCTGCTCGGGAGCAACTGCCTATCCGTCACTTATTGACTTCGAGAAAGTTCGCGCAATCTGTGATGAAGTAGGAGCGATCATGTGGGTGGATGCTGCTCACTTTGTCGGACTTGTTGCAGGTAAGGCGATTCCTTCTCCTGTTCCTTATGCAGATGTTGTCTCTTTTACAACGCATAAAGTTTTACGTGGACCACGCGGCGGAATGATTCTCTCTAAGGCTGAACATGCGGCAGCTATCGATAAGGCAGTCTTCCCGGGAATGCAGGGTGGACCGATTATGTCTGCTGTTGCAGGTAAAGCGGTTGCACTTGCAGAGTGCGCAACACCTGCCTATCAAAAGTATGCAAAAGATGTCATCGTAAATGCAAAGACACTTGCGGCAGCTCTTGAAGAAGAAGGTATGCGCGCCGTCTCTGGTGGTACAGAAACCCACTTAGCGCTCATAGATATTCGCTCGACCGGAGTAAATGGAAAAGTTGCTGATGAGCGCTGCGGCGCTGCAGGAATTGTTCTTAATAAGAACTCCATTCCTTACGATCCTGAAGCTCCTTCTGTTACTTCAGGTATTCGCGTCGGAACTCCCGCAACTACAACTCAGGGTATGGGCGCTCCAGAGATGAAGACAATTGCTTCACTGATTGCGCGTGCTATTAAGAGCGATGATGCAACGGTTCATGCGGGCATTAAATCCGAAGTTCATTCACTTACTTCGAAATTTCCAATCTACGAAGCTTAAATAGAAGTCTTAGTAAATGCGTGAATACTTAGTAACCCTGCTCTTAGCGGCAGCGCTCTGTTATGTGGTCACGCCATTTGTGCGCACATGGGCTCTGAAATTTGGAGCCGTTGCTCATATTCGCACTCGCGATGTACATACAACCCCAACCCCTCGCTGGGGTGGACTCGCGATGTGGATTGCAATGGCGCTGACTTTTGCGATGGTCAGCCACCTCTCGTTGGTTGGTAAGTCATTCGGACGCGAAACTCTTGGAATCTTTCTTGCAGCGACTCTTCTAGTTGCAATTGGTCTCATCGATGATCGCTTTGAACTCGATGCACTGACTAAGTTGGCAGGGCAGGCACTCGCTGCAGGAATCCTGCTCTTATTCGGAGTTCAAGTTCTCTGGTTGCCGATTAATGGTGTCATCACTTTGCCACCAAGTATCGGACAGTTGGTCACTGTCCTGATCGTTCTAATTACCATCAATGCAGTTAATTTCATCGATGGTTTAGATGGCTTAGCCGCAGGAATCGTGGCTATTTCCGGGGCATCGTTCTTCGCCTTTGCCTACCTCTTAGCTGTTGTTTATGGTTTTAATCGCGCTGGCGCCCCATCGCTAATAACTGCAGTGATTATCGGCGTCTGCATTGGTTTTCTTCCTCACAACGTTCATCCCGCAAAGATTTTCATGGGTGACTCAGGCTCGATGTTTCTTGGATTACTTCTTGCAGCTTCTGCAATTACACTCACTGGACAGATTGACCCCAATGCAATCTCGGCAGAAAAGTTAGGCCCAACGCTTCTTCCATTAGCGCTTCCATTTGCAGTACTTGCTATCCCACTCATTGATTTATTCTCTGCAATCTTTCGCAGAATTCGCGCTGGGCAGTCACCATTTAGTTCAGATAAAGATCACCTGCATCACCGAATAATGCGCGCTGGAAACTCTCACCTCCGAACAACATTGATTATGTATTTATGGACTGCAACTATTGCTTTCCCGGGAGTAGTTTCAGCATTTGCGCCACTGTGGGTTGCAGTTGTAACCGCTGGTGCAATGCTCGCCTTCACGCTTTATTTCACCAAGGGTGGAATTAGAAGAGGAGTGAAGCTTGCAGCAAAGTAATGAGAGCCAACTTCTTAAGGGCGCGCTCACGCCAACGCTGATTATCGGAGTGATAGCAATAGCTGCCGCAACCTATTTCCGTGGAAGCCCAGGATTTATCGGGGCACTTCTTGCTCAGGTCGTGGTGGTTATTTATTTTCTGGTGCACCTGTTGGTTTCGAAGTTCTCTCGGGATTTAGATCCCATGAGCACAATGGCGATGGCGATGTTGTCGTACTTTGCAAAAATATTGTTGGCAGGCGCCTTCTTCTGGATTCTGGGTCAGTACACGACCGAGGCCGACCTTGATCGGAAGACCTTTGGGATTACTGCTGTAGCTTTGACCTTCGCTTGGTTGGGGGGAGAGGTAGTGAGTTATCTAAAGTTGAAAACTCATCTACCATTGCCGCATGAGCCAAAACCCAAGTAACAACAGCGCTGAAAACCAGAAGGCCAGTAGACGCGAAGAGAACGCCCTCTGGACGATCTTCGGTTACCTTCTCTCAGGCCTTCTCTTCTGGGGCGGGGTCGGCTGGGCAGCAGACCGCTTCTTCAACACCAGCTATCTCACCCTGATCGGCCTCTTGGTCGGAATGGGCGGGGCGCTCTACCTCGTGTGGTTGAGGTTTGGGCGCGAATAAGCCGTTCCTGCCGGGGCTTGGGCAAGTGATGAGCCCCACCGAAAACCCACAAGATTCGATTTCACAGGGGGCAGGTTTTCCCCATAAGGTTGCCCTGCTCTACCGCTTCCCCAGCGAATGATCTATAAGCCTTTCTTATCTTTCAAGGAGTTTGTGTGCGCACATTTGTTCGTTCAAGTGCTGAAGGTGAAGGATTCGTCCCACCTAGCGCTAACGACTTTATTTTGCCGCCGTTCATCGAGAGTATTCCTTGGTTAACAAAGCCCGTACTTCTCGCATTTCTTGCAGTGATTGTTATTTCAGTTTTCTTCATTCTCTCCTCACGTAAAGCTGCGACTGTGCCTTCGAAACTCCAATTCGCAGGAGAGAGCGTCTACGGATTTATCCGTGATGGTCTAGCTAAAGATGTTCTTGGTCCAGAGTTCATGCGCTTTGTTCCTTACCTCTTTACGCTCTTTACCTTCGTTCTCGTAAACAATATCTTTGCAATTGTTCCAATGTTGCAATTCTCGGCGATGTCACGCGTTGGATTCCCTTACGCGCTCGCAATCATTACTTACCTCGTTTATCACTACGTTGGCGTAAAGCGTCAAGGTCTTGGTCACTACCTCAAAGGCATTGCGTTTATGCCAGGAGTACCAAAGCCAATTTATGTACTACTTACTCCAATTGAAATCGCAACATTCTTTATTGTTCGCCCATTTACTTTAGGTCTTCGTCTCTTCGCAAATATGTTCGCAGGGCACCTTCTCCTCCTCGTCTTCATCTTAGGTGGAGAACATTTGCTTCAAGGCGTAATCGGATTGAAACTGGTTAGCCCTTTTGCATTCACAATGGGAATCCTTCTCACATTCTTCGAGTTCATGGTGCAGTGCCTTCAGGCGTACATCTTTACTCTTCTCACCGCCCTATACGTCGCTGGATCCCTAGCCGACGAGCACTAACAACTAACTTTGGAGAGGTAACTTCGCCTCTTCAAGCAAGAAAGGTATAAACATGACAGGCTCACTTAACGTCATCGGTTACGGCATTGCTGCAATCGGACCTGCAATCGCGACAGGCATGATCTTCGCCGCTTACATCAGCGGAGTAGCTCGCCAGCCAGAGTCACGCAGCGTTCTTCAGCCAATTGCGTTCCTTGGTTTTGCGATGGCAGAAGCTCTCGCACTCTTCGGCCTCGTACTCGCATTCGTTCTCTAAGGAGAGAAAATGCAAGCAATTAGTCTTTTAGCGGGCGGAGAGCCTCTAAACCCATTGATTCCGCATACATCGGAGATCATCGTTGGGTTTATTGCTTTCACGCTTCTCTTCCTTGTGCTCAAGAGCAAGGTTGTTCCTATGTTTGAAAAAGCATATGCAGCTCGTACTGAAGCAATTGAGGGCGGCATCGAACGTGCAGAAAAAGCACAGCTCGAAGCACAGCGCGCACTTGTTCAGTACAACGAACAACTCTCATCTGCTCAGGGTGAAGCATCAAAGCTTCGTGAGGATGCTCGCATTCAAGGCGCGGCAATTCTCGAAGAGCTTCGCACTAAAGCGCAGGAAGAAGCTGCTCGCATCACAGCAGCAGCTCACGCATCCATTGAGGCAGAGCGCCAACAGGCAGTTACATCACTTCGTAATGAAGTCGGTGCACTTGCAGTTGAGCTAGCTTCAAAGATTGTCGGCGAGGCACTTGATGACCAAGCTCGCCAATCACGGATCGTGGATCGATTTATCGAAGACCTCGAGAAGTCCCAAAAGAAATAACAAAGAAGAAGTAAGAGAAGAGAAAGAAGAGTATGAGAATCCATCTCGGAGGAAGTAGCCGTCAGTCACTTGTGACTGCACGTGTAAAGCTCGATGCTGCCGTAAAAGGCGCAACTGCTGCTTCTGCATCTGAGCTCTCTACTCAACTCTTCTTCGCAGCAGATGTTCTCTCAAAGAACACCTCACTTCGCCGCGCTTTTGCAGATCCATCACGCGAGGCAGCTTCAAAGGGTGCTCTCGTTAAGGATCTCTTCGGCAAAACTCTGAGCGCACCTGCACTAGAAATACTCACAGATGTTTCAGCTCTTCGCTGGTCATCTGCAGGAGACCTAGTCCACGTAGTTGAGCAGTTAGCAATTGAGGCAGAGGCATCAGCTGCAAATATCAATAACGAACTTGATCGCGTAGAAGATGAGTTCTTCGAAACATCACATCTCGTTGTCGATAACTTTGAATTACGTAAGGCGCTCGTCGGAACAGGTACGCCCGAAGCAAAGTCAGCTTTGATCTCTGAAGTGCTGGCTAAGAAGGCATCTCCATCAACTGTGAAGCTTGCAGTTGCTCTTGTGACGAGCCTTCGTGGTCGCAGCATCGAAGCGGCATTTGCTGATTACCTATTTGGACTAGCAAACCGTCGCAATCGTTTAATCGCGGTGATTCGCGTGGCATCTGAGATTTCAGATGCACAGAAGTCTCGTCTAGCAGCCGCGATTGAAAAGCAGGTTGGCCAACCAATCCGCGTAAACCTTGAAGTTGATTCATCAATTCTCGGTGGAGTCTCCGTGAAGTTTGCAGATGAACTCGTAGATGGAAGCGTTTCAAATCGACTTGCTAGCGCCGGACGCGCACTAGCTGGAATTAAATAACAAGGAATAAAGGGGAAACTCATGGCAGAGCTCAAGATCCAACCGAATGAAATTCGGGATGCCTTAGCGAACTTCGTTAAGTCATACGATCCAGGCACCGCGGCTCGTGATGAAGTCGGAACAGTTAGCCAGGCAGGCGATGGAATCGCTCGCGTTGAAGGTCTTCCTTCAACAATGGCAAACGAACTTCTTCAATTCGAGAACGGAACACTAGGTCTCGCACTCAACCTTGATGTGCGCGAAATCGGTGTTGTTATCTTGGGTGACTACGCAGGTATTGAAGAAGGAACATCTGTACGTCGTACAGGCGAAGTTCTCTCTGTTCCTGTCGGCGATGGATTCCTTGGTCGCGTTGTTGACCCACTTGGTCGACCAATCGACGGTAAGGGCGAGATCAAGCCAGATGCACGACGTGCACTAGAACTTCAGGCGCCATCAGTAGTACAGCGCCAACCTGTTAAGGAGCCAATGGCTACAGGTATTAAGGCAATCGATGCGATGACAGCAATCGGTCGTGGACAGCGTCAGCTCATCATTGGTGACCGTCAGACAGGTAAGACTGCAGTTGCAATCGACACAATTATTAACCAGCGCGAAAACTGGCTATCAGGCGATAAGAAGAAGCAGGTTAAGTGCATCTACGTCGCTATCGGTCAAAAGGGTTCAACGATTGCATCTGTAAAGGGCGCACTCGAAGAAGCTGGCGCAATGGAGTACACGACAATCGTTGCATCACCTGCATCAGATCCAGCAGGCTTTAAGTACCTCGCTCCATACACTGGTTCTGCAATTGGTCAGCACTGGATGTACAACGGCGAGCACGTTCTTATTGTTTTTGATGATCTATCGAAGCAGGCAGAGGCTTACCGTTCAGTCTCATTGCTACTCCGTCGTCCACCAGGCCGCGAGGCATACCCAGGAGACGTCTTCTACTTACACTCACGTCTTCTCGAGCGCTGTGCAAAGCTCTCTGATGAACTCGGTGGCGGTTCAATGACTGGTCTTCCAATCATTGAAACAAAGGGAAATGACGTTTCTGCGTTTATTCCTACAAACGTAATTTCTATTACCGACGGACAGTGCTTCCTTGAAACAGATCTCTTCAACGCAGGCGTTCGCCCAGCGATTAACGTAGGTATCTCAGTTTCTCGTGTTGGTAGCTCTGCACAGACAAAGGCGATGAAGAAGATCGCTGGTCGTCTACGTCTTGACCTTGCTCAGTACCGTGAACTCGAAGCATTCGCTGCTTTCGGTTCAGATCTTGATGCTGCATCAAAGGCTCAGCTCGAGCGTGGTGCACGCATGGTTGAACTCCTCAAGCAGGGTCAGTACTCACCATATTCAGTAGAGCGTCAGGTTGTTTCAATCTGGGCGGGAACAACTGGTCGTCTTGATGACGTTGCAGTTGCTGATATCCGTCGCTTCGAAACTGAACTTCTCGACTTCATTGGTCGCGAACGCAAGGAAATCTTTACAGTTATCTCAGAGACAAAGCAGCTCGAAGATGACACTGTTGCAAAGATGGAAGTTGCAGTTGCTGATTTCAAGAAGCAGTTCAAGCCATCTGTAGCTCCAGCTGTTAACGATGCGCCTGCAGAGGCTCTAGAAGGCGAAGGCGCTGAAGCGATTACAAAGTTCGTGCCACCGGCGGTGAAGAAGTAACCCATGGGTGCTCAACTTCGCGTATATCGCCGACGGATGCGTTCCGTTAAAGCGACTAAAAAGATTACGAAAGCTATGGAGTTAATCTCTGCTTCTCGTATCGTTAAGGCGCAGCAACGTGTATCAGCGTCGACTCCTTATGCAAATGAGTTGACCCGTGCGGTATCTGCAGTTGCTTCATACTCTTCAACAAACCACCCGTTGACTACAGCGAGCGAAAATCCACGTCGTGCAGCGATTTTGATCATCTCTGCAGACCGCGGAATGGCTGGTGCATATTCAACAAATGCAATTAAGGAAGGCGAGAGCCTTGCTGCCCTTCTTCGTGAGCGCGGCTTAGAGGTCTCTAACTTCCTCGTAGGACGTAAGGCTGTTAACTACTACAAGTTCCGCAATCGCGAGATGGCCGGAACTTGGACTGGTTTCTCAGATAACCCAACGTACGAGAATGCCAAGGAAGTTTCAGATGCACTTCTCACTGCATTCCTTGCTGATTCAACCGAGTCAAAGCTTGGTGTTGATGAAATTCATATCATCTTCACTCAGTTCAAATCAATGTTGACTCAGGAAGCAACAGCAAAGCGCATGATTCCTTTGGAAGTTGTTGAATCCTCAGAGGTAGTTCCAACTGGATTGCTTCCAATGTATGAATTCGAACCAAATGCGGGCGAAGTACTTAACGCACTTCTTCCTCGTTATATCGAAGCACGTATCTTTAACGCGATGTTGCAATCTGCAGCTTCAGAGCATGCAGCTCGTCGTCGCGCTATGAAATCAGCAACTGACAATGCTGAGGATCTCATCAAGTCGCTTACACGACTTGCGAACGCTGCTCGTCAGGCAGAAATTACCCAAGAAATCAGTGAAATTGTCGGCGGCGCAGATGCGTTGGCCTCAGCTAGTGCAGGGAGTGAATGATGTCAGCAACAGGTAAAGGCCGCGTAGCCCGAGTTATTGGACCGGTGGTGGATATTGAATTCCCCGCAGATTCAATGCCTTCGATCTTTAACGCGCTTCACGTAGAGACCACCATGAGTGGTACTACTCGTACCTTGACCCTCGAAGTAGCGCAGCACATTGGAGATAACCTCGTGCGCGCTATCTCAATGCAACCAACAGACGGAATGGTGCGCGGTGCTGAAGTAACAGACACTGGTTCAGCAATCTCTGTCCCAGTTGGTGACGTTACAAAGGGCCACGTCTTCAACACTCTCGGAGAATCCCTCGACGTTCCAACTTCATCACTTGATATCAAGGAGCGTTGGTCAATTCACCGTAACGCACCTGCATTCGATCAGCTTGAGTCAAAGACAGAGATGTTCGAGACAGGTATCAAAGTTATCGATCTTCTAACACCGTATGTAAAGGGTGGAAAGATTGGTCTCTTCGGTGGTGCAGGTGTTGGTAAGACTGTTCTTATCCAGGAGATGATCTACCGCGTAGCTGAAAACTTCGGTGGTGTATCTGTATTCGCAGGCGTTGGAGAACGTACTCGTGAAGGAAATGACTTATTCCTCGAAATGACAGAGACGGGCGTTATCAATAAAACAGCCTTGGTCTTCGGTCAGATGGATGAACCACCTGGAACGCGTCTACGTGTTGCGCTTTCTGCGCTCACAATGGCTGAGTACTTCCGCGATGTTCAGAAGCAGGACGTTCTCCTGTTCATCGATAACATCTTCCGCTTTACTCAGGCAGGTTCTGAAGTATCAACACTTCTCGGCCGTATGCCATCTGCAGTGGGCTACCAGCCAACACTTGCAGATGAAATGGGTCAACTACAGGAGCGCATTACTTCAACACGTGGTCACTCAATTACATCTATGCAGGCAATTTACGTTCCTGCAGATGACATTACCGACCCAGCTCCACACACAACATTTGCGCACTTAGATGCAACAACAGTGTTGTCTCGTCCGATTTCAGAGCTTGGTATCTACCCAGCTGTGGATCCACTCGATTCATCATCACGTATCCTCGATCCTCGCTACATCGGCGAGCACCACTTCCGTGTTGCCAACCGCATCAAGCAGATCTTGCAGCGCTACAAGGATCTTCAGGACATCATCGCTATCTTGGGTATCGATGAACTTTCAGAAGATGACCGCGTACTCGTAGGACGTGCACGTCGTATCCAGCGCTTCTTGTCACAGAACACATTCGTGGCGAAGGTCTTTACTGGTATCGACGGTTCATTCGTTCCACTTGCAGACACAATCGCAGCATTCGAAGCACTTGCTGATGGAAAGTACGATCACATTCCAGAACAAGCATTCTTCATGTGCGGTGGTCTCGACGATGTAGAGCGCAACGCTGCTGAATTGGCAAAGAAGTAAAGATGGCTCTTAACGTCGCACTAGTATCGCCAACACAACAGGTGTGGTCGGGCGAGGCAACATTTGTCTCTGCTCGCACCACAGAAGGTGACCTCGGAGTTCTTCCAGGTCACACACCTCTGTTTGGCGTACTAGTCGACGGAGCTGTCAGCATTAAAGGCACCGACGGAACAGTTAAAGAATTTAACGTCCGCGGGGGCTTCTTATCTGTTTCAAATGATCGCGTATCAATTCTGACTGAGAGCGTTGATTAATCTCTAACTACCTTTGCTCCGAGCGCAACTAACTGCTCGGCAAAGTTTGGATATCCGCGATCAATGTGGAACGCGCCATCAACAGTGGTTTCACCCTCTGAAACAAGAGCAGCCAGCACGAGGCCCGCTCCCGCACGAATATCAGTTGCCTCGACAGGCGCCCCAGATAGCTGTGGAATACCGTCGATAGAGGCGTGGTGCCCATCTACGGTGATCTGAGCACCGAGGCGCATGAGTTCGTTGACGAACATAAAACGTGATTCAAAAACATTTTCAGTCACGATTGAGTGACCTTCTGCAACGGCATTCATTCCGATAATAAATGGCAAGAGATCGGTTGCAAATCCTGGATAGGGAAGTGTTGCAACATCAATTGCTTTAGGACGGTGGCTCATCTGCACACGGAAACCATCTTGCGTTGATGTGATGATGGCGCCAGCTGAAGTAAGTTTCTCGAGCATGACTTCCATATGCTCTGCACGTCCACCATGGATGGTGATATCGCCCTGTGTCATGGCCGCAGCAAATGCCCATGTTCCAGCGATGATTCGATCAGGAATTGTTGTGTGATCTGCCGGAGATAACTTCTCGACTCCGGTAATTGTGATTGTAGGAGAGCCAAGTCCATCGATCTTTGCCCCCATTGCAATGAGAAATTCACCAAGATCAACGAGATCAGGTTCGCGCGCTGCGTTATCAATGATTGTGACGCCCCTTGCAAGAACTGCTGCAGTCATGAGGTTCTCTGTTGCACCCACTGATGGGAAATCTAAATCAATTGAAGCACCGGTAAGGCCTTGTGGTGCTTCAGCAATGACGTAACCATGTTCTACGTGTGCGGTAGCGCCTAACGCTTCAAGGCCTTTAATATGGAAATCAAGTCCGCGTGAACCGATTGCATCTCCACCAGGAAGTGCGACTTCCGCTTTTCCAATACGGGCAACGAGTGGGCCAAGTACATTGATAGATGCACGCATCTTTCTAACGAGATCGTAATCAGCTCGATGAGCAGGAGCTTTTGGTACATCAATCGTGATGACATCACCAGTGCGGACAACGGTGCAACCAAGACGTGTCAGGAGATCGGCCATGATGTCGACATCGGCGATATCTGGAACGCTTCTGATGGTCGTTTTACCGACCGCCAAGAGGGAGGCTGCCATCAGCTTAAGGACAGAATTCTTCGCCCCTGTAACCGTTACTTCGCCGACGAGGCGGCAGCCACCTGTGATCCGGAAGCGGTCGAGGGACGAAGGTGCCATATCCGAATACTACTTATAGGCTAGGGACATGGTTAATTTAACGCGTATTTATACAAAGACAGGCGATGACGGAACTACATCTCTCGGAGATATGAGCCGTACTTCAAAGAATGACCCGCGTTTGGAAGCATATGCAACTGTCGATGAGGCCAACTCGACCATCGGTGTGGTGCTCTCTACAGATGAATTAACAGACGAAGTACGCGCGCTTCTTGTGCGCATTCAAAATGATCTTTTCGATGTGGGTGCAGACCTTTGCACTCCGGTCGTCGATGCTCCCGCATTTGAACCACTTCGTGTTCTTGAATCACAGATTGTTTACCTTGAAGAGGCAATTGATAAGTTCAATTCAAACCTTGAATCACTTCGCTCATTTGTATTGCCTTCCGGTACACCTGCAGCAGCACACCTTCACGTAGCACGCACAGTGGTTCGTCGCGCAGAGCGCTGTACATGGGCTGCAATTCACGCATTTGGTGGGGGAGTAAATCCACTGACTGCTAAATACCTCAACCGTTGCTCTGATCTACTCTTCGTACTTGCACGTCATGCAAATAAAGAGATTGGCGATCAGTTGTGGGTTCCCGGGGCTAATCGTTAATTAGCGCTTTTGAGATGTGCCTTAGCGACGCTCTCTTCTTCCGGAAAAACAAATAATCTGGGACCACTCTTGGTCTGAGTTAGTGTTGCTTTAATTCCAACTGCAACTAACTTCTGTCGCAACATCTCTCCTTCAATATGATTTGTTGGAGATGCGACAGGAACGAGCATCCCGTATTCGTCATCAGATCCCGCGATAGGGGTTTTCTCGACAAGAGATTTTCCTCTTGCCATGGTCCACTTCAGCATAAAGATGAGAAAGAGAACGGCAGGAAAACCGGCAAGACTCATGAAGAAGAGGTGGTTATTTGTGCCGCCTAGCATTTGCTTATTCGCTCACTGTTTCTGCAGGCTCTTGTACCACCGGGGTGTAGGTCGACTTCTTTATGCCTGCAGGCTTTGGTTCTTGGTGACAGACAACTTCGATATCCGTAATGAATTCAAGGGTCTCAATAGGCTCTGGTGAGATGAGCAGTATCGTCTTTATCTCTTGCGGGGCGGTTGTTCCGGCAGTTGTCATTAATTTTCCGAGAACCACTTGTTCTTGTGAATACACATGTGAATTAACCTCCCACCAAAGGCAGCCAGGATCTGAAACCACCTGGACTGCGCCACATACAAACTCGCTGCACGCTTTAACTTGAGTCGCAAGTGATCGCTTTGCAGAAATTATTGAAACGAGTTGCTTGCTCGTTGGAACTTTTGCGTAAACCCCATCCTGGTATTTAAAGCCTGCAGGCGGCCATTTTGGAGAAGGGGAAACCAGGACCTTAGGCTTTGGCCTTGGCTTCTTAGCTGCGTTAGCGCTATCTGTGAATGCGAAGGAGGAAGCGAGTAAAGATATTGCAAGAAGGATAGAAACCTTCTTTAGTCGCGCTCCCATTTGAAGCTGCGAACCGCCCAAATCAATCCCAGTACAAGCCATGCGGCAATAATGGCAAAGGTTCGGCCAGTTTCCCAATTGCCAGCTACTTCACGCGTAGCAAATGAATCTGGAAGGAAGATTGAGCGTGCTCCTTGAGTCATCCACTTGAGAGGGAAGATTGCAGCAACTTGCTGCATCCACTGCGGGAGATCTGTGAAAATAAAGAAGACGCCACTGAAGAATTGCAGGACGATAACGACTGGCGATACAACAGCTGATGCCCCACGCCCACTCTTTGGAACGTTTGAGAATGCGATTCCGAGAACAGTTGAACATGCGCTTCCTAAAACTAAGAGTGCTGCGAGCAGTAACCACTTCTCTGCACTGGTTGGAAGATCCACGCCAAAGAAGGCAACACCGGCTGCAAGAAGTAATGCAACTTGGATAAGCATGCTGAGCGTTACGAGAATTGCTTTACCAATAAAGTAGCTGCTAGCCGGCATAGGAGTTCCACGTAAGCGCTTAAGAGTTCCGAAGTCGCGCTCCATAGGAATCATGATTGCTAATTGCTGGAAACCGGTATTTACAAGTCCTGATGCAATCATTCCTGCAACGAAATATTGGCTGAAGGTAACGCCATCAGCAATATTCTCTGAGAAAACAGAGCCAAAGATTGCAAGCAAGATCAGAGGAAAGAGCATTGTAAAGACGACAGATTCGCGCTGTCGCATAAATTGCTTCATCTCTAACTTTCCACGTTCAAGACCAATGGAGATCGCGTTTGGATTACGCCCGGATGACTTAAACCCAGATGATTTAAACCCAGATGACTTAAGCATTGAGATCTCCAATCATCTTCAAGTAGATATCTTCAAGGGATGCTCGCTTAACGCTGAGCTCTGGAACTTCGCCACCAAATTGTGCGGCTAGGTTCTGCACAAATTGAGTTGGCTCTGCACTCTGTCCTGTCTTTACCTCTGCGCCATCACGCCACGAGATAGTTGCAAGAGAAGTTGCTCTGCCACCAAGATGTGCAGGAGTTGAGACCTCAATGATTTTGCCTCGGTTAATGACAGCCACTCGATCTGCAAGCGCCTCTGCTTCATCGAGGTAGTGGGTTGTAAGAAGAATTGTTGCGCCTTCATCGCGAAGTTTGCGGATAAGGGCCCAGAAAGCACGCCTGGCTTCTGGATCAAATCCCGTTGTTGGTTCGTCGAGGAATATCAATTCAGGATTTCCAATAATTCCAAGTGCGACATCTAAACGTCGACGCTGACCCCCTGAAAGTGTGCGACCAAGGGCATCTGCTTTATCGGTTAAACCTACAAGCTCAATGACTTCGCGGGGATCTTTGGCGCTCTTGTAGTAATGCGCGAAGTGCGAAACTGACTCATAGACGGTTAAATCACCAGCATCACTTGTAGATTGCAAGACGATGCCAATCCGATCTCGCCATGCCTGTCCGGCTGCGCCCTTTGTAGATGGATCAAACCCAAGGACTTGAACATCACCTGAATCGCGATCTCGGAAACCTTCAAGGATTTCTACAGTTGTAGTCTTTCCTGCCCCGTTTGGACCAAGGAGTGCGAAGATCTCGCCCTTCTGGATTGATAAATCCACGCCAGCAACTGCAACATTAGAGCCATAACTCTTTCGGAGTCCCGAAACGCTTATGACTGTGCTCATATGGCTATCTTGTCACTTTCACTGCAAAAGTGCGAGAAAATAGAGTCATGAGCCCGCGTAAGAACTATCCAAAGAATCGCCGGCCAAAGAGCGGCGATGATGAGCCAATTCACATCGCATCGAATCAATCTTTTGAAGAGGACGAGAACGGTCTTTGGATAGTTAGAAAATTAACTGGCTCTGCAGCAAATAAACCTTATCGGTGTCCAGGTTGCGATCAAGTAATTCCTATGGCTACCCCACATACCGTTGCATGGCTTGATGGCGATGAAGATAATCGACGACATTGGCATAACGCATGTTGGACTAAGCGAAATAATCGAGGTCCTCGAACTGAGCGAACACGAAATGCCCCGCGGTATTAAGAATTAATCTTTAGCTAAGGCGACCCTTTAGCAGTTTAGTTAGCCGAATTATTAACCTATCGTTACCGCTTGTTCGTGAGAAGCTGGTAAAGGCAATAGGCAGTTGAAAGCGCGCACGAACAACGGTGCGAGGATAGGTAAACTCAAGAATTCCTTCAGGACCATGAATTCTTCCGTAGCCACTATCTTTCACCCCACCAAATGGCACGGCATCGACTGCTGCAAATGAGATGACGGAGTTAACTGCAACCATTCCAGTATCTAGCTGTGAGGCAATTTTCTTTCCATCTCGTTTTGACCAGACAGATGCGCCTAGACCGTAACGTGAAGCATTTGTGAGTTTGATAGCTTCAGCCATATCTTTTACGCGATTGATTGCAATTGTTGGCCCGAATGTCTCTTCAGTCATCGCAACTGAATCCTCAGGAACCTCAGCGAGAATGACAGGTTCAACAAAAGGAGCCTTCACTGAATCTGACCCACCCATCAATACCTTGGCGCCCTTGGCAATGGCGTCATCGATATGGCTCTGGATAATTGGAAGCTGCTTAGGCATGGTTGTTGGGCCGTACTTACCTTTACCTGGTGCGCCAGGTCGGATATCTCGTGCGATCTCTAAAACCTTTTCAATGAATTGATCTGCGACTCGTTCATCAACGTAAACGCGTTCGGCACCGATACAGGTCTGTCCTGCGTTGGAGAAGGCTGACCAAACTGTGGCATCAGCTGCGCGCTTGATATCAGCATCATGAGCGACGATTACAGGGTCTTTGCCACCGCATTCCAAAACAACTGGTGTCATTTGCGCCGCGCAAGTTGCCGCAACAATCTTTGCTGTTCTAGTTGATCCGGTAAATGCCAACTTATCTACTCCGCTTTCGCAGAGGAATCTTCCGGTTTCACCTAGGCCGGTAATACAGATGAAAATCTCGCTCAAAAGCGATGAATCAACGAAGCTTTGTGCCAGGTACTGGCCAACTCCAGGTGTGTACTCACTTGGCTTAAAAACAACTGTATTTCCCGCCGCAAGTGCGTATGCAATCGAACCTAGTGGCGTAAAAACGGGATAGTTCCACGGACCAATTACGCCCACTACTCCGACCGGAGATCTTTCAACTGTCGCAGACATATTTGCCATCAAGAGACCAGGTGAACGATGGGATGTTCGCATCACAGATTCTGCATGTCGAGCCGCCCATGCGATATGTCCTGCCGCTAGTGCCGCCTCTAACTTTGCATCACTGACAGGCTTTCCAGTTTCTAAAGAGACAATAGATGTAAGTTCATCAATATGAGCAAGAATGTAATCGCTCCATTTGAGCAAAACCTTTCGACGTCCATCAAAACCAATTGCGCGCCACTGTTCTGATGAACTGCGCGCTGTTGCAACGGCACTTCGAACTTCAGATTCATTTTGCTGGGCATATATTCCTAGCACTTCACCTGTGGCAGGATTGAGCGATTCAAATGTCGCATCTTTTGATAGAGCCATGGGGCAAGACTAGACTGCAACTATGTCGGAACCAATCCGCCCCAGCACGATTCTTCCGGGAGTGCGCACGCCATTTACCGTGACCACTGAAGATGGCGAGGTACTTATCGGAGAGATGAGTGCACCCTTAAGCAATCCCACTGCAGCGATTCTCTGCTGCCATCCAAACCCAACTGGGGGAGGAATGATGGATAGCCATATCTACAAGAAGGCAGCAAACCGCCTCCCTGCAATGGCTGGCATAACGGTAGTTCGCTTTAACACTCGAGGAACAACGAGCGAAGCTGGAACAAGTACGGGTAGCTACGACAATGGCCGTGGGGAAAAGTTCGATGTCGAAGCAATGATTAGGTACTGTTTTGAAACCCTAAGACTTACCGAGCTCTGGGTTGTTGGTTGGTCTTTTGGAACAAGTATCGCGATTAGTCATGCGCGAGATCCGCGTATTAAAGGGCTAATCCTTCTTAGCCCCACACTGCTCGATATTGTCGATGGAGATCTCGAATTTTGGGCTGAAGATGGACGCCCAGTGATTGCGCTGATTCCAGAGCATGATGATTATTTAAAGCCAGAGCAAGCTCGTCAACGTTTTGCAGTTAT
>JBFYOX010000002.1:0-104457 GCA_041303615.1 Actinomycetes bacterium
ATCAAATGTCGGCTATATCGACGAACTTCATCGACTGTGAGCGCTGGACCTGGAGTGACAAGCGGAGGAGTCTTCATGTTGCAATTCTGCCGTACTGTGCGTTTGCCCGCCAATTCTGTACGATGCGTACAATGACTACAGATACTTCACCTGCAAACGGTTCGCGTTCAGATAAGTCTCGCCTACCGCGTGATGAACGTAGAGCGATATTGCTATCAGCAGCTCTAGAGGTTTTCACAGCTGCCGGATATCACTCCGCTGCGATGGATGAAATTGCCGATCGCGCCAAAGTCAGTAAGCCAGTTCTCTACCAGCACTTCCCATCAAAGCTAGATCTCTATCTCGCTGTTCTGGATTTACATATCGATTCTCTTGTCTATGAAATTCAGAAGGCAATTTCATCTACACCTGACAATCAACAACGTGTTCACGTCACAATCGATGCATATTTCGACTTTATCGAAAATGAGGGTGAAGCCTTCCGTCTACTTTTCGAGAGCGATATGAATGTAGAGCCGCAGGTTCGCGAGCGCCTCAATCGCATGACTTACGATTGCGCAGCTGCTGTCAGTGGAGTTATCTCAAATGACACTGGTCTACCTCGCGAAGAAGCGATGATGCTCGGAGTTGGCCTCATTGGTTATGTGCAGGTCACCGCTCGTCATTGGCTTGAAAGAGATGGAAAGCTCTCACGTAAGCAAGCAATTGAACTTGTTGAGAACCTTATGTGGCGTGGAATCTCTGGATTTCCCCGTACTGAACTCTGACTCTAAGATAGAGCCATGAGCTCAAAGAAATCAGATAAAGCATCGCAGGTTCGAATCTCCATCACTCACGTGAATAGTGAACTCTCCTTCGAATGCCCAATGGCTCCAGAAGAAATCCGAGCTGCAGTAACTGCGGCGCTCTCTTCATCATCTCCCCTCATTCTCACTGATGTACGTGGTCACGAAGTTATCGTTCCTGCAGAGAAAATTGGATATGTAGAGATCGGGCAACCAACCGAACGTCGTGTCGGTTTTGGTGCCAACTAAGTGTCGTTAACCTTCGCAGACCTTCCTCTCCGTAAAGAGACAATCGATGCTCTCAATGAGCACGGCTTTACCTCTCCTTTCCCAATTCAAGAGATGGTGATGCCTATTGCTCTTGCAGATGGCGATGTCATCGGCCAGGCAAAGACCGGAACAGGAAAGACTCTCGCTTTTGGTATCCCTGTAATTGAGCGAGTAATTGCTCCCAACGATTCCGATTGGCCACAACTCGCCAACCAAGGAGATCCACAAGTTCTAATCGTGGTTCCAACACGTGAACTTTGTGTCCAGGTAACAAAAGATATTGAAGAGCTCTCCTTTAATCGCGGAATTCGAACACTTGCCGTATACGGCGGTCGTGCATTCGAACCACAGATTGAGGCGCTGCAAAGTGGTGTTGAAATTGTTGTTGGTACACCAGGCCGCTTACTTGATCTCTACCGTCAAGGTCAGCTCAAATTGAAGAATGTATCTCGTGTTGTTCTTGATGAAGCAGATGAAATGCTCGACCTTGGCTTCTTACCTGATGTCGAGAAGATTTTTACAAGTACACCTGCGCGCCAACAGACAATGCTTTTCTCAGCGACTATGCCGGGAGATATCATCGCTCTCGCGCGACGCTTCATGAATCAGCCAGTTCATATTCGCACCCAAGATAATGAAGATGAAGGCGCAGTTGTATCGCGAATTAAGCAGCATGTAATCCGTGCTCACGCTATGGATAAGATTGAAATGCTCGCTCGTATTTTGCAGGCAAATGGCAGAGGTCCAACAATTGTCTTCTGTCGTACTAAGCGCACAGCCCAGAAAACGTCGGATGAATTAGTTGAACGTGGATTTAGAGCGGCAACTATTCATGGTGATCTGGGTCAATCTGCTCGCGAAAAGGCGCTCAATGACTTTAAGGCTGGAAAGTCTGATGTCCTGATTGCAACAGATGTTGCAGCACGTGGAATCGATATCGATGGCATTACACACGTTATTAACTATCAATGCCCTGAAGATGAAAAGACTTATGTGCACCGTATTGGACGTACTGCGCGTGCTGGCGCAGATGGAATCGCCGTTACATTTGTCGATTGGGACGATCTAGCGCGTTGGAAGATGATCGATCTTGCCCTGAAGCTAGGCCTTCCAGAGCCGCTCGAGACTTATTCATCATCAGAGCACCTATATGAAATGCTCGATATTCCTGCAGGATCACAAGGAACTTTGAAGAAAGTTCGCGCGCAGAAGGAAGAGAAGGCTCCTGCTGAGAAGAGCGCACAGAAGTCATCAGAGCCACGTGTAAAACGTGAGCGCACTAGAACTAAGCGAATCGCGGATTAATTAGCTGCAAAAGCTTTTATTGCATTCGCAAGCATCTGTACAGCAATGGCTGCAAGTAATAATCCTGCAATGCTAGCCAAAAGTGTTACTCCAGAATCTTTGATAACGCTGACAATCTTTGTCGATGCCATAAGCACAAGGCCAATGATTAAGTGCACCGCAAGAATTGCAACTGCGAGGCCGACCATCTGTGACGTCGTATCAGCTCTTTGAACATAAATCATCGTTGCAACAATTGCTCCAGGGCCAGCCAATAGCGGTGTCCCTAGAGGCACCATTCCGATATTGGAGCTCTCTTGATCTGCTCCGCCTTTGGAAGATCCAGTCAACAATTGGAGAGATACATAGAGAAGTAGCAATCCGCCTGCTGCCTGCAGCGCTTCGATTGAGACATGCATATAGTCGAGAATGAATTGACCAAAGATTGCAAAGCTGGCAATAACAAAGAGTGATACACCGGCTGCCTGCCAGGCCAACCTAATTCTCTCCTTTGGAGATTTATCTCCAACGAGTCCAAGAAAAATTGGTGTGGCACCAGGTGGGTCCATGATGACGAAGAGCGTCACAAAAGCTTGGGTTGCAAAGGTAACTGCAGTTATTTCATTCATTTACGGATAACCCTTCGTGCGTTAGCTAAAGATTCTAGCGCTTCCCATTGATCAGGTTGCGTTGTGTTTTCAGCCATCGCATTGAGTTTTCCGGTGCCGTGGTAATCACTTGCTCCGGTAACAATGAGGTTAAGGTCCTTTGCAACTTCTATCAGCATTCTCTGTTCGTCAGGGCTTTGATCTCGGTGAGCGACCTCGATGCCATTTAAACCGGCTGCAACTAAATCTGTGAATGCGGATGCATCGAGAATTTCGCCACGACGCGATGCAAATGGATGTGCAATGACGGCGACACCTCCGGCACGTCGAATCACTCCGATTGCATCAGCAGGCGTTGGCGCAACATGTGTGACGTAATATTTGGATTCATTGTGGAGCAGGTCCACAAAAGCTTCATCACGGCTTTTTATGACTCCATTTGCAACAAGTGCATCAGCTAAATGGGGTCTTCCAAGGGTGGCGCCTTGAGGTGTTTGGCGCTGAACATCCTCGATTGTGATGTTGATTCCATCTGCCCGCAGGAGTTCAATCATCTTTCGCATACGAGGAATTCTGGTGTCACGAGAATCTTCCAGCATCTGTTGCATCTCGCTACTCTCTCCATCAAATAAGAGCCCCAACATGTGAACAGCGACGCCATCTGATGTCAGACAAGAGATCTCTGAACCCAAAACTAATTCGATTTGAGGAGTTGCCGCAGAGATAGCTTCATCCCATCCGGCGATTGAATCGTGATCGGTTACTCCAAGAACTTTGACTCCTGTGGAGAGGGCTTTCTTTACAAGCGCAAAAGGAGAATCGGTGCCATCACTACAGGTTGTATGGGTGTGTAAATCAATCATGGCTTTTATCGAATCTCACTTTCAGTGTTATCTGGTTTAGTTCTCAGTACTACAAGGATGCATCCGGCAAGAATGAGAATTACTCCTGGGATGATTGTAAGGGTTGGCTCTTTACCAATTTTGAAGATGAGAGAGAGGATTGCAGCTACCGGAACTTCAAAGAAGACAATCATGGAAACAACCGCTGGTGATACCCGCTTAAGCGTTAAGTTAAACATGGTATGGCCAAGTATCTGTGCTCCGATAATGAGCCCGATAAGAATCCACCACTCTTTTGCAGCGAAGTTGATAATTTCATATCCCGCAAAGAGCGCCATTGGTAGAGCTGTCATCGCGCAGACGAAGTAGCAAATAGTTGTGTATGAAGTCGTCTCTAGATGTTGTTGCGCTTTAGAGCCGATCAACATGTATGCAGCAGCAAGAGCTCCGGAGATGAGGGCAGCGATATCTCCTAGGAATGATCTTCGATCAAGTTGAAGATCAATTCCAGTTACAAGAAGCACGCCAATAAAACTGATGAGCATTCCAAGCCAAGCCTTCTTGGGAATATGTCCCCCAGTGAGCTTTACAAAGAAAGCTGCAAAGATTGGTTGAGTTGCGACAATTGCAGTTCCAGCTGTAACGCTTGTTAATCGCATCGCAAGAAAGAATCCGACAAAGTGAACGGCAAGTACAACGCCTGCCAATATCGCCCAACGCACTCCTGTGCGATTTAACTTATGGCGAAGAGCGAAGGGAAGTGTGACAAGAGATCCCCCAAGATTTCTCCAGAAGATTAAGGTCGGCACTGGCATGGCGCTGAGTGCTATGAGGGGTCCTGATGAACCGATACCGAATATTCCAATAACCAAGCGGATCAGGTCGGGTCTTGCCGGTAATTGCGTGTGATTGTGAATGCCCGAACTCATATGGCAAACCTAGTCGATAGCCCACCCGATACTCTTATCCCATGAGCGGAAATAACGTGAATCGTATATTTCTCGCGCGTCTGGCCGGTACAGCTGTATTTGATCCAAATGGTGATCCAGTAGGCAAGGTGCGTGATGCTGTCGCGACCCTACGTTCCAACAATCAATCTCCTCGAGTTCTGGGGTTAGTCGTTGAAGTTCCACTGCGTCGACGAGTCTTTGTTCCTATCACTCGCGTTACCTCTATCGAATCTGGCGCAGTAGTCATTACCGGATTACTTAATATGCGCCGTTTTGAAACACGCACCGGCGAGATGATGGTTTTAGGCGATTTGCTAGATCGAACAATCTCTCTCGTCGAAGGAGACGAGAAAGTTCTTGTTGAAGATATGGCGATGGAGCAGAACCGAACAGGTGACTGGCTAATTACCAAAGTTCACATCATGCGCAAGGGCCGTGGACTTCGCAGAAAAGGTGCAACATCTACAGTTGCTTGGGAAGAAGTCACTGGATTTGCTCATCAAGAATCAAATCAGGGCGTTACAAATTTGCTCTCAACTATTGGAAACCTCCGTGCCGCAGACCTTGCGACAGTTCTCCAAGATCTTGCACCTAAACGTCGCGTTGAAGTCGCCCGTGCTCTTAACGATGAGCGCCTTGCGGATGTTCTTGAAGAGATGGATGAATCAGAGCGCGTCGCGCTGCTTGCAGAACTCGAAGGCGAGCGAGCTGCCGGAGTTCTAGAAGAGATGGATCCCGATGACGCGGCAGATTTGCTTCGCGAAATTGGTGACGAAAGAGCGCAGGAACTCATTAATTTGATGGATCCTGAAGATGCTGAAGATGTTCTGCGATTGATGACCTATGAAGATTATTCTGCGGGTGGAATGATGACTACAGAGCCAATCATCATGTCTGCCGATTACACCGTTGCCGATGCTCTCGCAGCTATCCGCCAGAGCGAGATTTCACCGGCACTTGCATCGCAAATTTTTATTTCGCGCCAGCCGCTTGAAACACCAACAGGTCGTTTTATTGGAATGGTTCATTACCAGCGTTTGCTGCGCGAACCACCTTCGACCCTGCTTGGTTCAATCGTTGATACCAATACTCAGGGCGTAAATCCTGATGCATCTCTGCATGCCGTCTCGTCATACTTAGCTAGCTATAACTTGCTTTCGCTACCTGTTGTTGATGCTAATGACCGGTTGCTTGGCGCTGTCACAGTTGATGACGTTCTCGATCACTTGTTGCCTGAAAACTGGCGCCATGATCACCGTGATTCCGCCGCAACTACTGCAGCGCTGGAAAGCATTGATACTAGCTTTGTTGATTCTCCAGATTCACCAGAGGAGGTGTAGAGATGGCACGCCATAACGGTTTAGATACTCCGCGCGAGACTCGACGTTCGCTACGCGCAAATTACGATTCTGAGGCTTTTGGTCGTCTCTCTGAGCGCTTCGCACGTCGCCTTGGAACTGCTCGTTTCTTGGTTTATATGACGGTCTTTGTACTTAGCTGGGTTATCTGGAATACCTTGGCGCCACTAAGCGTTCGATTTGATCAATACCCATTCATCTTCTTGACGCTTATTCTTTCGCTGCAGGCTTCATACGCTGCACCACTCATCTTGCTTGCACAAAATCGCCAAGCAGATAGAGATCGAATAACTCTCAATGAAGATCGTGCACAGAATGCGCGAAGCATCGCTGATACTGAGTACTTAACGCGCGAACTTGCAAGCCTTCGAATCGCTCTAGGTGATGTTGCGACTCGCGATTACCTTCGAAATGAACTTGGCGATATTGCTAAAGAGATCGTTGAAGAATTACGCAAACCCGAGTCTGACCCCAAGTAAGGATTTTTCGCGCACAATAAGTTTGGCTACAACATCTTGAATTGCTTTTGCGCTTGCGCTTTCAGGCGATGAGATAACTACTGGCGCACCAGCATCTCCCCCTTCGCGAAGTTCTGGTCCAAATGGAATCTTTCCAAGCAGTGGCACATCTCCACCAATAAGTTGCGAGAGGCGCTTTGAAGTTTCTTCTCCTCCACCTTCGCCAAAGAGTGAAGTTAATTCTCCGCACTTGGCACATGGAGAAGCGGACATATTCTCAATCACGCCAATGACGCGTTGGTGAATTTGGTGCGCGATACGTCCGGCTCGTTCTGCTACTTCAGCTGCAGCTACCTGCGGCGTTGTAACAACGAGAATTTCGGAGGTTGGAACTAGTTGGCCTAATGAAATTGCAAGATCTCCCGTACCTGGCGGCAGGTCGATGTAGAGCAAATCAAGATCTCCCCAATAGGCATCTGAGAGAAGTTGTTCTAGAACACGATGGAGAAGCGGTCCTCGATATGCAATTGCATCCTCGCGCTCTGGCTTAAACATCTCCATCGAAACAGTTTTGACGCCGTAAGACTCAAGAGGAATGAACATCTGATCAATTGCAGTTGGACGCTGACCAATAAGCCCCATAAGCCGCGGAATTGAGTGGCCATAGACATCAGCATCGAGAATTCCAACTCGTAACCCCTTTTGCGCTGATGCGACTGCGAGGTTTGCGGTGAGCGAAGACTTTCCAACGCCACCCTTACCTGAAGCAACGCCAATGACGCGCGTTAGAGAATCCGCTTGGGCAAATGAGATGAAACTTTCGCGACCATTGCGAAGTAATTTCTTAATATTTGCTCTTTGCGCTTCATCCATTACACCGAATTCAATCTTCACCTGTGAGATTCCGGGTACTGCGAGAACGGCTTTTTCGATATCGCTTGTTAAGCGATCCTTCATAGGGCACCCTGAGATTGTCAGAAGAATTTCAAGTTCTGCTATCTCCCCATTGAGAGCGGCAGATTTCACCATGCCTAGCTCAGGCAAAGCGCGATGAAGTTCCGGGTCCTGAACAGTGGCAAGGGCATCATTGAGCAAATCTAAAGTTGTCATAGTAAATCCGGATCAATCTTTGCCTGAACCTTCATCTTTGCCGATGGAGAGTCTTCATCCATTGCATTTGCAATCTGCTTCTTAATAAAAGTCTTTGGGCGAAGATCTGAAGGTTGAAGATCTTCAAATCCAGGTCCTAGATTCTCTTTTAACTCGTTAGTTGCATTAGTTGCAAAGTCGCGCACTTTCTTGAGGAAGCGCGCCGCATCAACTGCGAAGTTCGGCAACCTTTCTGGCCCAATAAGAATCATGGCGAGGACGGCTAAGCCAATTACCTCACCCGGACCAAAGTCGAAGAACATGGCTTTAGCCTACCTTCTTATTTAGATGCAGTAAGTGTCAGAGTTGTATCCAAGGTTGCCCCACTGCGCTTGTAGATAATCCGCACTTTATCGCCAACATTTTTGGATCTAATTGCAACAATGAGTTCCTCTGCAGAGCCGATAGTTCTGCCATCAAATTCAGTGATGATATCGCCAGCTTTGAGGCCTGCTTTCTCTGCAGGGCCACCTTTAGAAATCGAATCAACGTTCTTTGCAATCTGTGCACCACTGCCAGAGTAATTCATATCCACCGAAACACCGATGACGGGGTAGGTTGCTTTTCCATTCTTAATCAGCTGCTCAGCTGTTTTTCTCGCCTGATTAATTGGAATCGCAAAACCAAGGCCAATAGATCCCGTTTGAGAAAGGAATGAAGAGCCAAGTGTTGCAATAGCTGAGTTAACTCCGATTACCGACCCTGTTGAATCAACAAGAGGTCCGCCAGAATTTCCCGGGTTAATTGCTGCATCTGTTTGAAGCGCATTAATAAATGAATTATCTGCCTCAGATTCGCCCGCAGTAACTGCGCGATTTTTGGCGCTAATGATTCCGAGCGTGACGGTTCCTGTGAGGCCAAGTGGAGATCCGATTGCAATGACTGAATCACCAACTGCAACTTTCTCGCTATCTCCAAATTGCAGCGCCTTCAACGACGCACCAGAGATTTTCAGAACTGCTAAATCATAAGAAGCATCTCGCCCAACAATCTTTGCAGGATAGTTCTTGCCATTATTGAGACGCACAGAGATTGAACCACCGCTTGTAACGGAGGAGGCAATAACGTGATTGTTAGTGAGGATGTACCCTGAACTATCAATCACAAATCCTGAACCTGTAGAGCCTCCATCGTCAGCCCTTGCTTCAATCGACACAACTGAAGGCAGAACGCGTTGAGCAATCTCGGCAACCGAACCCACAGGTCTTTCGACAGATGAGGATGACTTTACGAGGTTGAAATCTCGTCCAAAGAGTGAGCCACTAGAAGATGCTCCGAAGGTTCCGGCGATAATTCCAACAACTAGAGCAAGAACAATGGCAGATTTAAGCGAGATTCCTCGATTCAAACCTCTTGAGCTAGGTGCGCTCCACCAAGGTCCAGAATTAAAATCACTCACAATTGCCTCTCCTAATTTTCTACAGCTTTGTTGCGAGCAACAATCCATCTCCAATGGGAGCTAAAGATGTTACCCAAGAATCAGTATCGTTCTTAATTGACTTCCCTGCATCTCGAAGTGCGACTGTCTTTGGGTCTCTCTGCGCCGGATCTGGGACTTTTCCGCCACCAAAGAAATTGTCGATGACAAAGACTCCGCCGCTTCGAAGAATTCTATGCGCCTCTGAAATTGCAAAACTAAGATCTTCTGGATTATGTCTGAAGACAACTAGGTCATATGCGCGATCGGTGAGCTTTGTCATTACATCCATCACAGAATTAGTGATGAGTCGATACCTTGGCTGGGCTATATCAGCCTCTAAAAGAGCAATCTTTGCAATCGATGAATGTTCCATCTCGTCATCAATCGAAGTGAGTGTTCCGCTTGAGAGCATTCCTTCAAGCAGCCAGAGAGCACCTACACCGGACCCTGTTCCGATTTCGACTACAGATTGCGCCTTGATTTGATGGGCAAGTTGTCTTAAATAGGCGCCAGTTCCTTGCGAAACATCCGTAACGCCATTTTCAACACCGCGAGCTCGAGCTGTGCTCTTTACAGAATCTTCAGCGATAAAGGTTTCTGCGTAATCGTGAGGATCTATATTCATGAGAGAGACACTATCCAATCAAGGAATAAACGCACGCCGAAACCGGTTCCGCCTTTCACATTTTCTCCTGAATCCGTCTCGCTTCGACCAGTTCCAGCAATATCAAGGTGTACCCAACGCGCATCTCCCACGAAGTGCTCGAGATAGAGCGCTGCAGTGACTGAGCCTGCTGAGTAATCGCCCTTATCTGCAGCGTGATTCAAATCAGCAATATCGCTTTCAAGCGAATCGGCATAGTCATCAACCAGCGGCATCTGCCAAACGCGTTCTCCGCTGGATTCGCCAAGTGAAACGAATTGTTGTGCCAACTTGTTATCTCGTGAATATATTGCGGCGTGTTGTCTGCCGAGCCCTAGCGTTGCAGAGCCCGTAAGCGTAGCGATATCTATCAGATAGTCGGGATCTAAATTCTCCACTGCATAGGCAAGTCCATCTGCAAGAACGAGTCGGCCCTCTGCATCTGTGTTGATAATTTCAACTGTAGTTCCACCGTATTGAGTAATGACATCAGATGGGCGTTGAGATGTTCCTGAAAGAGCATTTTCTGCGCACATCATTAATACTGTAACCCGCACCAAAGGTTTAAGTGCAGGCAGAGCGCTGATAGTTGCAAGAGCAGCTGCAGCTCCAGCCATATCGCTCTTCATCGCAGTCATAAATTCATATGGGCGCTTTAGCGAGACTCCACCAGTATCAAAGGTAATTCCCTTACCAACAATGACGATATGGGGAAGCGCAGCGGCAGCACTTGCCTTCAGTCGAGGCATATATGAAAGTTCAATAAAGCGAGGGCCAGGGTTTGGTGAAGAATTTCCTACTGCTCTCAACCCGCCAAAGGGTTCAAGATCTTTTCCTGCTAGAACTTTGATTGCTAACCCTTTTTCATCAGCTAACTTCTTTGCTTCATCAGCCATCCACTGAGGGTTCTTAATATTTGACGGGGTATGAATCAAATCTCTAGCTGTGTAAAGTGCTTCAGCAATAATTGATGACTTCTCTACAATTTCAAGATCTGTTGTTGCAATGACAATTGATGGAATCTCTGCTGACTTGCCAGTCTTTAAATTCCACACATAAGCCCCAAGCATTGCTGAGACCGCGTGCGCTTTTATCTGCATCTTAGTTTCAGCGCATAGCGAAATGACTTCGATCGCCTTGCCGCGTACTTTTCTGCCAATTGAAGCGCCCGCTGCACGGTAGGCCGTTAGCATTTCATCGCCAAGGCCGACTAGATAAAGTCTGTCGATATCGGATTCATCGTGAATAACAGGAATCTCAAATAACTCGCCTGCTTTACCTGTGGGAGAGAAGAAGGAAACTTCATCAATTAAATTGATTTCAAAGAATTTCTCAACTGAGTTGATTAATTTCTTACTTCCCTGAAAAGAGATAACGCCTTCCGAATTCTTTGTGAAACCAAGGGCAAGTACATCGGCTCCGGTAAGTGATTCAAGTTCGGGAGCTACTGCGCGAAGAATTTCTTACTCCGCTCTACTTCTTAATGAGAGCAACAGCGGCTTCTAGAGCTGCACTGAGGTTATTTGCTTCCTGAGGATTGAGTTCAACTACCAAACGTCCGCCGCCTTCGAGTGGGATTCGCATGACGAGCGAACGGGCTTCCTTAGTTACTTCCATAGGTCCATCACCAGTACGGGGTTTCATTGCTGCCATGGTGGGGACTCCTTGTAACTATGCGGATGTGGCCTTGCGGTTGCCTTGCTCTTGCCTTGCTACTGAAGGGCTAAGTATCTCGCAGAATGAGCCCGAGGTGAAATCGAAGGTTTTATATGCCTAAAAAGGCGGTCAACCGCTTCTTTCCGCTCTCAATCACAACCAGAACCGACTTCTCGGGCACCCCAAGTAGTTGCGCAATTTCGGGTGCACTCTTGGATCGAAGGTAGTGAAGAGTAAGGATGAAACGCTCTTCATCCGGGAGTGAGGCGAGCAACTCAGCCAGAGTTTGAGGGTTGCTCATAAGTAGAAAGTTTACTCGCGGCTAGGAGAATGAACGCGCGAATCGATGGAGTGAGATTCGCACTCCAGCGTAGAGAAAGGGTGCAATCAGCGCATAAATCACCCGTGGAGCTTCGATGGTCTCTGACCAATCAAATCTAGTCAGATTATTGCTTTCTTCATAGAGCCTGAAGGAACCACTTCCCTTAAGAATCTTTCCAACATGAATAACCTCGCAACGAGCCGGTGACTCCCAATGAGTGACTTCCATTAAATCAAGTAAACCGGGAGATTTGATACGTGGATAAAACTTGTGAAGCGGGCCAGTGAAGGCAGCAATTGATGTACCGACACCAGTAGTTTGCTCTGAAGTCACCCATACCTTTGTTTGCAACATCCACTCACCTTGTGATTCCCAATTCGCAATTTTCTCCCAAACTTTTTGGCGAGGAGCAGGAATAATTAGGGATATTGAGAGAGTTTGGGATGACATTTACTTACCACCATGCGCAATTGAAATAGCTTCATCTATCTTTGTGGTCCAGTGGAGCAAATCCCTCATTCCAGGTTTCACAAATTTCTCATCTTCAAGATGCTCCACGAGCAGATGTAGCGGTTCATAAATGCCAAAGGGGTCCAAAATAATGACAGGCTTTTCATGAAACTTTAAATAACGGCCAACCCAGATTTCGAAGAGTTCTTCAAGAGTTCCTAGACCGCCAGGCAAAGTAATAAATGCATCGGAGAGATCTTCGATCTTTCCCTTTCGGGTGCGCATTGAATCAACGACAATGAGCTCGTCGCTTTCGTGATCAGCGAACTCAATATCAACCAATTTCTGCGGAATGACACCGATAGTTCTACCATTTCTACTGCGAGCGCCCCGCGAAATAGCGCCCATCGCCGATATATGTCCGCCGCCTGAAACTAACTCGGCGCCGCTCTCGGCGATACCCGCTCCCAACTCGTAGGCGAGGTCAATATATTTCGAATCTATCGATGGAGAAGAGGAGCAAAATACCGCGATGCGCATGTCGCACAGAATAGGGGTTAGGCTTAGAACATGTCTTCTTTAGCTCATGGCCATGGAATTGCAACGCTCTCTGATGCAACAATCCTCGACGTCTGGTTCCCCGCTCCTGCGCTTGGAGCTATTGCTGGCGTCGCAGATCAGTCGCTTGAAGCAATTGTGGGCAATGACCCAATTCGCAACGTCACCAGAAAGATTGTCTCGATTGAAATCGATCTTGCAGTTGCACCTAAAGATGCAACTGATGCATACCTTCGACTTCATCTGCTTTCGCATCGCCTGGTCAAACCACACGGATTGTCATTAGATGGAATTTTTGGAATTCTTGCAAACGTTGTTTGGACTTCGGCCGGTCCATGCGCGGTGGATGGTTTTGAATTAACTCGTGCACGACTAAAGGCGCATTTTGGTCATGTCACCGTATTTGGTGTCGATAAGTTCCCACGTATGGTCGATTATGTAATCCCGTCGGGAGTGCGCATTGCTGATGCCGATCGCGTTCGACTTGGTGCATATCTCTCAAGTGGAACCACGGTAATGCATGAAGGTTTTGTTAACTTTAATGCAGGAACGCTCGGCACATCTATGGTTGAAGGGCGAATCTCAGCTGGAGTAGTTGTTGGCGATGGCACCGATGTTGGCGGCGGAGCGTCAATTATGGGAACGCTCAGCGGTGGCGGCAAAGAAGTAATCTCAGTTGGCCAAAAATGTCTTCTCGGCGCCAACTCTGGCTTAGGAATTTCTCTCGGAGACAACTGCGTTATTGAAGCTGGTACTTACATCACAGCTGCAGCTAAGGTCACATTGCCAGATGGTGAAGTTGTTAAGGCGGGATCGCTTTCTGGTGCTGAGAATCTCTTGTTCCGAAGGAACTCACTTAACGGTGGCCTAGAAGTGGTAATGCGCACTGGTACCTGGGGTGGATTGAACTCAGTTCTTCACGCAAATTAATTTACAAGCGTGAAATAAGGCGAAGGAATCTTCACTCTACTTCTGAAAGTATCGCCTCTAAGCAATTTAGTTGAGCCGTTGCTTGAAGTTCCCTTTATGTACGTAACCGCACCGGCCGTATTTCGAGAGACAATCTCGAGTGTGATGATATCCGGCAGTAAGAACGCAGTTGCAATGATGTTCTGCTCAACAGTCGCGTTCCACCTTGCAAATCGCGGATTATTCTTTGGATCAAGTCCAGCTGGATCAGGGACTGATTGGGTGTATGCAGTCGCTTGCCCCCAAGCATCTAGCGTTGTTTGCGTTGCCCCGCCTGACGACGAGAAGTAGAACGCCTGAATTGGTCTTCCTTGGCTAAGAATTGCCAGGCCGGTTGAGGTATCAATATTGGTACGCTTTACGGCAGCCTTCCAAAGTTTTCCAAATTTTGGTTCTGCCTCTTTTGAAAAACCAACAAAGTTCTGATCTGCAACGTGAGAGTAAACGTGGCAGTCACAAGATGGTTTAATTTTCTCAATCTTTGATAGAGCATATGATCTCGCCGCAATCGCTTGTGCCTCGAGCACAGCCGCCGGCCAGGCAGATGAGACTTCGCTAATGCCCCACAAATACTCGTTATGCAAGGAGAGCGAAGTTGTCACTTCTAGAGCACCCTTGATGACCTTCACTTGGATTTGACCATATTTATAGCGGTTGGTCACTCCATTTTGAGTTACAGAGATAATTGGTGCAGGACCAAACCATCGAACAGTTAGCGCTGGGCTTCTAATGGCATCCACTGCAACAAAATTATCCTCAATTCTAAAATCCACCTTCTGCTTTGCAACTGAAGTCAAAAGTGGGGTTCCCGGACTCCCTAAAGGTAAATCGCCGCTAAATACCTGTACAACCGTCTTTGGTTTAGCGCTCATTACAGAAAATGTTTGAAGGGTTTTCCCAATATTGACGCGAATCGTGTGTGAATCAACTATCGGTGCAATCAAAACATCCTTGTAATAATAATTGAGAATAGCTGTCGCGCTCTCTCCGGCAATCGCTTTCGCCTTTGCACCTATCTGACTCATTCCGACTCCATGGCCATAGCCAGATCCAGTAAATGAGAATCGTTCAGGCGCTTGAGCCTGCGCAAAGTTGTTGGAGAGTGAAAGTAAAAGAGTAGAAGCCAAAATAACTTTCAGTGATTTCATGGCCTCAGCTCACCCTCGCGGTACAAGTGACTTTGGTGAAGTTAGAAATCCTGCGCCCCAAGCAAAGTGCATCGTTGGAATTACCAATAAGAGAATTAAGAATTCACGGATGGACTTTGAGATCTTAGTCGAAGCAAAGAAAGTAAAAAAGGCATAAACGAATGCAGGTGCTAGAATAAGTGGGTTTACTACAACGCCGAGAATTATTGAGAGAGTAAATCCAACGAGAGCTAGTGGAGGTGCTATGTAACGGTAGTTAATTGTTCCGCGGTGCCTACGCGAGACAACGCGGCGCCATCTTCCATATTCAAAGTACTGCTTAGCAAGTGCGCGAAGATTTGGTCGCGGTCGATAGATCACTTGTAATCGTGGGTCAAAAAAGATTGTGCCGCCATTTTCTCTTAGGCGAAAATTAAGTTCCCAATCTTGAGCACGTGTAAATCTCTCGTCGAATCCACCAATCGCAAGAAGAGCCTCTCGTCGGAAAGCACCTAAGTAGACAGTATCTACTTCGCCTGCTTCTCCCCCGGTATGAAAACGTGAAGCACCAACACCAAATGGACTACGCATTGCCCCCGCAACCGCTTTCTCAAATCGGGATTTCCCAACTGCTGCCATGACTCCACCAACATTGACTGCACCTGTTGCCTTGAGAATTTCAACAACGAGTGAGATGTAGTTCTGTGGAATCTGAGCATGGCCATCAACTCTTACTACTACAGGACTTGTTGACTTCTTGAGAGCAAGATTTAATCCAGCTGCTGTGCGCCCAGTAGGACTATTGACTATTACGACACGTGAATCAGTTCGCGAGAGTCCTTCTGCGATTTCAAGTGTTCGATCTCGTGATGGGCCAATCGCTAAGATGACTTCAAAGGAGCCGAGATAATCCTGAGAAAGTATTGAGTTCACAGCGGCCTCAATATGTAGCTCTTCATTGAGAACCGGCAGAATCACACTGACGCTAGGCAGCGGTGAGCCAAGTAACTCCTGTGCAAGTGTCGACATATGCCCTCCGCGCTATCGTCCAAGTATCCTACGGAAGTGAAATCAAAGCGCGCGATTCGGATAATGACATCACTCTCATTGAGTGTTGTCTTTATCGCATCTCTATCGTGGCTAGGTTTAGGTCAGGTAAGTGGCCAAATCTCTCGAATCAATGTCTTTGGAAACCTCTCAGATCGCCCTGAGAAAACATCTCGCGCCCTTAACTACCTCGTAGTTGGCTCTGACTCCCGAGAAGGTCTTACTCGCGCTCAATCCAGGAGATTAAAGGTTGGTACAACAGCTGTTGCTGCCGGCGGGCGTTCGGACACAATGTTTCTTGTCCATATCAGCAAGAGCCGAGATGCAGCTTTCATCATCTCGCTTCCACGAGATACCTTGGTGCAAGTTCCAGCTCACCTAAGCCAAGATGGAACAACAAATATTCCTGAGCGCCCTGGAAAGTTAAATGCATCTTTTGCCTTTGGTGGCGCACCTCTTCTGATTCAAACTATCGAGGCGAAGACCAACCTCAAGATTGATCATTACGTTGAGATTAGTTTTGCAGGATTTACTGGCGTTGTTGATGCACTAGGCGGAATAGAAGTCTGCTCCAAAGTTGCAATCAATGACCCCAAGAGCCACCTTGTTATGAGCGCTGGCACCCACACGCTCGATGGTATTGATGCGTTGAAGTATGTGAGAACTCGTGATTTTGATGGCCGTGGAGATATCGGCCGTATGGAACGTCAGCAACAGTTTGTAAGTGCAGTTTTAAGAAAGGCTACAAGCACTGGAGTCCTTCTCAATCCAATCAAATTAGCGAATTTCTACAATGCAACAATTTCAACTGTGAAGATGGATGAAGATCTAGATAAGAACGATCTCTTAACTCTTGCAAAGCAGTTACGAAATCTCTCTTCAGGAAATATTCGCACCCTGACGGTTCCAATTTCGAATCCAAATGGTCGACATCCAACTGTTGGCTCTGTTGTGATTTGGGATGAAGTTCTGGCTGCCGATCTTTGGACTCGAGTTCGCGACGATGCGGCGTTAATCGATAAGGTGAAGAAAAAGAAGAAAGTTGAACCTATCGATAAGTTCAAGAGCAAAACTGCAGAAGATAACCCTTGTGCGCCCGCTCAATAAGGGCTAAATGTGCAAATTTTTTATTGAGGCTGCAATAGACTCCACGGTATGGCTCTCAAGCTTTCAGTAATCGGCGTCGGCTACCTCGGTGCAACCCATGCTGCATGTATGTCCTCACTTGGTTTTGAGGTCGTTGGTATAGATACCGACCAGGGAAAGGTGGATCTTCTCTCGCGCGGAGAACTTCCATTCTATGAACCAGGTCTCGACACGCTACTAGCGGCTGAAATCAAGACTGGACGACTTCGCTTTACAACTGATTTCTCAGCAGTTGCTGATGCAGATATTCACTTTATTTGCGTGGGCACTCCTCAGAGCAAAGATGGATTAGCTGCAGACCTCACTTATGTAATGGCTTCAGTTGCAGCAATTGCCCCACATTTAAAAGAAGGTTCTTTGGTCGTTGGAAAATCCACTGTTCCAGTTGGTACCGCGCAACTTCTACGTGACCAACTAGCCACCTCTGCTCCACAGGCAGATTTGGCCTGGAATCCTGAATTCCTTCGTGAAGGATTTGCCGTTGAAGATACCTTGACTCCAAATCGCCTTGTCGTTGGCGTTGCAAATGATCGAGCAGAAGAGATTCTTAAAGAGGTTTACAAACCCATTACAGATCTTGGGACTCCTTGGATCCGCGCTGATCTTCCAACTGCAGAGCTAGTTAAAGTTGCTGCAAATTCATTCTTAGCGACAAAGATTTCTTTCATTAATGCGATGGCAGAAGTGTGCGAAGCAGCAGGTGGCGATGTCACTGTTCTAGCTAAAGCAATTGGATACGACCCGCGAATTGGAAGTAGATTCCTTCAAGCAGGAATTGGCTTTGGTGGAGGATGTCTACCGAAAGATATCCGTGCATTTATGGCGCGAGCACAAGAACTCGGTGCAAATCAGGCTCTTGAATTCTTACGCGAAATTGATGCAATCAATCTACGTGCGCGCCAGCGCGTCATAGATGTAGTCAGAGCTGACCTATCAGAAGATTTAACTCAATATAAAATTGCAGTGCTTGGCGCAACATTTAAACCTGATAGCGATGATGTACGGGACTCCCCAGCTTTAGATATTGCAGCTCAGCTGCAGGCAGCTGGAGCAACTGTTGTCGTTCATGACCCAAAGGGAATTGAGCCTGCGCGTAAACGCTTCCCGAATCTTGATTACCAAGAGAAGGTTGTTGATGCAGTTAAAGGTGCAGATGCAATTCTGCATTTAACTGAGTGGAAAGAGTATCGAGAACTCGATCCATCAGTGCTTGGCCAGTTGGTGAAGAGTAAATTCATTATTGATGGTCGAAATATGCTCGATCGCAATAAGTGGCGCACAGCAGGCTGGCGTTTCCATGCGCTTGGCCGAACTGATTGATTCAAAGCTCTTTTTACTCGTCAATCGTTCCCATCATGTATTCACGTGCATGTTCAATATCTTCCCTCAATTTATTTAGGTCGTATCCCGCAGCCGTGATATGACCCGTTATGCGCCCAGGAGTTGCCTCATTCATATATTGGTGAAACTTTAGATCTGGGTTGCGGGCCATGAGGTGAAGATATGGACGGTACATATCACTTTTCTCTCCTGCAATAATTTTTCCCGTCACGGCGAAATCAAAGGTCATTGAAGGATCGCCAAGCGGGAGGTCGAGTATCGCCCGAAGGTGTTGCTCAAATTGGCTTGTTCGCGATGCATCGATTGTCCAATTCCCCGAAGAGCGCGGACCCATTGAAATCTTTCTCACATCGATGTGGTCACCATTTACTGAGAACTCCACCTCCATCACTCCGATTACTGCGAGTTCTTGCGCAAGATCCAAGGCAATCTTCTGCGCAGATATCGCTTGATCTGTAGTCAGGTTTGGAGCTGGAGTAATGGTTACGCAATCAACTTCCTCGCTCCCAATTACCTCGGTTGCCGACCATACAGTCGCTTGCCCATGTGGCGAACGAGAGACTACGACTGCCGTTCGGCTGCCGAAGGAGTCTGCCTCAATAACTTTCTCTTCTCTTTCGAGAGCGCTATTGAGTGAGGCTGAAGATGGATAGATGCGTATCCCTGAATTTTCAAGCACCTTAACGACCGAGACAGGTACAGAACCATCCTCCAAGATGAGGAGATCACATTGCGCCGCAAACTCTTTGAGCGAATCTAAGTCTCTGTAATCGCCGAGGGTATAGCTACAAATTTGAGCGCCAGGGTCATCAGAGCTTTGAGCAAAAAGTTTCAGGGAAATACCTAGCGCTGCAGCCGGTGCAACCATCATTCGAGCAACCTCTCCTGCGCCAATTACTCCAACGGTAGGAAATCGAGTGCCCATAGTTCTATCGTAGATGAACGATATCTCCCACAGTAATTCGTTGGCCATCGTCGAGAATTAACTCACCATTGGGCGAAATATCTTCTGCGATACCTGCTCTGGTGTTGCCATCTGGAAGCTCTACGCCCACCTTCTTGCCAAGCGTTGAGCTTCTCTCTCTGTAGAGATGGCGAAGGTCCTCGCCATCTTCCCAACGCCCAAGAAGTTCTTCACAAGAATCGAGGATTGAAAGAAGCAAGAGATTTCTGTCGAGTTCGCTGAAGCCTTCAATGTTCAAAGAAGTCGCAGATTCGACAGGAAGTTCTTCACTCGTCATACCCACATTGAGACCAATCCCAAGGATCAATCCATCGCCAGCAAGCTGAGCGATGATGCCTCCGACTTTCTTTTCCTGAATCTGCAAATCATTAGGCCATTTCAGTTCGACAGATATTTCTGGATTGAGTTTCGTGAGAGCGAGAGAAGTTGCAAGGCCTGCAAGTAGTGGGATAAATGTCCACTCACTCTTTTCACACTTTGGTTCTATGTACAATGAAAATAAGAGTGCGGAATTTTTTGGCGCTTCAAAAGATCTATCTAGTCGTCCTCGACCAGCACTTTGAAATTCGGTCACTAATACATCACCGTGCTTAACTGTTTTACGCTCAATTCCTGCTGCTAAATCATCTTGAGTTGAGCCGGTGACTTCGACCACGCTTACTCGCCAGTACTGCGAGATTTTTGCAGAGATGAGTGAATTATTTAGCGGTGGTCTTGGCGTATCTATGCTCACGACTAGTACCTTATGGTCATGAGTCCAGATCTGCACACCACTTCAGGAAAAATTGAAGACCTTCGCGAACGAATTGGTGAAGCTGTACATGCCGGCTCGGATCGAGCGCGCGAGAAGCAGCATGCGAAGGGCAAGGGCACTGCACGCGAACGCATCGAAATGCTCGTAGATGCAGATTCATTTACTGAAATTGATGAGTTTGCTCGCCACCGTGCGCAGAACTTTGGGATGGAGAAGAACCGCCCTTACGGTGATGGCGTAGTAATCGGAACTGCAACTGTAGATGGCCGTCCCATCGCCCTCTACTCTCAAGATTTCACAGTATTTGGTGGCTCATTAGGTGAGGTTCATGCTGACAAGATTGTAAAGATTGCAGAGTTTGCTCTGAAATCTGGAATTCCATTGATCGGAATCAACGACTCAGGTGGAGCTCGAATTCAAGAGGGCGTCGCATCTCTCAATGGCTACGGAAAGATCTTCCGTCTTAATACACGTTCTTCTGGCGTCATTCCTCAAATCTCATTGATTCTCGGTCCGTGTGCAGGTGGTTCTGCATACTCACCTGCTCTTACCGACTTCACGGTCATGGTTAAAGAGACTTCAAATATGTTTATTACTGGTCCTGATGTCATTAAAACAGTCACTGGTGAAGATGTCGGCATGGAAGAACTTGGCGGAGCCTTTACTCACAATACAAAATCTGGAAATGCGCATTACATGGCAGATTCCGAGGCGGATGCAATTGATTATGTAAAGGCACTGCTCTCATATCTTCCATCAAATAACATGGATGGATCGCCAGTTCTTCCGCCAACTCAGAACCTTGAAAAGAGCGCTGCAGATATTGCGCTCAACACTTTGATCCCAGATAGCCCAAACCAGCCGTACGATATGAAGAATTTGATTCAGGCAATTGTTGATGAAGGTGAATTTCTCGAAGTTCATGCGCTCTATGCCCCTAATATCGTTGTTGGCTTTGCGCGCATTGAGGGTCAATCAATCGGAGTAATTGCAAATCAACCTTCACAATTAGCCGGAACTCTCGACATTAATTCTTCAGAGAAGGCAGCTCGTTTCCTCCGCTTCTGCGATGCATTTAATATCCCAATTCTCACCCTCGTCGATGTTCCAGGATTTATGCCAGGCACGGAGCAAGAGTGGAACGGAATCATTCGACGCGGTGCAAAGTTGCTCTACGCATATGCTGAAGCATCGGTGCCACTTGTCACGCTCATTACCCGTAAGGCATACGGTGGAGCATTTATCGTGATGGGATCTAAATACCTCGGTAGTGATATTAACTTTGCTTGGCCTTCTGCAGAGATTGCAGTAATGGGGGCACAGGGTGCGGTCAATATTCTCTATCGAAAAGATTTAGCAGAAGCGAAGGATCAAGATGCCAAGCGCGCTGAATTAATTACCGAATACACAGAGAAATTTTCGAACCCGTACCTTGCTGCAGAGCGCGGAACAATTGATAGCGTGATTGAGCCTGAAGAGTCTCGCCAATATATTACAAAGGCATTCCGCACCCTTAAGACGAAGCGCGATACATTGCCAGCGCGTAAGCACGGAAATATTCCTCTATAACTATGAAATTTACAGTTACTTCAGGAAATCCAACAGACGAGGAGCTCCTTGCGCTCCGTGCAGTACTTGCAAACCATAAATCTGTAGATCTGAAGCCAGTTATCAAGCGGAGCGTCTTCGGCTTACCTCAACTTCGCCAACCACTTCCCCATCAAATTACATTCGGCGCAAGAAAGTTCGAATAATGCCTCGCATAGTTCTTGCATCTCAATCAACTTCTCGACGTCGACTCTTAGAGGATGCTGGCTTAAAGCCAACAATCATCGTCAGTCATGTTGATGAAGAGACCGATTTCTTCAACGCGATGACTCCCGAAGATATGGTTATCGCGCTTGCAATCTCTAAGGCGCACACTGTCCGAGAGATGATTGACTACCCTGCAATCATCATCGGCTGCGACTCCACTTTTGATGTCGATGGTGTCTCATTCGGAAAACCTGGTACGCCCGAGATTGCCATTGAACGTGCCAAGAAAATTAGTGGACGAACAGGGCTGCTCCATACGGGTCATTGCATTATTGACACAGAGCGTGGAATCGAGATTGCAGATCGCGTAACAACTAAGGTCACATTCACAGATATGACCGATGAAGAGATTCACGATTACGTAGCCTCCGAGGAGCCGCTTCATGTAGCAGGTGGCTTTACCCTCGATGGATTTGGCTCACCTTTTATTCCAGTTATTGAGGGCGACTACACAAATGTCGTAGGAATTTCGATGCCATTTCTTAGAAGTGCGATGAAGCAGCTTGGATACTCTTGGCCGCAGGTTAAGGAGATGTCATGAAGCGCGTTTTGATTGCTAATCGAGGCGAGATTGCCCTAAGAGTTATACGCGCATGCTCAGATCATGGCCTTGAGAGCGTTGCAATCTATGCAGAAGAAGATCGCGATGCTCTGCATGTTCAACGCGCAGATTTTGCGTACTCACTCAACGGCACTGTTGCGAAAGATACATACCTAAATATTCCTAAAATCATCGCCCTTGCAAAGGAATCCAATGCAGATACCGTACATCCCGGTTATGGCTTCCTCTCTGAGAATGCAGATTTTGCACAAGCAGTTATCGATGCTGGACTCATCTGGATCGGACCATCGCCTGCTGCAATCAGCGCTCTAGGAGATAAAGTCTCTGCTCGCAGAATTGCTTCTGCAGCTGGCGCACCATTAGTTGCTGGCACAAAAGATCCCGTTACTGGTCATGAAGAAGTTCTTGCCTTTGCTAAAGAGCATGGACTACCTGTCGCAATTAAGGCGGCATTTGGTGGAGGTGGACGCGGCCTCAAGGTTGCGCGCACAATGGAGGAGATTCCAGAGCTCTACGCATCTGCCGTACGTGAAGCGATTGCAGGTTTTGGTCGTGGAGAATGTTTCGTTGAGCGCTACCTAGATAAGCCTCGACATGTAGAAACTCAAGTTCTCGTTGATCAACATGGACACGCAGTTGTTGTTTCAACACGTGACTGCTCACTGCAACGTCGCCATCAGAAGCTCGTTGAAGAAGCGCCAGCACCATTTCTAACTGAAGCGCAGAATGAAGAGCTATACCGCTCAAGTAAGGCGATCATGAAGGAAGCCGGTTATGTGGGCGCCGGAACCTGTGAATTTCTTATCGGACTCGATGGAACCATCTCATTCCTCGAAGTAAATACTCGGCTTCAAGTAGAGCACCCAGTATCCGAAGAAGTTACCGGAATTGATCTTGTCCGTGAACAATTTAGAATCGCCATGGGTGAAAGTCTCGGCTTTGATGATCCTGTTATTCGTGGGCACTCAATTGAATTTAGAATAAATGGAGAAGATCCAGGGCGTTCATTTCTTCCTGCACCGGGCCGTATAACATCGTGGAACATTCCATCAGGTCCAGGTGTGCGCGTCGATGCAGGTTTCCGCAATGGTGATGTCATTGGTGGAAATTTTGATTCGCTTTTAGCTAAGCTCATTGTTACTGGAGCCACTCGAAAAGAAGCGATCGAACGTGCTCGTAGAGCGCTTGCAGAGTTTGAAGTTGGCGGGTTGGCAACCGCGCTTCCCTTTCATAGAGCTATCCTCGAAGATCCCGCCTACACAGAAAATTTCAAGGTATACACAAGCTATATCGAAAATGAATTTAAGAATGAGATACCTGCATTCGTAGCTCAAAGTTCAGAGATTCAAACAAAGGTTGCAGCAGAGAAGCTCGTTGCAGAAGTTAATGGAAAACGCTTTGAAATTGTTGTTCACGCACCAGAACCGGTTGTAAAGCGCCACCGAGCTAAGCAATCCTCGGGTGGTGGCGCATCAGGAACTGGACTCTCATCCCCTATGCAAGGAACTGTTGTAAAAATTGCAGTTGAAGAAGGTCAGAGCGTCGAAGCAGGCGATCTAATAATCGTTTTAGAAGCGATGAAGATGGAACAGCCATTAAGCGCTCATAAGAGCGGTGTGATTAAGAACCTAAAGGCGACCATCGGCGAGACTGTGGCTAGCGGAACGGTTCTCTGTGACATTATTGAGGCATGACCTCAACTGAACTTCTCTACTCAGACCCGATAGCTGCCGCAACGAAGGCAGCAGCTGAAATTGCTCAACGCACAGGAGTGGAAGCACATGATGTTGCCCTTGTGATGGGTTCAGGATGGGTAACCGCCGCAGATGCACTTGGTACTCCTGCCTACGAATGCGATGCACATGAGATCACTGGATTCTTTGCACCGGCCGTTGAGGGACATTCCGGCAAAGTTAGATCCTACGAATTAGTTGAAAATGGAAAGACAATTCGCGCACTGGTATTCCTAGGTCGCACGCATCTTTATGAAGGCAAAGGTATGGAGCCGGTTGTTCATGGCGTTCGCACCGCTGTAAAAGCGGGATGCAAAGTTGTGATCCTTACCAACGCGTGCGGTGGAATCAATACTTCTTACAAAGTTGGCCAGCCAGTTCTTATACGAGATCACATTTCGCTTACTGCGGCATCCCCTCTTTCGGGTGCAACATTTATCGATCTGACAGATTTATATAGCAAACGCATTCGCGAGATTGTAAAGAAGGAAGATTCTTCACTTGCAGAAGGCGTTTACGTGCACTGGCGCGGACCAACGTATGAGACTCCTGCAGAAATCTTAATGATGCGCACCATGGGCGCTGATTTAGTTGGAATGTCTACAGTTCCTGAAGCGATTGCTGCACATGCTCTTGGTGCTGAGGTTCTCGGAATCTCATTGGTGACAAATGCAGCAGCCGGCGTAACAGGCGAGAAGTTAAACCATGAAGAAGTTATTGCTGCCGGAAAAGCTGCAGCAAGTCGCATGGGAGCTCTACTTAAATCGACTATTCCTAAACTCGTTTAAGGTCGATAACCTTAAACTTATGGATTCAATGTTAAAGGCTGAAGTCGAGGCTTGGATTGCCGACGATCCAGACCCTGCTACTGCTTCCCAACTTCAAGAGTTACTCAAAAGTGAAGATGAGGCATCTCTTAAGAAATTCTTTAGCGGATTTCTCCAATTCGGAACTGCAGGACTCCGCGGACCTATAGGCCCTGGACCTTCATGTATGAATCGCGCCGTTGTTGGTCGCGCTGCAGCTGGTATTGCTCACTATATGAAAGAGCGTGGGATGACTAAAATCGTGGTGGGTCGCGATGCTCGTTATGGTTCTGAGGATTTCACACAAGAGACAGCGGAAATTATGAGCGGCGCCGGAATGGAGGTTTATATCCTTCCGCGTCCACTTCCTACACCTGTCTTAGCTTTTGCAACACAATTTTTGAATTGCGATATCGGCATCATGGTCACAGCTAGCCACAATCCACCGCAAGATAATGGCTACAAGGTTTATGTCGGGCCTACCGCTGATGGAATTAATTACGCATCATCGCAGATCATTAACCCCACGGATGAGTTTATGGCACGTAATATCGACTCTGTGACATCCCTTAAATCTCTCCCCCGCGGAAATAAGTGGACAATTCTTGGTGAAGAAGTCATTACTGAATATGTAAAGCGAACAAGTGCTCTCGCACCGCGCCCTGGGGACCTAAAGATTGTCTATACGGCGATGCATGGGGTTGGTACAGAAGTCGTACAACGTGTCTTTAACCATGCAGGTTTTGCAACGCTCATCCTCGTAGACGAACAATGCACACCAGATCCTGATTTTCCGACAGTTGCATTCCCGAATCCAGAAGAGCCCGGAGCAATTGATCTCGCTCTACAGAAGGCTCGTGACTTTGGGGCAGAACTGGTAATTGCCAATGATCCCGATGCAGATAGATGCGCCGCTGCGATTTGTGATCCCGATCTGGGTTGGCGAATGCTCCGCGGAGATGAACTGGGAATTATCTTCGGCGAGTGGATAGCGCGCACAAAACCCAAGGGCTCATTTGGAAATTCAGTAGTCTCTTCATCAGCTTTGCGAAAAATTAGCGCTCACTACGGAGTTGATTTTCAAGAAGTCCTTACAGGATTTAAGTGGCTTGCCAAGATCGAGAATCTAGCCTTCGGTTACGAAGAAGCCATTGGATATGCCGTTGATTCAGAGAACGTCAACGACAAAGATGGAATCTCTGCAGCACTTTTCTTAGCTCAGATTGCAACGGATCTAAAGCGCGATGGTTTAACGCTCTCAGATTTACTCAACGATGTCTGGGATCGTCATGGTTTTCATGGGACTGAGCAGATCTCAATTCGCGTCAGCGATATGAGTGCGATTACTGCTCTCCTTGCAGGCCTCCGCAAAAATCCACCAGCAGATATCGCAGGACGAACAGTTGAGGCAATTGATGATTTAGCCACTCCTAAAGATGGCCTGCCGCCAACAGATGGGCTTCGCATCTGGTTATCTGGCGGCATCCGCATCATCATTCGCCCTTCGGGAACAGAGGCGAAGATGAAGTGTTACATGGAAGTCATTACAAAGAATTCAGCTGATTCAGCCTTACTGCTTGATCAGCTTCGTGAACCTCTCAAGAAATTTCTTGCAGGTTAAGCGCCGTAGCGCTCTTTAAATTCATCGAGCATTGCAGCAGTTCCACTTGCGCCGCTTCGCTTAACGCCCGCATCCATAAATGAGAGCAACATGTCGAGAGATTTAACGCCACCAGCGCTCTTGACCTCAACTTTTGATGAAACGGAAGCTCGCATGAGCTGAACATCTTCAAGAATTGCGCCAGTTGGAGCAAAACCCGTGGATGTCTTTACATAATCAGCACCAGCTGCCTCGCATAGCTGGCAAGCCTTAACAATCTCCTCCTTAGTCAGGTAAGCATTCTCAAGAATAACTTTGACCTGATTGCCCTGGGCGGCTTCGACAACGGCAGCTACTTCATCACGAACCTCGTCGTACATTCCAGATTTCAGCCATCCGATATTGATCACGACATCAATCTCTGTTGCTCCATCTGCAACTACCTGCTTAGTCTCAAAAACTTTTGTCGATGTTGCTGAATTTCCGTGAGGAAAACCAACAACCGTTCCTACATGTACATCACTTCCACGCAAGATTTCGGCGCAAAATGCGACATCTGCAGGCTTGCAGCAGACTGAGGCAACGTCGTACTTAAGGGCTATAGCGCAGCCTTCAGCAACTTCATCACGAGACATATCTGGGCGAAGAAGGGCGTGATCAATGGTCTTTGCAACCTGTGAGAGCGTGTACTTTGGATGAGCCATCTAATTACTCCTCAGAGATCTTTGCGTAGCCAGGCTTCACAATACTTTCAATAATTGCCAGACGCTCTTCAAATGGAATGAAGGCGCTTTTAAGTGCATTAATGGTCACTCGCTGTAAATCCTGGAAGGTCCAATCACATTGCTTAACCATCTCTGTCATCTCGCGGCTCATTGAAGTCGCAGACATAAGGCGGTTATCGGTATTGATTGTGACTCTAAAACGCAGCTTTGCAAGCTTTGCAAGTGGGTGATGGGCAAATGAATCGGCAACGCCTGTCTGAATATTTGATGAGGGACACATCTCTAATGGAACGCGTCGATCACGTACATATGATGAGAGGCGACCTAGGCGAGCTGGCGTATGGTTAAAATCGATATCGTCAGTGATGCGAACTCCGTGACCTAAACGTTCGGCGCCACAGAGTTGGATCGCTTCCCAGATAGATGGAAGTCCATATGCCTCACCGGCGTGAATTGTGAAGTGAGCATTTTCGCGGCGCAGATATTCGAAGGTATCTAATTGATCACTTGGTGGGAAGCCATCTTCTGGTCCTGCAATATCAAATCCCACAACACCAAGGTCGCGATACTTGACAGCAAGTTCTGCAACTTCTTGAGATAAATCATTCTGGCGCATTCCACAGAGGAGTGATTGCATGCGAATTGTTCGGCCTTCGCTCTTTGCCTCAGCTTCTCCTGCGCGGAAGCCCTCAAGAATCGCATCGATAACCTGAGAGAGCGTTAGTCCCTTCTCGGTCAGAAGCTCTGGAGCCATACGAACTTCTGCATAAACGACTCCGTCGCGCGCTAGATCTACAGCGCACTCGCGAGCCACGCGCACAATATCTTCTTTGCGCTGCATCACTGCAACGGTATGAGCAAAAGTTTCAAGATAGAGAACGAGAGAACCTGAATCGCAAGATGTTCTAAACCACTCAGCAAGTTCTGCGGCATCATATGTCGGAAGTTCGTGGCCAATCTCTTGTGCGATATCAATGATTGTTTGAGGGCGCAGACCTCCATCGAGATGATCGTGCAATAGGGCTTTAGGTAAGCGCTTGATCTGATCTTCTGTTGGCTTCTTTGTTAAATTGCTCATCCTTGAATTCTCTCCAAAACTAGAGGTAGACGGTTGACCGTTCCACCTTCAACTATTGTGACAGCGCCTTGAAGAATCTCAAGCGCTCTTTCAAATCGTGCTGGTTCATCGGTATGTAAAGTCATAAGTGGCGCACCTGCGGTGATGTAATCCCCCGGCTTTGCGTGAAGTTCTATTCCAGCCCCCGCCTGCACCTTCTCGCCCTGCTTGGAGCGTCCTGCCCCAAGGCGCCATGCACTTACTCCAACCTTCATTGCATCCATCGTTGTGATGGTTCCACTGTTTGAGGCATTTACTACATGAGTCTCTCGGGCTACAGGAAGCTTCGCATCAGGATCTCCGCCTTGAGCGCTAATCATTCGGCGCCAATGATCCATCGCACTTCCATCTTTGAGCGCAACCTCTGGATCTTTGCCAACAATTCCTGCTGCATCAATCATCTCTCGAGCAAGCAAGATGGTTAACTCAACAACATCTGCTGGGCCACCACCAGCAAGGACCTCTACAGATTCACGTACCTCTAAGGCATTTCCTGCAGTGAGCCCAAGTGGGACATCCATCGCTGTTACAAGCGCGCGAGTCTTTACACCTGCATCAATTCCTAATTGCACCATTGTTCGAGCAAGTTCAGCAGCTTTCTTAGGATCAGACATAAATGCTCCGCTGCCTGTCTTTACATCAAGAACTAAAGCAGATGTTCCTTCAGCAATCTTCTTGCTCATAATTGATGATGCAATAAGTGGAATCGCCTCAACCGTTGCAGTGACATCTCTAAGCGCGTAGAGCTTTTTATCTGCAGGTGCGAGGCCTGCTCCAGCTGCACAAATTACTGCGCCTGTATCTTGCAAAACTTTTAACATTTCTTCATTAGTAAGCGATGCGCGCCATCCAGGAATTGATTCGAGTTTATCGAGCGTTCCACCGGTGTGACCAAGTCCGCGTCCAGATAGCTGCGGTACCGCTCCACCACACGCGGCGACTAGAGGTGCGAGAGGGAGAGTGATCTTGTCTCCGACTCCTCCTGTTGAATGCTTATCTGCAGTCTTTCGATCAAGTGCAGACCAATCCATTCGTTCGCCGCTATTGATCATTGCATTTGTCCAGCGCGAAATTTCTCTTGAATTCATCCCATTTAAAAGAATCGCCATGAGTAGTGCAGACATTTGTTCATCAGCAACTACCCCGCGAGTGTAGGCATCTACAACCCAGTCGATCTGAAGATCGCTGAGTTCATTTCTATCTCGCTTAGCAGCAATGATTTCTACTGCGGCAAAAGGTTCAATCATGAAAGTCGATTCTCAATTTCCTCAGGTCCAAAGGCCCAAGGAAGTAAATCAGCAAGCGTCTTTACGCCTTGATCAGTCATCATCTGAAGCGATGATCCTCCGTGTTCTTGCAGAAGTTGTCTGCAGCGACCGCATGGCATCAGAGCATTTCCAGCGATATCAACGCAAGCAAATGCCATGAGCTTTCCACCACCTGAGGCAATCAGAGATGAGACCAATCCGCATTCAGCACAGAGTGTTAGCCCATAGCTTGCATTTTCAACATTGCACCCAGTTACAACGCGGCCATCATCGACAAGCGCAGCTACGCCTACAGGGAATTTTGAATAGGGTACGTAAGCTTTCTTCATCGCTCCAAGCGCTTCAGAACGGAGTAAACCCCAATCAATCTGCATTAGTGAGAACCGCCGCCACGCTTATATGGGATTCCATCAGCAGCAGGTGCACGAACTTTTCCAACGAAACCTGAGACGGCGATGATTGTTGCAATATAAGGAACCATCATCATAAATTCTGAAGGAATTGGCGTTCCAGAGATTGAGAGCACGCTTCGAAGTTGATCAGCGAATCCAAAGACTAGGGCTGCTGCAACTGCTCCCATCGGTGTCCAGCGTCCGAAGATAAGAGCAGCAAGCGCGATAAATCCCATGCCTGCTGTCATCTCGCGGCTAAATGAACCTACAGATCCCACCGTGAAGAATGCGCCACCATAACCAGCGATTGCTCCTGCAATAAGTACATTTCTAAAGCGGACCTTATTCACATCGATTCCGACAGATTCAGCGGCTACCGGTAGCTCGCCAACTGCGCGCATACGTAAGCCCCATTTGCTCTTAAAGAGTGAGATCTGAATGAAGATAACCATCACGTACAGGGTGTAAATCAAGATTGTGTGATTGAAGAAGATTGGCCCAATTAATGGAATCTTGGAGAGGAATGGAATCGCAATCGGGCTAAAGATGGGAGCGCTATTCCATACTTCTGGATTCGTTGTTAGCGCACGTTGAGTTGCAAAAGTTGTTAGACCGATAACAAGAACATTTATCACGAATCCAAGAATCACTTGGTCAATCGCATATTTAATGGCAAAGGTTGCAAGAATTAATGAAATCAGCGCTCCTGCAATTGGAGCGACGAAGAGTCCAACCCACATATTTTGGGTCAGTGATGCTGCTACTCCCGCCCCAAAAGCTCCAGCAAGAAGCTGACCCTCAATTGCGATATTGATAACCCCTGAGCGTTCGCAGACCACACCAGCTAACGCACCAAAGATAAGTGGGACTGACAGAATGAGTCCGCCCTGAAGTAGGCCTGTAAATGGGACGTAGTCTCCGGCGGAGGCCCAATTTAAGAAAGACATAAAGAGCGCAACTGTTGCTCCTACGACGAGCGTCTTCGCAGCCTGCTTCTTAATATAAATGTAAAGTGCTGCAGCGCTTAGCAAAATTGAGGCGATACTAAATCCAGTTGCGCCACTCTTTGATCCAACCTTCCATTCCTTAAGGAAGGCCCACTCATCTCCCAGTACGAAGTTGTAAGTGACGGTTAGATTTTCTTTCTGCAATAGCGCAAAGAAGATGAATGAAAGTAGGGCTGCAAAATTAAGAAAAATGATGCGGTGAGCAGTCTTGCGCTGCGCCTTTGAGAGGTGGTCCAGAGAAATCATCCGTTCCATCCCTTCGATGCTAGTGAGTTTACTTTTTCAAATCTGCGCACTCTAAAGATTTTCGCTACCAATCCAGGGGCTGCGATAAAGAGAACAACAAGCGCCTGAATCACGAGGACAATTTCGATGGGGACTTGAACATTGGCTTGCATAGTCACGCCGCCAACTCGTAGAGCCGCAAAGAGAATTGAGGCGAGTACTACGCCGATGGGATTTCCTTGACCTAGAAGTGCCACGGTGATTGCATCGAAGCCAAAAGATCCCGCGATATCTGTTGTGAGTTCAAATTGATTTCCTAGGACGTGTATCGCCCCGCCTGCACCGGCAAGGGCTCCCGAAAAGACCATTGCAGCAATTGTTGTTGCACCAACTGAAATTCCAGCGGTGCGGGCAGCTGTTGAATTCGCACCAACTGCTCGGAATCTAAATCCAAGAGTTGTGCGGTTGAGTATGAAGTAGACAAGAACTGCAATTGCTAAGGCCAGAATGAAGCCGATATTGACTCGATACTGGTCACCAAAGAGCAATGGAAGGCGTGATGACTCCTTCACGGGTGGGGCAAGCGGATCAATACGACCGGGACGTAGGAAAGAAGGCTGTCCGAGTATCCAGAGGATGAAACGGGCGGCTATGTAATTCATCATGATTGTCACGATGACTTCATGTGCGCCAGTCTTTGCTTTTAGTACGCCAGCTATGCCGCCCCACAAGCCTGCAAGAACAACTCCGAATGCGATTGCTGCGAGAATATGAATTCCTACTGGCAGGTCATATCTAAAGCCGATGAAAGATGCTCCGATTGCGCCGAAAATAAATTGTCCTTGCGCACCAATGTTGAATAAACCAGATTTAAATGCGACTGCTACAGCTAATCCACAGAGAATGAGAGGAGCGGCGGCCAAGAGGGTCTCCGTAAATGGATAGAAGCCACGTACGAATCCTTCTCCTTCGGCGAGATTAGGATCGTAGATAGCGCCCTGAAACAACGATAGATAAGCATTTCCCACGGTTGAGAGAAGTGCCTTTAAAAATTCCCCCGGCTGAGAGATCTTTGAATTTACGCGGCTATCCGTAAGACCAATAACTATGCCACCGATGATAAGTGCAAGCACAAATGCCAAGAAAGGCATTACCGATTTACGTAATAACTTCTTAAGCATGTGAAGAGCCTCCTGGGGTTAGGCCTGCCATGTAGAGGCCAATATTCTCTCGACTCTCGGTCGCAGGAACTATGGCGATGATGCGACCTTTGAACATGATTGCAATGCGATCTGCCAGGGCAAAGACTTCATCGAGCTCGGTACTAAAGACGATTACTGCTCGCCCTTGATCGCGCTCTTCAACAAGTCGTTTATGAACGAACTCAATTGATCCAACATCTAATCCTCGAGTTGGTTGACATGCAATGACTAAATTTACGGGGCGAGATAGTTCACGTGCGATGACAACTTTCTGCTTATTGCCGCCCGAAAGTGAGGATGCGGTGTCATAAATACTCTGAGTGCGAATATCAAATTCACTTACTCGAGCATCTGCATTTTCATCGACTTTCTCAGGGAAGTAGAGACCGCCCGAGCTAAAGGGTTTATTTTGGTGAATATCTAAAATTAAGTTCTCAGCGATTGAAAAACTTGAGATGAGCCCATCTTTCTCGCGGTCTTCAGGAATATATGCAATTCCAGAGCGGAGATTTTCAAGTACCGAGCTTCTTAGAACATCATGCCCGGCTACGGTGATCGAGCCTCTGGTCGCCTCTTGAAGGCCAAGGAAAGATTCAGCGAGCTCAGATTGGCCATTGCCCTGAACTCCAGCAATTGCGAGAATCTCACCGGCTTTTACTTCAAATGTCACATCATCAACTATTGGTCGTCCATAGTGATTGAGTTGAGAGAAATTTTTAACTACAACAACTGCCTCGCCCGTCTTTTGAGCGCTCTTATCAACCTTTAGATCTACCTCGCGACCGACCATCAAACTGGCGAGTTCCTCTTGCGATGCCGTTGGTGATGCAGTTCCGACAACCTTGCCGCGGCGAATAATGGTTATCTTGTCGGCGATAGCTTTAACTTCACGGAGTTTATGGCTAATAAAGACAATGGATCGCCCTGAGTCACGTAACTTCTTAAGATTTCGAAGTAGCTCATCTGTCTCTTGCGGCGTCAGCACAGCCGTTGGTTCATCGAGAATGAGTACCTGGGCGTCGTAGATCAATGCGCGAATAATCTCAACGCGCTGCTGGATTCCAACGGGCAAATCTTCTACAAGTGCATCTGGATCAACCTGAAAGTTAAACTCATTGGAGATTCGACGAATCTCTTCTCGAGCAGCGTCGAGGCTAAGCAAATGCGCCTTATTCGACTTCTCGTTTCCAAGCACGATATTTTCCACAACAGAAAAAACAGGAATCAACATGAAGTGCTGATGAACCATTCCGATTCCAGCTTCAAGTGCATCAAGCGGAGAGTTGATGGAAATCTCTTTGCCATTTACAGAGATTGTTCCGCTATCAGGTTGAAGAAGTCCGTAGACAACATTCATCAAGGTAGATTTTCCAGCACCGTTCTCGCCAAGAATTGCATGAATTTCACCGCTCGCTACAGCAAAATCGATAGAGTCATTTGCAATGAAGGAGCCGAAACTCTTTGTGATGCCGCGCAATTCAAGGGACATGTGCATAAATCTACTCGTTTAGCCGAGTAATTACAAAGTATTAGGAAAAGAAAACGGAGCCAGTCATATCACTGGCTCCGTTTTCTTAAGGCGAATTAGTTAATTACTTAACTGAAACCTTACCTCTCTTGATGCTTGTTCCGAGCTTTGAAACTTCTGTACGAAGTGCAGCTGGAACTTGACGGATCAAATCATGATACGGAGCAATCTTTGTGCCACCGTTCTTGAGTGTTCCGACATAAGCAGTATTTGTGAACTTGTTGTTATGAACGTCGTTGATGACAGACTTAACTGATGCGCCAAGACCCTTCATAACTGAAGTAAGAAGGACTTTGCGGTACTTGTTAGCTGATACGAATCCATCTGTATCTACCCAAATAACCTTTGACTTCTTGCTTGTAAGTGAGTTCTGAGCTGTGACGGCACCAAGTCCACCTGCTACAGGAAGGATGATATCTGCGCCAGCCTGCTCGAAGTTCTTTGATGTCTGAAGTGCCTTAGCTGTGTTTGAGAAGTCTCCGATGAATTCACCAGTCTTCTTTGCAGGATCCCAACCAAGAACTTCAACCTTCTTGCCCTTGAGCTTGTTGTAGTGCGCTACACCGTTAGCAAAACCATCCATGAAGATAGTAACTGTTGGGTATGGAGCTCCACCGTATGTTGCGACCTTACCTGTCTTTGTAACACCAGCTGCAAGGTACCCAGCCATAAATGCTGCCTCATCTGTTGCGTATGTAAGACCCTTAACGTTTGCAACAGCGACACCAGGGAATCCATCAAGGCCTGCATCGTCAACTACTGCGTACTTGATCTTTGGGTTTGCCTTTGCAGACTCAACGATTGCGCTGCTGATAATGAATCCAACACCGATGATGATGTCGCAACCGTTATCTACGAACTTCTTGATGTTTGGCTTAAATTCTGAAGATGATGCTGCTGGTAGATACTCAACTGTAATCGCTGAGTTTGCCTTTGCAGCAGCCTGTGCGCCTGCCCATGATGATGCGTTAAATGACTTGTCATCTACTCCACCAGTATCAAGTGCAAGACAAGCTTTTGTTCCAGCTGCATTTGCTGCTGGAGCTGAAATGCTAAATGCAAGAGCTGCAGCAGCAAGAACTGCTACAAACTTATGTGTGTTCTTCAAGGTTCCTCCAAGGAATGAATAATTGTTGCCGGTGAGGTGAGCCTAGTAGTTCGCGCTCAAAATCATGAAAAGGAAGAGCGTTTCGCCCTTGTGTGGCTTGTAACGTTTAGGAAAACTCTCAAGTTACAGTTGAGAATTAGGCTGGGATTTTCTCCGCATTGACTGCTGCCGCATTGATTAATTCACTTTTACTGAGGAGATCCTTAGAGCGAATAGTGAATTCAATTCCCCCGCCTGTAATGCCATAGCGGTAGCCATAAATCCCAGCTGCTTCATCTAGGAATTCAGAGTTTCGGTTTCCTGCAGCTTCTTTCTTTAGGTAATCAAAGATTGCCTTATCCACGCGTTTAACTACCGATGCTGCGAGAAATTTCTTCGTTTCCTTTGTGACCGTTAAATATTGGTCAGGTTCAACATTTATGAGAGTGGTGATTTCTGCTTTTTTCTTAGCGTTATTGGCAACAATCACCTTAAATACTTCTGCGTTTGAACCTTGAGTCGTTAGGAAAATAACGTCAGCCCCAGCAGCAATAACTTGAGAGGTTCCGAGTGAAAATGATCCTGAAACGTACTTAACGACAGGTACAACTTTCTTCTTGCTAGCAATTACTCCAGCTTGAAACCCGCTCTTATAGAGATCTGCTTGTTTCGGATCTCCAATCATTGCGACTTTTCCCGATTTCGAAATCTGAGCGGCACTGAAGCCAGCCAGATATGCGCCTTGTGTATCGGCAAAGACGATCGAGGTCACATTCGGTGCGGCTACTGTCGCATCATTAACGATTGCAAAATCTACATTCGGAAATTCGAAAGCGAGCGTCTGCAGGATTGGGGCATATCCCGATCCAATAGTGATGATGGGGTTACAGTTCTTAGAGATGAGATAGCGGACCCTCTTCTCTCTATCGGAGGTGGTGCCATCGGTAACAACTGCCTCAAGATTAAAGTCGAATTCTTTGAGCGCTCGAATCAACCCTGCTGCTGCAGCATCATTGAAAGAACGATCACCTCGGCCACCGATGTCATAAGCAACGCCAGTGTTGAGATCTGCCGCAGATGCCGGCATTGGCGAAATGAGTCCTGTAAGGAGAATTGCGGCGAGAAGTGCTCTGAACTTCATTATCGCACTACGCCTAATTTCTCATAGGTAGATGAGAGTGTCTTCTCTGCTACTAAGCGAGCCTTCTCAGAACCCTGATGAAGTATCTGCAACAAATGAGATTCATCTTGCAATAGCTCAAGCGCTTTTTCGCGGATTGGACGCAGATATTCAACTACAACTTCTGCAACAGCAGATTTGAAGTCGCCGTAACCTTTTCCTTCAAAGTCTTTCTCAAGGGATTCGATACTCTGACCAGAGAGAGCTGAATGAATCGTTAGAAGGTTGCTAATTCCAGGTTTCTCAACCATATCGAATTTAATCTCGCGCCCAGCATCGGTAACCGCGCTCTTAATCTTCTTCAGGTTTGCTTCAGGTGTATCCATAATTTCAATGACGCCAGCGACAGCACCGGATGACTTACTCATCTTTGCTGTTGGGTCTTGAATATCATTTATCTTTGCAGCGGTCTTTAGAATAAAAGCTTGAGGCGCTTGGAAGGTCTGTCCATATCGTGAATTAAATCGCCCAGCAAGGTCACGAGTGAGCTCAATATGCTGTCTCTGATCTTCTCCAACAGGAACTAAATCTGCTTGGTAGAGCAAGATATCGGCCGCTTGCAACATTGGATAAGTAAAGAGCGCAACGCGTGAAGAATCAGCGCCACTCTTTGAAGATTTATCTTTGAATTGGGTCATGCGGCTTGCTTCACCGAAGCCAGTTAGGCACTCCATGATCCAACCTAATTGATTGTGTTGTGGGACCTGGGATTGAATAAAAAGAGTGGACTTTTCTGGCGAAATTCCAAGCGCCAGAAGTTGTGCCGCTGATGCCAGAGTGCGCTTACGAAGAAGTGCAGGATCTGTTTCGACGGTGAGCGCATGTAGATCTACGATGCAGTAAAAGGCATCGTGTCCATCTTGAAGTTCAACCCATTGCTTGACTGCGCCTAGGTAATTACCAAGGTGGAAGGAATCACTTGTTGGTTGAATTCCTGATAAGACGCGCTTCATAGGTGGAATTCTCGCACGCCTTAGTAGTTACGGGAGATTAAAAGACGTCCTGCGCGCTTACCTTCCATGGAAATCACAGTGATTCGTACTCCATTAACACCGACAATGTCGTGCTCCACTGGAATTCGCCCTAAATAATGCATAACGAAGCCACTCGCAGTCTCGTATGGACCTTCGGGTAATTCAATTCCGGTCTCTTCGCTGAGATCTTCAAGTGAGATGAGGCCATCGATCTCGAAATCACCCGTGCGAGATTCTTCAGAGACCTCTTTCTCATCTGAGTCGTATTCATCGCGAATATCTCCAATAAGGGTTTCTACAAGATCTTCCAGGGTAACGATTCCATCTGTGCCGCCGTATTCATCAAGCACTATCGCAAGGTGCTGACGTTGCTTACGCATTTCGGTGAGGGCAGGCAAAATTCCCTTAGTGCCGGGTAGATACATAATGTTTCGGGCAAGCTCTTGAATCTTCGCATTAGAAGTTGCAAGTGAAGTATCGAGCAAATCTCGAACATGGATAAATCCGATGACTTCATCTGAAGAACCGCGAACTACAGGGTAGCGAGAGTGTGCCTTTTCAATCGCAAGTGCGATTGCCTTACCTACAGTAAGAGATGCATCCATGAAATCTACTTCGGTACGTGGAACCATTACTTCATGCACTTGACGCTCTGAGGCATTGAAGACTTCTTCAACAATATCGCGCTCTTCATCAGTAAGTGCGGCGTGGCCTGCAACTAGATCAAGGAGCTCTTCTTCAGAAATCTGTGCGCGCTGCTCTTTTGGATCTATGCCAAGTAGACGCAGGACAATATTTGTTGAATGTGAAAGTAACCAGATAACTGGTCTAAACATATTTGAGAGAACGCCAATAACACCTGCAGATGCGAGCGCAATCTGTTCAGTGCGGAATAGAGCTAATCTCTTCGGAACAAGTTCGCCAAAGACGAGCGAGAAATACGCGATTACAAGTGTCACTCCAATAAGCGAAGTTGTAGTTGCAGCACTTGTATCTAGGCCCAAATCTTCAAGCCATGGAATTACATAATCTCCAAGTTTTTCGGCACCTAAGGCTGCAGAGAGAAAACCTGTAACTGTGACGCCAACCTGAAGCGCTGCAAGCAATCGATTGGGATTACTCGCAAGGGCTGCAACGCGCATGCCCGCCTTACCGCGTGTAGCCATCTGTTTGATCTGGCTTTCGCGAAGAGAGATGAGAGCAATTTCTGCAGCGACAAAGAGTGCGCCTACGAGAATGAGGGATGTTACGAGAAGGATTGCTGAAAGGAGGGAACCGCTGGGGTGACTGTCCATAATGCTCAAAGTCTACCGAATATGTTGCCGAGGCGAACTTCACAGTAAGCCTTGGCGTGACATACCCTTGGCCACGCCCGCCAACCGGCTGGCACCTTACTCCTCGGATCGTCGGGCACGTACCTGCCCGGATAAGGAAAGTGAAAAAATGGCATCAGTCGTATTTGAAAATGCATCACGTATCTATCCCGGAACAACAGTTCCAGCTGTAGATAAGCTCAACCTCACCGTCGCAGATGGTGAATTCCTAGTTCTTGTTGGACCTTCAGGATGCGGAAAGTCAACCTCTCTTCGCATGCTTGCTGGTCTCGAAGAAATCGATGGCGGAAGAATCCTTATTGGAGATCGCGACGTTACAAATGTCGCTCCAAAGGATCGCGATATTGCGATGGTCTTCCAGTCATACGCGCTCTACCCACATATGACCGTTGCAGAAAATATGGGCTTCGCTCTTAAGATCGCCGGTATTGATAAGGCAGAGCGCGATAAGCGAGTACGCGAAGCGGCAAAGCTTCTCGATCTCGAACCATATTTAGAGCGTAAGCCAAAGGCTCTCTCAGGTGGACAACGCCAGCGCGTTGCAATGGGTCGCGCAATTGTTCGCGAACCACAGGTCTTCTTGATGGATGAACCGCTCTCTAACCTTGATGCGAAGTTGCGCGTTGCAACTCGTACACAAATCGCAGCGCTACAGCGTCGCCTTGGAATTACAACTGTTTATGTAACCCACGATCAGGTTGAAGCGATGACAATGGGAGATCGCGTTGCAGTTCTCAAGGACGGTCTACTTCAGCAAGTAGATACGCCTCGCAATCTCTACGATAAGCCAGCTAATGCATTCGTTGCAGGATTTATCGGATCCCCAGCAATGAACCTCCTTGTAGCTCCTGTATCAGGCGGTAAGGCACAGCTTGGCGATCTCAATATCGATGTTCCTGCCTCTGCAGGTTCATCTGTAACGGTAGGTATCCGTCCAGAAGGTTGGGCGCCTGCCGATAAGGGATTCCACGTTCTTGTTGAAGTCGTTGAAGAACTTGGTTCAGATGCATATGTCTATGGAAAGCCTGCAGATACAAATGTCAGCTTCTCGAACGTTGTCGACGAAGGTGCGCAAGTAATTGTTCGCTGGGATCCAAAGAATCCACCAAAGGCGGGCCAGACAGTTACAGTCTCAAACCTTCCAGGTGCCGTCCACCTCTTTGATTCAACGACAGGTGTTCGAATCAACTAAAGGTACTTATTAAAAAACCCGCTTCACATTTGTGAAGCGGGTTTTTTACTCTGAAATATCTACTCTGAAATATCTAAGTGCCCTCGCAGAAGATGGACTTTTCCGCGACCGAACTTTCTCCAGCGATCTGTTAAAACCAGCGCAGTATTTTCATCGATTCCAAGCAATACAGAATCCGAGTCAGAACGGAGAATAAAAGATGTCACGCGATCAGGAAGCCAGCCGAGCATCTTGTCGTAATGAGGAATGACCTCAATATCTGGAAGTAGTTGAAGTCCTGGACTGTGGTTAGATTTTCGGATTCCCATGATTGTTCCGCCAAATGCCATCGCTCCTGCAGAACATCCAGCAAGTGAAGTTCCGCTCTGCCATTCATTGACTATCGCTTCCCAGACCGGCGAATCCATATAGATCTCGGCAACGCGATGTGGGTCTCCCCCAGAGAAGTAGATAAGTCCAGCGCCAGTGATGAGATCTACGAACTCTGGATTAAATGCGTCAATGTGCTCGTGAATCGGCAGGTAGATACATTCGCTACCAATGCGATCTGATTGTTCTTGCCCTAAACGCTTCCACTTTTCGCGACTGGCATCACCTTCATGAGATGAAGCAGTGGGAATCTGTACAAATGTATTTTTCTTCCCCCGTGAAATAGCACGATGCAGAAGCTGTGTTTCCAGCTCCTGCATCGGCAGTGAATATTCACCAGAACCTACAAGTGCGATTGCACCGCTGTTCTGGTTAAGGGGCATTTAAGCCATTGCCTTCTTAAGGTTTTCGTCAATTGAATTAAGGAACTGCTGAGTTGTTTGGTACGGAGCATCCTTAGAAATCAATAGCGCGAGGTCCTTTGTCATCTTTCCTTGTTCAACAGTCTCGATACAGACTCGCTCGAGAGTTGCTGTGAACTTGGCAAGCTCTGGATTGTTATCAAGCTTTGCACGGTGGGCAAGGCCCTGTGTCCAAGCAAAAATAGATGCAATTGGGTTTGTTGAAGTCTCTTTACCTGCTTGGTGATCGCGATAGTGGCGAGTCACGGTTCCGTGAGCAGCCTCTGATTCGCAGACCTTTCCATCTGGTGTCATGAGTACAGATGTCATAAGTCCGAGTGAACCGTAACCCTGTGCGACGGTATCTGATTGAACATCTCCGTCGTAGTTCTTACATGCCCAGACATATCCACCTTCCATGCGAAGTGACATAGCAACCATGTCATCGATGAGGCGATGCTCGTACCAAATTCCTGCAGCATCAAATTGTGTCTTGAACTCTGCTTGGTAGATCTCTTCGAAGATATCTTTAAAGCGACCGTCATATGCCTTAAGTATCGTGTTCTTTGTTGAAAGATATACAGGGAACTTGCGAAGAAGTCCGTAATTCAAAGATGCGCGAGCAAAGTCGCGGATTGAGTCATCAACGTTGTACATTGCTAGTGCAACGCCTGATGATTGAAAATCATAAACTTCTTGAGTAATTGGCTCAGATCCATCTTCTGGTACGAATGAGATCGTGAGCTTGCCCTTGCTAGGAACCTTGAAATCAGTTGCTTTGTACTGATCACCAAATGCGTGACGACCAATAACGATCGGCTTAGTCCAGTGTGGAACTAGGCGTGGAACGTTGCTGATAATGATTGGCTCGCGGAATATGACGCCACCAAGAATGTTGCGGATTGTTCCGTTTGGAGACTTCCACATCTTCTTAAGGCCAAACTCTTCAACGCGAGCCTCATCAGGAGTAATGGTTGCGCACTTGATTCCAACGCCATGCTTCTGAATCGCACGAGCTGAATCAATGGTGACCTGATCATCAGTTGCATCGCGGTGTTCCATACCGAGGTCGTAGTACTCGAGATTTACATCGAGGTAAGGCAGGATCAAGGAATCCTTAATGAACTGCCACATGATGCGTGTCATCTCATCGCCATCGAGCTCTACAACTGTTCCTTCAACTTTGATTTTATTCATCTTTACATATCCTTTACATCTGCTTGCTTGGCGCGAACTGCTTCTGCTGCTTCCTTAAGGGATGCAACCTCTGAATCTGTCAGCGCACTCTCGACAACTTTGCGGATTCCGCTCTTACCAATCTCTGCTTCTACGCCGAGATAAACGCCAGAAATTCCATACTCGCCATCGACCCAAGCACAGACAGGCATTACTTCACCTGAATCTTCAATGACAGCCTTGGCCATGCGAGCAGCTGCCGCAGATGGTGCGTAATAGGCAGAACCTGTTTTGAGAAGCGCTACAACTTCAGCGCCACCATTGCGAGTGCGATCAACGAGTTCATCAATCTCTGTCTGAGATAACTTCTCAGAGAGTGGGGTGCCATTGACTGTGCAACGACTTGGAACTGGAACCATGGTGTCTCCATGTGAACCAAGAGTGAGAGTCTTTACAGAGGAAACCGGAACTCCGAGTTTTTCAGCGACAAAGTTTGTAAAGCGTGCTGTGTCGAGCATTCCTGCCTGACCCATTACGCGATTCTTTGGAAAGTTAGTTGCGATCTGAGCAAGAGCTGTCATCTCATCGAGTGGGTTTGAGACCACGATAATGACTGCATTCGGTGAGTGCTTAGCAATATTTTCTGCAACGCCACGGACGATTCCGGCATTTACTCCGATGAGATCCATGCGGCTCATACCTGGCTTACGTGGAAGTCCAGCAGTGATTACAACGACATCAGAGTTAGCTGTCTTTTCATAGCCAGCGCCTTCTGGAGTTGTTGTTGCACCAGTAATTTTACTTTCGAATCCTTCAATCGAGCGCGATTGATTCATATCGAGCGCTAAACCTTCAGGCTTTCCTTCGAGAATATCTGTGAGAACAACTTCATCAAAGATGTTGTATTCAGCGAGTCGAAGAGCTGTTGTTGAACCGTAGAAACCTGCACCTACAACGGTGACTTTCTTTGCCATGGCTATCCCTTATTCGTTGACTTCAAAGTGGCTTTATCTTGATATCGAGAGAACTCTACAACCCCTTAGGCAGAGCAATAGCCAGCCCAAAGAGTACGACCGCTATCGCCAAAGGGAGATAACGCTCAAATCTACGTTTGCCCCACTGCGCCAGTGCGATTGCGCCAGTTCCGAGTGAGATGAGTAGCGCCCCGGTACGGACGAAGCCAAGGATTCCGGCGAGCACACCGAGTGCGATAAGAATGTATGCAATGCGCAGTTGTAGTGCGGTTATCTCTCGCATGCATCAACCACATTCATCAAGAGCATTGCACGGGTCATTGGTCCGACTCCCCCAGGCATTGGTGCAACGAATGATGCAACGTTCATAACTGATGGATCCACATCTCCGAGAAGTCCAGCTGCAGTACGCGAAATTCCGACATCGAGAATTGTGGCTCCGAGCTTAACCATTTCAGCTGTGAGGAAATGTGCCTGACCGATTGCCGCAATAACGATATCTGCGCGCTTGGTATGTGCAGCTAAATCTTTTGTACCGGTATGTGTCAGCGTTACTGTCGCATTCTCTTGCTTACGTGTCAGTAGAAGGCCTAATGGACGCCCGACTGTGAGTCCTCGTCCAATAACAACAACATCTGCACCTGACAGCGGAATCTTGTAGTGGCAAATTAATTCAACGATTCCTCGTGGCGTGCAAGGTAGTGGTCCTGAATATCCGGCAACTAGTCTTCCAAGGTTCACGGGATGGAGGCCATCGGCATCTTTATCAGGGTCAATCGCTTCAAGAATTACTTGAGTATCAATTGACTTTGGAAGAGGAAGTTGCACGATATACCCAGTGCACTCTTTTGCTGCGTTGAGATCCTTAATCGCTGCCAATACATCAGCCTGTGTTGCATTTGAAGGCAGATCGATACGAATCGAATTGATTCCAACTTCTTCGCAGTCACGGTGTTTTCCTGCCACGTAAGAGTGAGAACCTGCATCATCTCCGACTAATACTGTCCCGAGGCCGGGTGTGATTCCGCGACCCTTAAGTGCTGCTGTACGAATTGCGAGATCGCTCTTAATGGATGCAGCCAGTGCTCTTCCATCCATAATCGTCGCGCTCATGCGGCTATCTTAATCGCTGGGTTATGCGTGTGAGAAATGTCGAGTACCCGTAAAGAACATCGCAACGCCTGCCCTCTGCGCAGCAGCGATAACTTCCTCATCTCGCACGCTTCCACCAGGCTGAACTATCGCCGAAACTCCGGCAGCGGTGAGAATTTCTAGGCCGTCAGCAAATGGGAAGAAGGCATCAGATGCGGCGACACTTCTGGAAGATCGATCTCCAGCATGATCCACCGCCGACTTTGCACAATCGACTCGGTTAACTTGTCCCATGCCGATTCCGATCGATGCTCCATCTTTTGCTAAAACAATCGCATTGCTCTTGACCGCACGAACTGAACGCCATGCAAATGCAAGATCATTAAGTAACTCTTGGGAAATAGTTTCTCCAGATACTTGCTTCCAATTCTTTGGATTATCACCTTCTGCATTAATGAGATCTGTCTCCTGAACTAATACGCCGCCTGATACTGGGCGAAGTTCTAAGGGAGCAATTTGGCTTTGTGAGCAGGTAAGAATTCGAATAGATGGTTTACGACTCAGGATAGCCAGAGCTTCAGCTTCGTAATCCGGTGCTACAACTACTTCAGTAAATACCTGTGCGAGTTGTTCTGCCATAGCAACGCTCACTTTGCGATTAGCTGCAACTACGCTTCCAAAAGCCGATACCGGATCACACAAATGAGCCTTGGCGTATGCATCTGCAATATCAACACCGATTGCAATTCCACAAGGATTTGCATGTTTAATGATTGCAACGCAAGGTTCTGGGTGATCGAGAACAGAGCGCCATGCGGCATCTGCATCTGTGTAATTGTTAAAGGACATTTCCTTGCCATGCAATTGTTCAGCGGTAACAATCCCTGAAGGACCGCCTCGATAGATTGCAGCTTTCTGGTGGGGATTTTCTCCATAACGAAGAGACTTTTCGCGTTTCCAAATCATTCCTAGCCAATCGAGTGATTCTGCATCGGTACCCATTGTGGAACCAAGCCAGCTGGCAATAGTGAGGTCATACTCTGATGTTGTGCGAAATGCTTGGAGCGCTAGAACTTTGCGCTCCTGATCTGTAAATCCACCTGCTTTAATCGAATCTATTAACTGGTCGTATTGAGATTGATCAGAGAGAACTGCAACTGATGAATGATTCTTCGCCGCTGCGCGTAACATCGAAGGCCCGCCGATATCAATTTGCTCAATACATTCGGCATATTCAGCTCCTGATGCAAGGGTGGATGCAAATGGATAAAGGTTAATTACTACTAAATCAAAAGGCTCGATATCAAACTGGGCAATCTCTTTAAGGTGTTCCGGGTTACTTTGATCGGCCAAGATTCCAGAGTGAATCTTTGGATGCAGAGTCTTTACGCGCCCACCCAAGATTTCAGGAAATCCTGTGTAGGTGCTCACTTCAATTACTGGAATTCCCTCTGCCCGTAGCGTCTCTGCAGTCGCGCCAGTTGAGAAGATTTCAATCTTTGCCTGGTGAAGTGCGCGTCCTAGTTCAAGCAATCGATCTTTTTCATAGACGCTAACAAGTGCGCGGCGGATGGCTTTACGGTCAGCCACGGTTCTTCTCCGTCAACTTATTGAGAATTAATGATGCAAGTAAGAATCCGATACCTAGCTCGATGAAGATCGATATCGCAAACTTCCAGATCGAGACGCCAACTGCGCCCATCTCGGCGGTAATCAGAGATCCGCTTCCTAAATAAGCCAGAAGTGTGAGGCCAAGAATTACAAAGATGAAAGTTTGGATATAACTTACTAATTCAAAGCCACTCGCGAGATACGCAAGGAGCGCCCCAATGGCGACAAAGAATGCGATTCCAAAGAGTGCAAGTGGCTGCCTATCAACAGGCAAAATTCCCAGTAATGGAAGAGCGGGTATCTGACCGAGTTCATGCCACCAAGGGGAGACGATGGTGCCGGCGCCGACAGCTAACCCAGTTCCTGAGAAATATGCAGCGAGTGCAATCGCGGCGTTAGGTAGATAGAGGATATTGAGAAAGAGAAGTAGTACTCCACCGAATATACCTGGCTGCAATGAAATTGTGATGTTCTTTATCTGCCCAAAGTTGAGCCAGATAAGAATAGATACTGCAATTAAGGAAGTTCCTAAAATTATTGCCAGCAATCTGGATGCAATTCGAAGAGTTCGTGAAGGTGCGATGCGCACTCCTGCAGTCATCGTTGCAAAGAGGGCGATAAAGAATGTGAAGATGGGAGCCAAATACCATTGCGGAGATATTGACTCGGATCTACTTGCAAAAGCCAAGCCTGTGCCAATGAGGGTGTAGAAGATTGAAAATGTAAGGCGAACGCTATTGAGATCGTGATAATCACCCTTGAGGCGATCCAAGGCGCGAATAAATGATGTTCGGATAACAAAAAACGGAAGAAATACTGCGCCAATTGGAAGATATGAAAGATAGCCAGCGATGCCTGTTGGCGGCAGCGCTAATTGAAATGGGATGTGATGCGCGCCCAACCAAATCCAAATTGCTCCGCGAATTGGATCTGTAGTACTTCCGCTTGCACTTCCGGCCGTCGCCCATGCAATCAATGCAATAAATGAGAATGGAAGAATCAGGAAAGCTGCGCTGCGAAGCGCATGAGACAACGAGACCGACAGGACGCGTTGCATCGTGGAATTAACGACCTAGGATGTCGCGCATCAATTGCGCAGTTTCGCTCGGTGTCTGTCCAACCTTTACTCCTGCAGCTTCTAGTGCATCTTTCTTCGCCTGAGCTGTTCCTGAAGAACCAGAGACGATTGCACCTGCGTGGCCCATTGTCTTTCCCTCAGGTGCTGTAAATCCTGCAACGTAACCAACAACGGGCTTGGTTACGTACTCAGAGATAAATGCAGCTGCACGTTCTTCAGCATCTCCGCCAATTTCACCAATCATGACGATTGCTGTTGTATCAGGATCATCTTGGAAAGCACGGAGGCAATCGATATGCGTTGTACCGATTACTGGGTCTCCACCAATACCAACTGCAGTCGAGAAACCGATATCGCGAAGTTCGTACATCATCTGGTAAGTCAGTGTTCCAGACTTAGAAACCAGTCCGATTGGTCCGCGCTTAGTGATATCTGCAGGAATGATTCCGACATTTGATTGCTCTGGACTGATAAGTCCTGGGCAGTTAGGTCCGATGATCTGTGTTGTTCCGGCCTTCAATGAGTACGCATAGAAGTATGCAGAGTCATGAACTGGAATTCCTTCGGTGATAACGACAACTAATGGCATCTTTGCATCGATTGCATCGATAACCGCAGCCTTTGCAAACTTTGGTGGAACGAAAACTACTGAAACATTTGCACCAGTTGCAGCCATTGCCTCTGCAACAGTATTGAAGACTGGAAGAGTTGTTCCATCGATATCGACGCTCTGTCCGCCCTTGCCTGGTGTCACTCCGCCGACAACTTTGCTGCCTGAGGCGAGCATGCGACGAGTGTGCTTTGTACCTTCTGAACCAGTCATGCCCTGAACGATGATCTTGCTCGAAGAATTTATAAAGATTGACATTACTTTGCCGCCAATTCTGCAGCGCGTGATGCTGCTCCATCCATAGTTTCAGCCTGCGCAACCAATGGGTGGTTGGCTGCGTTAAGAATTGCGCGACCTTCGAGAACATTATTTCCATCGAGGCGAACGACGATTGGCTTAGTTGCCTTAGAGCCAAGAAGTTCAAGCGCTTGCACGATTCCGTTTGCAACTGCATCACATGCAGTGATTCCACCGAATACGTTAACAAATACGCTCTTTACATCTGGATCGCCGAGAATGATTGAGAGTCCATCAGCCATAACTTGAGCAGATGCACCGCCTCCGATATCGAGGAAGTTTGCGGGGCGCATGCCACCAAACTTTTCGCCGGCATAAGCAACGACATCGAGAGTCGACATCACAAGTCCTGCACCATTTCCGATGATTCCGACCTGACCGTTATCGAGCTTTACATAGTTAAGGCCCTTTTCCTTCGCTGCAGCTTCAAGTGCATTGGCAGTGTCGTGATCGACAAGAGCTTCATGGCTTGGCTGGCGGAAATCTGCATTCTCATCGAGGGTAACTTTTCCGTCGAGTGCAACGATGCGACCATCTTCAGTCTTAACAAGTGGATTAACTTCTACAAGAGTTGCATCTTCTGATTGGAAGGTCTCCCATAGCTTGACCAATACATCTGCAACTTGATCTGCGACATCTGCGGGGAACTGTGCTTGAGCAACAATCTCTTTCGCCTTCGCAGTTGAGATTCCATCGACAGCGCTTACCGGAACCTTCGCCAACTTCTCTGGCGCTGTATGTGCAACTTCTTCAATATCCATTCCACCGGCAACAGATGCCATGACAAGGAATGTGCGGTTAGAGCGATCGAGCAAAATTGAAACGTAATATTCAGATTCGATTGGAGCAGCTTGGGCAATCATCACTTTATGAACAGTGTGGCCCTTGATATCCATTCCAAGAATCGCAGCTGACTTTTCTTTTGCATCCAGAGCATCAACTGCAAGCTTTACGCCGCCTGCCTTACCGCGACCGCCGACCTTTACCTGTGCCTTAACGACAACCTTGCCGCCCATCTTTGCTGCTGCATCGTGTGCTTGATCTGCTGTTGTTGCAACTGCTCCTAGTAGTACCGGAACGGAATGCTTCTCAAAGAGATCGCGGGCTTGGTATTCGTAGAGATCCACTGATGGGCTCCTTTAGATGGGATCGGCGTAAGAAGTGAGGCTAGAGCCCAATCTTAAGTCCTAATTTATAGAGCCGTTACAGGGGCGTAGCGAAGCAACAGGCGCTTATCTCCGTAGGCGCCAAAGTTGATAGTCGCCTCTGACTTATCACCTTCACCTGCAAGGGCCACCACTGTTCCGAGGCCGAAAGTGTCATGAGACACACGTTGACCAACTTCAAGCACCATCGCCGTTGATTTCTTTCCAGTTGCGCGAGGCGGCGGTCCAGATGGAAGGCGAGACTTTCGAACCGCTGATGATGTTGTAAAGGTAGAGCGACCTTCATTCTGCCATTCGATAAGTTCTGATGGAATCTCATCAAGGAAGCGAGATGCTGGGTTGTACTTCGGGGTTCCGAAAGTCAATCGATATTCGGCGCGTGAAATATAGAGGCGCTTCTCTGCGCGAGTTAAGCCAACATATGCAAGTCGTCGCTCTTCTTCAATCTCTTTTGGATCATCGAGAGTTCTGGCATGAGGAAAGATTCCATCTTCCATACCTGTAAGAAATACCGTTGGAAATTCAAGGCCTTTAGCGGTGTGCAGGGTCATCAAGGTGACGACTCCCCCATGATCTTCACCATCTGGGATCTCGTCCGCATCAGCAACTAATGAAACTTTTTCAAGGAAGCCTGAGAGTGAGATTTCTTCATCTTCGCCAAGCTCTTCAAATGGTCGCTCTTCATATTCCATCGATGCAGATACAAGTTCCTTTAAGTTCTCAACGCGAACCTCATCTTGTGGATCTTTACTTGCCTCAAGCTCTGTCAGTAAACCAGATTGTTCGAGTACTGCTTCGATGATGACCGAAGGCTTTGTCTTTGCCTCAACCAACGTTGCAAGAGCCACAAGCATCGAGGTGAAATTCATAATTGATTGAGCTGCCTTACTGGGAACTGCTGTTGCCTCAGAGACGCGAAGGAGAGCGTTCCAGAATGAGATTCCATGAAGCGCTGAAAAGGCTTCTACTTCTTCCAAGGCGCGATCGCCGATGCCGCGCTTTGGGAAGTTGATGATGCGCCGGAGTGAGACTTCATCATCAGGGTTTGCAAGTACGCGCAGATAGGCAAGTAAATCCTTTACTTCTTTTCTTTCGTAGAATCGAAGTCCACCAACGACTTTATAAGGAATTGCAGCGCGCATAAAGATTTCTTCAAAGATTCGAGACTGCGCATTTGTTCTATAGAAAACAGCGGTATCGCCAGGGTTTGAATGGCCCATATCTTGCAACGAGCGAATTTCTGCCTTAACAAATTCAGCTTCGTCATATTCAGACTCTGCAACGTATCCAGTAAGTGGAGCACCTGAGCCAGCATCGGACCAGAGGTTCTTCTCTTTACGTGATTCATTCTTTGTAATCACTGCATTTGCTGCGTTGAGAATGTTCTGTGTTGATCGATAGTTCTGTTCGAGTAAAACTGTTGAAGCGTTTGGATAATCGACTTCAAATTGCAGAATATTGCGGATTGTCGCTCCGCGGAATCCATAGATTGATTGGTCGGCATCGCCTACAACACAGAGCTCAGCCAATGGGAATCCATCGCCTTCAACACCAGTGAGCTCTTTAATCAAGACATACTGTGCATGGTTAGTATCTTGATATTCATCGACCAAAATATGGCGAAAGCGCGATCTAAAGCGAGCTTTCGCTTCAGGGAACTTTTGCAAGACCTGCACCGTCTTCATAATCAAATCATCAAAATCCATTGCATTGGCTTGCTGAAGTCGCTTCTCGTACAAGGTATAGACATCAGCGACAATCGTTTCGAATTGATTTGTTGCAGCCGATAAATATTCGTACGGCGTCTGCAGCTCGTTCTTCGCATTAGAAATCAGATTCTGAAATTGGCGCGCTGGATAGCGCTTTGGATCTAAGTTGAGTGTCTCCATTACGCGCGAGATAAGCTTCTGCGAATCTGCTGAGTCGTAAATACTAAAGGTGCTGCTGTAACCAAGGCGCTCTACCTCTTGACGCAACATGCGAACACATGAAGAGTGGAATGTTGAGACCCACATTGATTTTGCGATCGGGCCCACGAGCTCTGTGACACGTTCCTTCATCTCGCCAGCAGCTTTATTGGTAAAGGTAATTGCGAGAATTTCATAGGGGCGTACTTCGCGACGAGCCATGATGTAGGCGATGCGGCGAGTCAGAACACGAGTCTTTCCAGAACCCGCACCTGCAACAACCAGCAGAGGTGTTCCGGCATGAGAAACCGCCTTCTGTTGCTGCGGATTAAGTCCGTCTAGCAATGGGTCGGTCGCAGTCATGGCGGGGAGTCTATTAGGATTCACCCACACGTAGAGAAAGTTGCAATGTGGAGCCGTTATCAGATTCAGAAATCAAGAGCGTCTTAGTCGTTAACGCACATCCAGATGATTCAGATTTTGGGGCATCAGGAACTATCGCCCAGTGGGTTAAGCAAGGTATTGAGGTCTCTTACGTACTCTGCACAAATGGCGATCAAGGTGGAGAAGAATCTGAATACACAATGGAAGAAATGCCTGCTGTGCGCCAACGTGAACAACGTGCAGCATGCGCAGTCCTTGGAATTTCAGATGTGACTTTCTTAAATTATGTCGATGGCCACCTTGAACCAACGATTCCTCTTCGCAAAGATATCGTCCGCCAAATTCGTCGCGTGAAGCCAGATCGCATCTTGTGCCAATCACCTGAACGTAACTGGGAGCGCATAGGAGCAAGCCACCCTGATCATTTAGCTGCAGGCGAGGCAACAATCCAAGCCGTTTATCCAGACTCACGTAATCCTTACGCATTTACAGATTTACTGGAGAACGAAGGGTTGCAGCCTTGGAAGGTGAAGGAAGTTTGGATGCAGGGCCATGCCCAACCAGATCACTTTGTCGATATCACTTCAACATTCGACATTAAGGTCAAAGCTCTTAAAGAGCATGCATCACAGACAGCGCACAACACCGAGCTTGAAAATATGCTCCGCGAATGGGGTCAGCGCAATGCCGGTCTTGGCGGTTTACCTGATGGTCGAATCGCTGAAGCTTTTAAAATCGTAAATACAAACTAGCTAGAAAAACTAGCTAACCACTGCAGATTCGATTGCAACCTTAATCCTTGGTGCACCGATCCCACTTGGATCCTTTACGCCCTTTGATGCAATAAATTTCAGTACATCAAGTCCTTTGGTGATCTTGCCCCAGACTGTATATGAAGGTCCAAGTGCTGGTGAGTCGCCGAAGACGAGGAAAAATTGGCTGCCATTTGTATTTGGCCCTGAATTTGCCATTGCGACAGTTCCTGCAGGGTAAGCCAACGCCTTACCAACGGGAAGATTTTCGTCACCATAGGAGAAACCTGGATCTCCATTACCAACTGCAGTTGGATCACCGCATTGAAGCATGTAGAAACCTGAGACAGCTTCGCGATGGCACAAGCTCTTGTTGTAGTAACCAGCGCGAGCAAGTGCTGAAATCTGAGTAACGGTAAATGGCGCCTTTGGATCAAGAGCGATCACCACATTGCCACAATTGGTCTTTAAGGTGAGCTTCTTTGGAAGCACCTTCGCCACTGTTTGCGGTGGCGTTGTCTTCATCGGAGCATGAGGCTTGGCAGTTGTTGGCTTGCAGACAATTTTTGAGGCTTTAGCTGCCTGCGCAGGAGTAAACGAAATGAAGGTAAGAATGAGGCTTGCAGTAAGTAGCTTTGCAGTTAATTTCTTCATAGTAGTTCTCCTTATTCCCATTCAATTGTGGCCGGCGGTTTACTGGTTACATCAAGTACGACGCGATTTACTTCACGAACTTCGTTGGTAATTCGGGTCGAAATTTTTTCAAGCACATCATATGGAACCCGCGACCAATCTGCAGTCATTGCATCTTCGCTAGAGACTGGGCGTAGCACAATTGGGTGGCCATATGTGCGGCCATCGCCTTGCACGCCAACGCTGCGCACATCTGCAAGAAGCACTACTGGACATTGCCAAATCTGGCGATCAAGGCCTGCCGCCTTTAGCTCTTCTCGTGCGATCAAATCTGCATGACGAAGAATCTCTAAGCGCTCTGCCGTAACTTCGCCGATGATGCGAATTCCGAGTCCTGGACCAGGAAATGGTTGACGCCAGACAATCTCTTCTGGCAATCCAAGCTCGAGCCCCACTTGGCGAACTTCATCTTTAAAGAGAGTGCGCAGCGGTTCGACCAATGTGAACTTTAGATCCTCAGGCAGGCCACCAACATTGTGGTGCGATTTAATATTTGCAGTACCTGTCCCGCCACCTGACTCGACTACATCGGGATACAAGGTTCCCTGCACAAGAAATTCCACATCTCCGCCAGCTGCGATATCTCGAGCAGCAGATTCAAATGAACGAATAAATTCGCGGCCGATAATCTTTCGTTTTGTTTCAGGATCTGTAACACCAGAAAGTGCGCTTAAGAATTGCTCGCGGGCATCGATAACAACGAGTTCAATGCCAGTTGCCGCAACAAAGTCACGTTGTACTTGCTCTGATTCGCCACTGCGAAGAAGGCCGTGATCTACGAAGACACAGGTGAGTTGCTTTCCAACAGCGCGCTGAATGATTGCGGCGGCGACAGCAGAATCAACCCCGCCTGAAAGTCCACAGATTACGCGTTTATTGCCAATTACTTTCTTAGCTTTTTCAATCTCATCATGAGCAATATTCTCAGTTGTCCATGTTGGCGTGCATCCTGCGATATTAATTAGCCAATTCTTCAAGATAGCTTGGCCATGTTCTGTATGGAGAACTTCAGGGTGAAATTGAACTCCTGCAAGTTTTCCACTGGCATCTTCAAAAGCTGCAATTGGCGTATCAGCAGTCGATGCTGAAACGGTAAATCCAGATGGAGCTTCTGAGACGGCATCTCCGTGAGACATCCAGACAGATTGTGAATCAGGAAGTCCTGCAAAGAGCTTTGAACCGGGCTTTACTGAGAGCGGAGTACGTCCGAACTCTGATTTACCTGTCTGTGCAACAACACCAGCGAGTGCTGCAGCCATTGTTTGAAATCCATAACAGATACCAAATACAGGAATGTTGAGAGCAAATATTGCTGGATCAACTTTTGGTGCAAGATCTGCGTACACAGACGATGGGCCACCAGAGAGAATGATTGCCTGCGGATTCTTCGCTGCAACTTCTGCAGCGGTAATGGATGATGGAACGATCTCTGAAAATACTTGTGCTTCACGAACTCGACGAGCAATCAATTGTGCATACTGAGCGCCGAAATCGACGACCAGTACCGGCTTACTATCGGCCATGTTGCATGATGATTTCTACGCGCTGGAATGACTTCACATCTGAGTAACCGCATGTGGCCATTGCGCGACGTAGCGCACCAAATAAGTTCATTGAGCCATCAGATGCATGTGAAGGTCCATTGAGGATTTCTTCAAGTGTTCCGACAGTTCCAACGTTGACGCGCTGACCACGTGGAAGCTCTGCGTGATACGCCTCTGAACCCCAGTGCCAACCAAGTCCTGGTGATTCAGCAGCTTTTGCAAGTGCCGATCCCATCATGACAGCATCGGCTCCGCATGCAATCGCTTTTGCGATATCTCCAGATTTTCCAACGGAACCATCTGCAATCACATGAACATAACGTCCACCTGATTCATCAAGATATTCACGACGAGCCGCTGCGACATCGGCTACTGCTGTTGCCATAGGAACCTGAATTCCAAGAACAGTCTGAGTTGTATGTGCTGCTCCCCCGCCAAATCCAACGAGTACTCCTGCTGCACCTGCACGCATTAAGTGAAGTGCGCCTGTTGTTGTAGCTACGCCACCTACGATTACAGGGACATCGAGTTCGTAGATAAATTTCTTTAAGTTAAGGGCCTCATTCTCTGCAGCTACATGCTCTGCAGAAACAGTCGTTCCGCGAATTACGAAGATGTCGACACCGGCATCGATAACAGCCTTGTGAAGTTCTGCTGTGCGCTGTGGTGAGAGAGATGCGGCAACTGTTACACCTGAGTCACGAATCTGCTTGATGCGCTCTTTGATGAGCTCTGGTCGAATTGGTGCTGAGTAAATCTCCTGCATACGACGTGTTGCATGCTTATCTGGCATAGAAGCAATTTCACCTAGTGGAATGCGTGGATCGTCATAGCGAGTCCAAAGTCCCTCTAGGTTAAGAACTCCAAGCCCACCCATCTTGCCAATTGCAATTGCTGTCTCTGGTGAGACAACAGAGTCCATGGGTGCTGCAATCAGCGGAAGATCAAACTTATAAGCATCAATCTGCCATGCAGTAGATACATCTTCAGGTGTGCGCGTACGACGACTTGGGACGATTGCAATATCGTCAAATGAGTATGCGTGGCGGGCGCGTTTTCCTGGTGCGATCTCGATATCCATGGCTTATTTCTTCTTGCTGTAGTTAGGTGCATCGGCCACATGCAATACATCATGTGGGTGGCTCTCTTGTAAGCCAGCTGCAGTGATTTGAATAAGGCGTCCCTCATGGCGAAGAGTTTCGATATCAGGTGCTCCTGCATAACCCATTCCGCTACGTAATCCGCCAACGAGTTGGTGAACTACTTCTGCGACAGGTCCACGATATGCAACCTTTCCTTCAATTCCTTCTGGAACTAACTTATCTTCAGATAGAACATCGTCTTGCATATAACGATCCTTGGAATATGACTTCTTCTCACCACGTGATTGCATCGCCCCGAGTGAACCCATTCCGCGATATGCCTTGTACTTGCGACCATCAATCTCAACGAGTTCGCCAGGTGATTCTTCACAACCTGCAAGAAGTGAACCGAGCATCACGGAGTTTGCACCAGCAACAATCGCCTTAACAATGTCACCTGAATATTGAAGTCCACCATCTGCAATCAATGGAATGCCAGCTTTATTACATGCCTTTGCCGCTTCGATGATTGCTGTTACTTGTGGAACACCCACGCCTGCAACAACACGAGTGGTGCAAATAGATCCTGGACCAACACCAACCTTTACTGCATCGGCTCCGGCATTGATAAGCGCCTGTGCACCTGCACGAGTTGCGACATTGCCGCCGATAATCTCAACCGTTGATGAGAACTTCTTGATGCGCTCAATCGCATCAAGTACAGCGCGGTGATGACCATGGGCTGTGTCAACAACAACGACATCGACGCCTGCTTCTATAAGAGCTTGCGCACGGGCAAATCCATCATCGCCCACACCGACTGCAGCCCCTGAAAGGCCAACGTTCTTCACCAATTTAACGTGAGTTACTTGTTCTTCAATCGGCAAGTTGCGGTGAATGATTCCGATGCCGCCAGCCTTTGCCATTGCAATTGCCATCGTTGATTCTGTAACGGTATCCATCGCTGAAGAGACCAGCGGAACTGCCAATGAAATATTGCGGGTTAATCGAGTTGATGTATCTACTTCTGAAGGGACGACATCAGATGCATCAGGCAGAAGGAGGACATCGTCATATGTGAGGCCAAGGAGCGCGACCTTTTCAGAATCGATACTCATGGAAATGGCTCTCCTCAACGTCTACGAGTGAGAAGTCTACCGGCTCAATTAAGCCCCTAAAGCCTGCGCAATCTCGTCGCAGGCATGCTCAAGACCCTCTGCCCTAATGACTTCAGCACATTCAACGGAATCCCATCCAGGGCCGCCCACAACAATTCGGGGCGCCGGGCGAATCGAAGGAATCTCGCGCCAGTACTTCTCTTCCGCATTCTTTGGCAACTGGGCCCAGAGGAAAATTGCAGGGGGTGCACATCGCGTAACCATCGCAGAGAGCGCCGTTAATGGAGTCCTTGCCCCAAGTACATAGGTCTGAATATTTCGCTCACATAGTGCGGCTGCGAGTGCATAGACAGGAAGTGAGTGGAGCTCTTCGCCGACAGCTGCAAGAAGGACAGGTCGAGAGTTCACTGGCTTCTTAAGTTCAACAACTCGGTTATGCATTGTGCGCTTTAAGATTTCTGAAAAGAGGTGCTCAACCTCAATTCCTTTTTGATCATTCTCCCAATCTTGGCCGATTAAAAATAGCGTTGGGACAATGACATCGGCCCATGCACCCTCAACGCCATACTCAGCTATCTCGTGAGCTAAAGTCTCTTCAACAAAGGCGCGATCAAATCCTTGTAAAGCCTTATAGAGAGCATCGACGACATCTTCACGGACTTCAAACTCTTTAACAATCTTCTTAACTTTATATTCACCCTTGTGGCTCTTGGCTTGCTCAGCGGCATCGGAAGGTGCGACACCTGCAACGATGAGCCGGCGCATTGTCATTAACTTTGCGACATCTGCAGGGCAGTAACGGCGATGTTCACCATCGTTATGTTCCGATGGGCCAAGGCCGTAGCGACGATCCCACGTACGCAGAGTGGCTGGTGCGACGCCAATCTGGCGGGCCACCGCTGCTACGGTGAGTTTCTCCTCCACGACTTCGTGGGCACGCTTTGCCATGGCGCAATGGTGGCGCGAAGTGGCTTAACTCACCAGTTGAAAAACGGACATTTCGCCCTACTGAACAACTTCTGGCGCGTTGAGCCTTGAACAACTTATGAATCGGTTGTACTGTCTACCCATACACACGAAAAGGAGCACCGTAATGGCCGAACTTTCACGTCTACCTCAACCAATTGCAGAGCAATGGGAGTGGCAGTACGAAGGATCATGCCGTTCGATGGATTCAGAGATGTTCTTCCATCCTGATGGCGAACGTGGTCCACGTCGTCGCAACCGCGAGAATGCAGCGAAAGCTGTCTGCGCCTCCTGCCCCGTTATTCAAGCTTGTCGCGCACACGCGCTCGCAGTGCAAGAGCCTTACGGAATCTGGGGAGGTCTCTCTGAAGATGATCGCGCAGCAATTCTCGAGAGCCGCGGAATTCCAAGCATTTCAGAAGCATCATAATTTCTCCTAAGAAATAGAGAAATCCCCCGCACTAGAAATAGTGACGGGGGATTTCTCTTTACTAAGAGAATTTCTTACTTAGTGACTGTGGCCTCCTGGACCATGTGAATGTCCGTGGCCAGTTGCTGCTGGTTCTGCATCTGCAGGACGCTCGAATACAACAGCTTCTGTCGTAATGAACATCGCAGCAATTGATGCAGCGTTAGCAAGTGCTGAACGAGTTACCTTCACTGGGTCGATGACGCCATCTTTTGCAAGATCGCCATAAACATCAGTTGCAGCGTTGAAGCCCTCGTTAGCCTTAAGAGCGCGAACCTTTGCGACTACTACGTAGCCCTCGAGTCCCGCATTTTCAGCAATCCAACGAAGTGGTTCGTCACAAGCCTTACGGACAAGTGCAACACCGACAGCCTTATCGCCAGTAAATCCAAGGTTGTCGTTTAGTGCATCAGCTGCATGCACGAGCGCTGCGCCTCCGCCGATAACGATTCCTTCTTCTACTGCTGCGCGAGTCGCAGAGATAGCATCTTCAAGACGGTGCTTCTTCTCCTTTAACTCAACTTCAGTGTGTGCGCCGACCTTGATGACGCAGACGCCACCAGCAAGCTTTGCAACACGCTCTTGGAGCTTCTCGCGATCCCAATCAGAATCAGATGATGCGATCTCGTTGCGGATTTCAGAGACGCGACCAGCAACGAGTGCCTTATCGCCTGCTCCGTCAACGATTGTTGTTGCATCCTTGGTGATAACGATGCGACGAGCGCGACCGAGATCTTCAAGAGTTGCAGCTTCAAGCTTCATTCCGATTTCAGCAGAGATAACAGTTCCGCCAGTCAGGATTGCGATATCTTGCAACATTGCCTTGCGACGATCTCCGAAACCTGGTGCCTTCACAGCAGCTGATGTAAATACTCCGCGCATGCGGTTTACAACGAGAGTCGAGAGCGCTTCGCCTTCGACATCTTCTGCGATGATCAAGAGCGGCTTACCTGCCTGTGAAACCTTCTCTAGAAGAGGAAGGAGTTCAGGAAGAGCTGAGATCTTGTTAGCAGAGATGAGGATGTAAGCATCGTCTAGTACTGATTCCATGCGATCTTGGTCAGTGACGAAGTATGGAGAGATGTAGCCCTTATCGAACTGCATACCTTCTGCAAATTCGAGTTCAAGAGCAGTTGTAGAAGCTTCCTCTACAGTGATCACTCCATCCTTGCCGACCTTATCCATTGCCTCAGCAATGAGCTCGCCGATTGCGCGATCTTGTGCAGAGATAGTTGCGACATCAGCGATCTGCGCCTTGTCCTTAACTACCGTTGCATTTTCGCGAAGGCGAGCAGAGACAGCTTCTACAGCTGCTTCGATGCCGAGCTTCAGATCCATTGGTTGTGCGCCGGCTGCAAGGTTACGAAGACCTTCCTTCACCATTGCCTGAGCAAGAACGGTTGCAGTTGTTGTTCCATCGCCAGCGACATCGTTGGTCTTGGTAGCAACTTCCTTAACGAGCTGTGCGCCCATGTTCTCTACTGGATCAGAGAGTTCAATCTCTTTTGCAATTGTGACACCATCGTTTGTAATTGTTGGCGCACCAAATGACTTTGAGATAACGACGTTACGCCCCTTAGGACCGAGGGTTACCTTGACGGTGTCAGCGAGTTGGTTGACACCACGTTCCATTGCGCGACGAGCGTGCTCGTCGAATTCAAGCATCTTTCCCATGGATTACTTCTCGATTATCGCGAGGATGTCGCGAGCAGAGAGTACGAGGTACTCCTCGTTGTTGTACTTAACTTCTGTTCCGCCGTACTTGCTGTAGAGAACGACATCGCCGACCTTTACATCCATTGGTACGCGAGCGCCATCATCGAAGCGGCCTGGGCCAACTGCAACAACTGTTCCTTCTTGTGGCTTCTCTTTCGCTGTATCTGGAATAACGAGACCTGATGCTGTAGTTGTCTCGGCTTCATTTGCCTTTACAACGATGCGATCTTCGAGCGGCTTAATGGCTACTGCCATGGTTGTACTCCTTCTGATTCGAGTTTTACTTCCGTTTTTATCCACCAACCTGGGGCTCACCTGCATTAGCAGTGTCGACCCTTGAGTGCTAACGCCAAGCCTAGGGCGGTGTATTCCCGCCTGCAAATTGAGTTTTTTAAAGGCTGACTTGTTCGACCTTGAGGCTCGAATCTGCGTCAAAGGCCCCTCGGGTGGCTGGGCGGCCGGCGGAGAGCATCAGGCTACCCAGAGCAGCGACCATGGCGCCATTATCGGTACAGAGGCTTGGGCTTGGAATTCGAAGCTCGATCCCTGCCTTGGCGCAGCGGTCCTCAGCAACTGTGCGAAGACGTGAATTAGCGGCGACTCCCCCTGCGATGACCAGTGAATCAATTCCGGAAGATTTGCATGCGGCAAGTGCTTTCAGTAGAAGCACATCTACAACCGCTTCTTGGAAAGATGCTGCAACATCTGCCCGAACATATTTCGGAGTGCTCTCTAAGTAACGAGCAACGGCTGTCTTAAGACCTGAAAATGAGAAGTCGTAGGGACGAGTCGCCCAGTCATTAGACGTTGTTAGCCCGCGAGGAAAATCAATTGCGGTTGTCAATCCGTTTCTTGCTTCACGATCGATAGCCGGTCCACCCGGAAATCCAAGTTCCAGAATACGTGCGATCTTGTCAAATGCTTCGCCAGCTGCATCATCCATAGTCGCACCGAGTTTTGTAATGGATCCAGTTATGTCATCTACCTGCAAAAGCGAAGAATGCCCGCCACTGACTAGAAGCGCAATCGTTGGATCAGTTGGTTTGTCATGGGTCAAATAATCAACTGAAACGTGTGCTGCCAAGTGGTTAACTCCGTAGAGGGGGCGACCAAGTCCTTGCGCTAATCCGCTTGCTGATGCGACTCCGACAAGCAGTGCGCCCACTAAACCAGGTCCCGCAGTAACGGCAACGGCATCAATATCCTTTAATGCAATCTTTGCATCTTTAACTGCGCGCTCGATGCTCGGAAGGATTGCTTCCAGATGTGCGCGTGATGCGATTTCAGGAACAACTCCCCCAAAGCGTGCATGTTCATCAACGCTCGATGCAATCTCATTTGCAAGCAAAGTGCGACCTCGCACGATGCCGATTGCGGTTTCATCACAGGAAGTTTCAATTCCGAGCACGATTGGCTCCATTATGCGAAATCCTTTCGCATCACAAAGGCATCGTTGCCCGGCCCGTAGTAATCCATGCGTACTGAAATCTTCATAAAACCAAGCGATTTGTATAGCTCGATGGCGGATTCATTGGTGTGCTCGACTTCCAGCATCATCGCACTGGCGCCATGCTCATGCGACCATTCCTCGATTTGTCGCATAAATTCACGAGCGATTCCTTGTCGGCGAAATTCAGGCAGTACTGCAACAGTAAGGATGTCAGCTTCAACGCCGGGTGCTGGAACAAATACACCGCAGTAGCCAACTATTTTGTTATCGCTCTCTGCAACGCTCATAAAGCGAGTGCGCGGAATACCCGCAAACTCTTCTTTAAATTGAGCAGATGACCACGGAGAATATGGAAAGAGCTCGCGCTCGTATGCAACTAGTACTGGAATATCTAGCGCTATTGGTTGGCGGTAGGTAATCATCAACGCTCCGCCGTAGGTACTGCATCAGGTCTACGTAGATACATGGGTTCTGTGACGTTCTGAGTTGTGGATAGTTCAACAAGCCTTCCCATATCTGGATATATATCAATGAGGAAGTTCTCAACATCTTCAGGTTTACTTACTGTTGGCCCAGAAACACGAAGGCCATCTTTATAGCTAGCCCAGTAAATTTCTTTACGTCTTGCATCAATGGCCACTGTGTACTGGTCCTGATCAATCTTAATTGCATCGAGCGAACAAACTCCGATGACCGGGATGTTTCGCGCCAAACCAAATGTCTGAGCAAATGCGATACCAACTCGCAAGCCAGTAAATGGACCCGGTCCCATTCCAACTACAACTTGATGAGGTGGTTTAGATGTTTTTAAGGCTTTAGCAACTAGTTCACTTAGCGCGCGACCATGATCGGTTGCACCATCATGTGCTTCTTCGAAGAGGACAACGCCGTCTTCGATAATTCCAACAATTGTCTGTGAGGATGAAGTATCTATCGCAAGTGAGATTGTCATATCGACACACCTTGCCAACGCGCACCAATCGGTGTGATTGTCACTTCACGAATATCTTCGGTGCGATCAATTGTGATTTCAAGGCGCTCATCGCTCAGGCGAGCTGATTCATCTCCACCCCACTCGATCACAGTGACTGCACTTTCACGTGGTGTATCGAGATCTAAATCATCGAGATAAGCAGCTGCGTTACCACCTTTGAGTAATCGGTATGCATCAACGTGAATAAGAGTAAGCGGTGCTTTATGAATGCGAGAGATTACAAATGTCGGCGATGTGACTTCGCTAATTCCAAGGGCCTCACCGATGCCTTGAACAAGGACGGTCTTTCCGGCGCCGAGCGGGCCATTAAGGAGAATCAGATCGCCAGCTTTACAGAGAGCACCGATGCGCTGACCGAGCGAGTGCATATCTGCAGCCGTTTGAATTCTCACATGTGAAGGATAGTTCACGGGGAAAGCGAAAGGGCCCCGGTTGCCCGGAGCCCTTTCGTTCAACGATTGCTGATTATGAACCGAAGTTGTACTTCAGATCAGCTGGACGATACTCAGTATCTCCATTGAGGTAAGGAACCTTTGTTGCAAGGTATTCAACATACTTTGCAGTTGGAACCTTTCCTGTGCGTGCAGAGATTGCGAGCATATCTACCCATGCCTTCATCTGCTTCTTTGAGAATGTCTGGTGACCAACACCTGAAGCCGCTGGGGCTGCCTTGAGATCAGGTGCGCCAGTTGCAGTGAACTTTGTGTAGGTCTCTGGTGTCATTGCATAGAGTGCAAGTGTGTTCCAGATTGGCTTAGCGCCCTTACCTGTCTTATTCCAGGTAGCGAGAGCCTTCTCGTATGATGCGCGCTTGCGATCTACGTAACGAGCTGAGTTACCTGCGAAGACAAGACGATCTGCTTCATTTGAAAGTGTGATCGTTGGGTGCTTTGAGTCAAATGATGACTTATCAAGCGCCTTGAACTTAGCGATTGCATCAGCATTGCCTGTTACGCGTGGAGCGCCAGCAAGTACTGCAAGCATCGCTGAGATTGCTTCATCACCTGAAAGTCCGAGGTTGTAACGACCTGCATCGCCCTCATCGAGCAGTGCTGCCCAATCAGTCTTTGTATTGTCGTAGAACCCTGGGCCTGTGATTTCAGAGATTGACTGACCAGCAAGTGTGCCAGTTGCAATTGCCTCTCCGAGGTTTTCAAGGATTGCAACAGTTGCGTTGATGCTTCCTTCAGGAATTAGTGCGCTTGTTGAAACGCCATCCATGTGAGCGCTCTTTGTTGGTACACCTGTCAGAAGACCTGTGAGAAGAAGAGCAGAACGTTGTGGAATTGATGAACCCTTAAGTGCTGCAGGATATTGAAGTCCTGGAGCTCCGAGGTTGCCACCCCAAGTAGTAAGAAGGGCGCCAACCTTTCCAAGTTCAGCTACTGATGCCATATGGCCAGGAACTCCCTTAGTACCAAATGCTGCGCAGCCCTTAATTGTTGGATCTGCGAAGATACTTAGAAGGTAGAAGATGTCGCATGCTGATTGCAATGAATCAGCGATAGAAGGAGTTGTACCAGCCAAGATACCGACTGAGTCAGCGTACTTTGGATACTTCTCAACGAATGGCGTGATGATTGAACCAGCCTGTGATGATCCGTAGACAACCTTCTTCTGAATCTTTGTGCCGTACTTGGCCATTGCTGTATCGATGAGTTCCTTAAGCATTTCTACGCGGTAGGTGTTATTCCACCCACGTAGACCCTTAACTGTTCCGTCATATGCAGCAACTGCGTATCCGGCGTGAAGCATCTCTTTAGTGATGTCCTGAAGAGTGTTCTGGTTCGCAGGAGTGATTTCTTCAACGCCCTTAGGCACTGCAGCTACACCTGGAACTGGGTATGTTGTACGGAATCCGTGCTCCCAGAAGAACATAGTTCCGCGGAACTTAGTTGGCATCTTGAATACATATCCAGCGCCATTTGCAAGTGTTCCGGTACATGTCTCAACGTCTGCAACTGTTGCACATGTTGGAGCAGCAGATGCTGCAGGAACTGAAACAACTGCAAGAGTTGCTACAAGTACTGCTGCACCAAGTGATGCGATTGATTTACGTGTTGTTAGCTTCATGTGATTAACCAACCTTTGGTAGTGCATCAGCTGCAATTGCAGGACGCTTGTATTTGAGAGCAGTTACTGCACCCTTAGCTGAATCAGTTGTCCACACTTCACGTGTGCCACCGATTGGCTTGAGAACTGTTGCTGCATCGTATTGACCGATCCAGAAGCCTGTATATCCCTCGTGGGTCTTTGCAGAATATCCAAGTGGTGCAAGAGCAGCGCTTGAAAGCTTCTTACCGTTCTTCTCTACATACTTGATGATTCCTGGGCGGGTGAGCTTCTTTCCTGCGCCAAGAAGTGCTGAAGTAGTTAGGTATCCGATATTCATGCCCTGAAGGATGTTGTTATCCCAGCGCTTATCTGGACCCTTGTTAAATTCATCGTTGATCTTCTTAAATGCCTTAACGAACTCGTCATCTGCATCTCCCGGTGATGGAGCGTGTGATGCTGAGATTGTTCCGGCAAGAAGTCCTGCTGATTGTGCGGCAGGGATTCCACGCGCACCGAGAATGGTCTGGAATGTAGTTGCATCCGAACCGACAGAGATAACTACGAACTGTGGCTTGTAGCCAATCTTGAGAGATGAGGCAACAGCTGCTGCATATGCTGATGCAACAGCACCTACGACAACGACATCAACCTTGTTGTCCTTAAGTTGCTGCATCTGTGCATCGAGTCCACTGCCTTGAGTTCCAGCGATAAATGTTGCGGCTGTCTTCTTAGCTGTGAAAGTTACTCCTGCAGTTGCAAGACCTTCAACAGTGTTACGGCCGAAGTCATCTGTCTGGTAGAGAATTCCGACTGTCTTATCAGCCATCTTCTCCTTGATGTACTTTCCAATGATCTTTGCTTCTGTGACATATGTTCCGAGGCCACCGAATGTTGTTGGGTACTTCTTTGGATCTGTGTAGAAGCCGCTGTAACCGCTATTTACGAAGAGGTCAGGAATTCCACGACGATTAATATCCTTGATGACAGAGATGTGAGTCTGAGTTCCGACTGAACCGACCATCGCGAAGACCTTATCTTTATTGATAAGAGCTGATGCTGTTGAAACTGTCTGACCAGCCTTATAAGCATCATCCTTTGCGACCAAAGTGATCTTGCGGCCGTGTACGCCGCCCTTTGAATTTACATAATCAAAGTAGGCGCGCATTGCGTCATCTACCTTGTTATAGCCCGGGCTAGCTGGACCTGTCTGAGGCAGCTGCATTCCTAAAACAATTTCAGTGTCGCTTACACCTGGTGTGGTTGCGCCCTGTGCAGGAACTGCTGTGAGCACGAGTGCTCCAGCGAGAACTGCAGCTGAGGCAGCAAGGAATTTACGAGGTGATCGGGACAGAGATGCACGATTATTCACTGCATTCACTCTTTCTCTTTGCCGTAATTGCGCTGGAGCCAGAGCTCCATCGCCACCAGCCCAGAAGTGGGCCAGAACGCCGTTACGTTAACAGAATTGGAAGATAAAGTGAACGGAAAATGATAAAACTCGCTGATTTCACGGGGTGAATACCCCTCAAGCGTGGGCTTTTATAACAATTATTTATGCTTGTGAAGCTTTGTTCCCGCGACCCCTGCAGGGTTGATTACCACGGTAAGAATCAGCAAGATGCTTGAAATAAGTGCAGGTAGGAAGTTTGAAACCTGCTCGCTTAATTCAAAGTTCCCGATTACTAAATCGATCCAATCAGGCAAGAAGACAACAATCACTGTTCCGATAAATGCGCCAGCGATGCTTCTAATTCCACCAAGCACAGCTGCGGTAAGTAGAGTCAACGAAAGCGAAACTGGATACACACTTGGTCCGACCAATCCGCGTAGCCCATAGAGCGCGCCCGAAAGACCTGCGAATGTTGAAGAGATAATAAATACATAAATCTTCTGACGAGAAAAGTTTACGCCGCTCAGAGACGCTGCTGTTTCATTATCGCGAATTGATTTCCACATACGGCCAGAGCGCGAGAGTAAGAGATTTGATGCAAAGAAGAGAGCGATTGCTGCAAATGGAAGAGCAACGTAGAGCTGCCACTGTTCGTAACTTGGTTCGCCAAAGGTATTTGAGAACCACTGTGGTGGATACCCAACATCAACAGGGAGTCCTTCATCGCCTTTAAAAACAGACATGAAGCGATTTGCGATTGTTGGAATTGCCAGAGCGATCACAAGAGTTGTTCCTGCTAAGTACGGGCCTGTCAGACGTGCTGCCGCAACACCAAGAAGTAGACCAGCGATAGCTGCAGAGAGAATTGAGAGCGGAACAGCTATCCAGAGCGAGACTTGGTAATTAACCATGAGAAGCGCGGTCGAATAACCACCGACTGCCATCAGCGCACCTTGACCAAGAGAAAGCTGCCCTGAGATTCCTGTCAGCAACGTGACCGAGAGGACGCCGATAAAGAGAATGAGGACAACTGCGAGCTGCGCTTGGTTATACGGCTCGAGAGTTGATCCAAAGGCGAGGATTGCCAGAGTGAAGATTAAGGTGCGTATAAAACTCTTGCGAGCGATTGATTTTGTCTTAAGGCTAGACACGTCGCACATCCTTTGAACCCAAGATTCCACGCGGCCTAATAATTAGAACGAGTAGCAAGACAGCAAGAATTGCAAGGAATACATCTTCTGGAGTGTCATAGAAAGTCACAAAAGAGATAACCATTCCCAAGATAAGTCCGCCAATAACCGCACCTGCTGGGCTATCTAAGCCTCCAACAACGGCCGCGGTAAATCCAACAATCAAAACAAGATCAAGGGTATTTGGAGAGAGGTTTGAAGTCGGCGTAATTAACAATCCTGCAAGTGATGATGCAGCTCCAGAAATTGCCCAGCTTAAGGTGCGAGTTCTGTTGGTGCGGATTCCACTGAGTTTTGCAACCTCTTGGTTGAGGGCTGTTGCACGCATCGCAAGGCCAACGCCTGTCTTTGTGAAGAAGAGAGTTGTAATTAACAAGGTAATCAACACTGATGAGATAACAAAGATATCGAAGGACGTAAATGGCATGACATTTCCTGCAATTGTGAAACCTTCTTGCTTCACTGGTGCTGGAAATCCTCGCTCTTCTGCAGCCCAGATAATTCCTGCAAGTGCTTGAAGCACTCCAAGAATTCCAAGAGAGGCAATAACAGGCACTGCTGCGCGCATGGATTCAGATGCAAGCAACTCGGTCTTCTTCTTATTTGAAAGAGGGCGCATAACAAAGATATCGAGAATCGCACCCATTGCGGCACCTGCAAGGAGTGCAACGACGAAACCGACCCAATAACTATTGCCATTGGTAATAAGCGTTGAGGCGATATATGTACTGAACATCGCCTGGCCCATTTGTGCAAAGTTCACGATTCCGGCACCGCGCCAGACAATAACAAGGCCGAGAGCAACCAATGCGAAGATTGCACCGCGTGAAGTGCCTGAGAAGAGCGCTGCTAAAAATGTATTCATTATTAATACCCCAGGTAAGCAGCTCGAAGGGTGGCATCAGCCTTTAACTCTGCAGCTGGCCGATCGGCTACTACTTTTCCAAGTGCAAGCAATACGCCGTGATCTGCAACGCCAAGAGCGGTATTTGCATTCTGCTCAACAAGTAAGACCGTGAGGCCTGTTGTGCGGCAGAGAGTGTTGACTGAATCAATGATTTGTTCGACGACAAGCGGTGCAAGACCTAGTGATGGTTCATCGAGCAAAAGTAATTTTGGACGAGAAACAAGTGCGCGACTAATTGCCAACATCTGGCGTTCGCCACCTGAAAGGGTGCCGGCTAATTGCTTGCGACGTTCTTTCAGTCGCGGGAAAAGGGCATACATCTCTTCAGTTGCTGCGCTGACATCGGATTTAAATTTTCTACGGCGGAAGAGTGATCCCATAGTGATGTTCTCTTCAACACTGAGCTCTGAGATAACTGCGTGACCTTCAGGAACATGTGCAATTCCCATGCGGACAATATCCTCAGGGCGACGGCCAATAATTGATTCGCCTTGCCATGTAATTGAACCGCTAGATGGATGTTCAAGCCCAGAAATTGTGCGAAGGAGAGTGCTCTTACCTGCTCCATTTGCACCGATAACAGTTGTGATCTTTGAATCCTGGGCAGAGAGAGTTACGCCATCGAGGGCAACAACTGAACCAAAGCTAGTGACGAGGCTATCGACCTTAAGCATCTGTGCCTCCAAGTGCATCTGAGCCACTTTGGGCTGATGTTCCAAGGTATGCAGCGAGAACTGCTGGGTCACGTTTTACTGTATCGAATGTTCCGCTGGAAATTACCTTTCCAAAGTTGAGAACATAAACCTGATCAGAGATTGCGCCAATGAAGTCGACGTGGTGCTCGACGATGATAATTGCGCAACGTTGCTTCAGTTGTCGAAGAAGAGATGCAAATTTATCTATGTCATCTTGACCCAGGCCTGCGGCAGGTTCGTCGAGCAAGAGAATCTTTGGATTAGAGATAAGTGCGCGAGCAACTGATACTCGCTTTGTCTCTGGATACGTTAAATCACCTGGCATCTTTGCAGCCATATCAAGGGCGCCCGCCCACGCAAGAGCATCGAGTGCACGTCTACGCAATTTTGCTTCTGCCTTACCAGAGAGGCCGAGGAGATCCTTAAGGAAGTTAGAGCCGCTGGTGATATCTGCGCCCATCATGACATTTTCAAGAACGGTGAGACCGCTAAAGAGTCCTACTCCTTGAAGTGTTCGTGCAATTCCGAATTCCGCGAGTTTATGTGGCGCTGGCCAATCCATTGATTTTCCGTGGATCGAAATTTTTCCACTTGAAGGTGTTACCAAACCTGAAATTGAATTGAAGATTGTCGTCTTACCTGCACCGTTGGGGCCGATAAGGCCAACGATAGTGTTGGGTGCAATCTCTAAGAAGACATCATCGAGAGCTGTGAGTCCACCGAATTTAACGGTGAGATTGGAGATTGAGAGTCCTGCTACATCACTCACAAGAGACTCCCTTTCTTAATGTTAAAACTAGTAGACATGAGGTCCGTAAATTCTAGGCACACGAGGGCCAATTCGGGTAACTATCTCGTAATTAATTGATTGTGATGCACGACCCCAGTCATCTGCCGTGTACTCGCCGTGCGAACCATTGCCGAAAACTGTGACCCAATCCCCTGATTTCGCCTTAGAAGCCGCCCCTAAATCAATGACAAATTGATCCATCGAAACTCTTCCAATTACTGGCGCCCGGAACCCTGAAAACCAAGCACCCGCAGCATGGGCAATCCTAGGAATTCCATCGGCATACCCCATCGCTACAACACCTAATTTTGTATCGCTCTTTGTTGACTCTGTTGCTCCATATCCGACAGCTGTATCTGCAGGAACATCCTTAACGAGATAGAGAGCGGCACGTAATTGCATTGCAGGTCGCAAGCCTAAAGATTTTGAATCTCCTAGCGTGTTTACATCAGGTGATAGGCCATACATTGCAATTCCTGTTCGGACCATATCGAATGCGGCTGCCTGATTCTTGAGAGTTGCAGCTGAATTCGATAGATGACGAATTACGTTAGGGAAACCGAGTGAATGAACTTTGGTGACCATCTCATTGAAACGTTGCAATTGATCGAGATTCTGTTTCTCATCTGGTTCATCGGCACGAGCAAAGTGAGAGAAGACTCCAACGACTTCAACGCTCTGTAGATCTGCAGCGGTAAGTGAATCCCACTCTCCTAGGAATCCCCCGCGAGTCATTCCTGAATCGACTTCAAGGTGGATTCGTGCGCGCTTTGAACTCGATGCTGCTGTAATTTCTTTCAGCGCAGCAAGAGATGCAATTGCAAGCTCGATATCTAAATCAATAGCGCGAGAAAAGTCAGAACCTGGCTGAACTAACCAAGCCAAGATTGGGGCGGTGATACCACCTTCGCGCAAGGAAATTGCTTCCTCAAGGAGTGCAACACCAAGGTAGCTGGCACCCGCATCGAGCGCCGCCTTTGCAACAGGCACAAGACCATGTCCATATGCATCCGCTTTAACAACAGCTAAGAGATTGGTGCCAGATAATTTCTTAAGGTGCTCGACATTTGCCTTAATTGCATTGAGGTCCACAAGCGCTTCAGCTCTCATCTTTCAATCACCACCATTGCAGATGCAATACCTGCATCATGTGAAAGCGAGAGGTGCACCGATGCGCCATCAATAAGTTCTGCGATTGCTCCCCTGAAAAGAAAGTCAGGCTTCCCATTTTCATGGTTGATCACTTCTGCATCATGCCATTGAAGTCCGTGCGACGGACTGAGGGCTTTATAGAGAGCTTCTTTCGCTGCGAATCGCGCAGCCATTGATTGTATAGATTTTCCGCGCTCAGATTCTGTGAAGAGTTTGCTCTCTAACTCTGGAGTTCGCTCGAGGGATTCCTGGAATCGCTTGATATCGACTACATCGATTCCGACTCCATCAATCATGTAGCGGAGTGTATTAGACGCTAGTGAAGCTCGCTATCAGATGGGAAATATCGGTCGATTGCAATAATCAAAACCAGAAGCGACCCACCCAACAAGAGCCCTCCAAAGAGATCCGAGAACCAGTGGGTATTGCGAAGGAGTGAGACCACGCAGACTGTAAGTGACAGTAGCCCGACTCCGGCGCTTGCAAGTCTTCCGTTGTACTTATCGACATGGGCATAGCGATAAATTAGATAGGCGATGACTCCCCAGATAAATATCGCATTTGATGCATGGCCACTTGGGTATGACATTCCACCTGCATGTAAGAGATCGAATCCAAGCTTTGGTTTCGTTCTTCCAAGTCCATATTTGAATGCCCCGACAATTACATTGAGCGCAAGAAAAGAGAGAATTCCAAGGTTAATCGGGCGCCATGTTTTAAATCGGCGAGAGATATAGACCGCAACAATAAGTAGAGCAACACCTGAGACACCGCGTAGGCCTAAGTCATCAAGTCTGCGAATAATAAAATTGGAGATACCTTCGAATTTTGGGTGATCGACATCGTTAAATGCGCGATCGACTTCAATGAGAAATCCGTTGGTAAGAACTTGGTATGTAACAAATAAGTAACCTGCAAAGAGGCTTGCCGACCACTTAAGGGCGCGGCGCATCTGTCGCGGGCGCTGGTCGAGAACTGTTGGCATTTTTATTCGACTGTTACGGATTTAGCTAAATTACGAGGTTGATCGACATCTGTTCCACGAGCTACAGCAATTTCATATGCAAAGACTTGCAATGGAACTGTCGCAAGAACTGGCTGAAATAACGGTGAAGCAATCGGGATGCGGATAATGTGTTCGGCGCCAATAACTTCAGCGCCCTCAGGTGCAATAACAATCACGCGAGCACCGCGTGCCTTAACTTCCTGGATATTACTGAGCATCTTCTCATCGAGAGCATGTTCATCAGCTGTCGGAAGGATTGCAATCACTGCAGTGCCTTCTTCAATCAAAGCGATTGGGCCATGCTTAAGTTCGCCGCCCGGGAATCCTTCAGCGTGAATGTAGGCGAGCTCCTTCAGTTTTAGCGCACCTTCAAGAGCTACTGGATATTCAATTCCGCGACCTAAGAAAAGAACGGTGTCATTCTTAACAAATTTACGAGTGAGCTCGCGAAGTGGTTCGATTGTTTCAAGAATTTGTTCTACCTTGCCTGGTAATTCAAGCATCTCGGTATAAAGGCTCTTTACTTCCGTTTCGGATAGCGCGCCTCGAACCTGTGCCAACTTAAGGCCGATTAAGTAGACGGCGACTATCTGAGTTAAAAAGGCCTTTGTTGATGCGACAGCAATTTCTGGGCCGGCATGGGTATAGAGAACTGCATCAGATTCGCGAGGAATTGTTGAAGAGTTGGTATTGCAGACAGCTAGTACACGTGCCCCCGCAGCCTTTGCATGGCGCACAGCCATCAATAGATCCATAGTCTCGCCAGATTGAGATATCGCAATAACGAGAGAGTCTTTATCGATGATGGGGTCGCGGTAACGATATTCAGAGGCAATCTCTACATCGACGGGAATCTTTGCCCACTTTTCAATTGCATACTTTGCAACCATTCCTGCGTGATACGCGGTGCCACAGGCAATAACTGAGATGCGCTTGATATTGCGAATTTCTTCATCGCTCATATGAAGTTCATCGAGAAGAATCTGATTGTTATCGCTTAGGCGACCAATAAGAGTATCTGCAATCGCCTTCGGCTGGTCGAAGATCTCCTTAAGCATGAAGTGCGCAAAGCCACCCTTTTGAGCAGCAGCTGCATCCCATGTAATTTCATATTCACGCAGTGGTAGCGCTTTGCCATCTAGGTCGCAGATTGCAATGCCTTCAGGGGTAATCGTGACAACCTCGTCTTGGCCAAGTTCGACTGCGCGCTTTGTGTAATCGATAAAGGCTGCAACATCTGATGCCAAGAAATTCTCGCCATCACCAATTCCTGCGACAAGTGGTGAATTACGTCGGACACCGACAATTGTCTGTGGGCTATCTGCGTGAATCGCAAGCAAGGTAAATGATCCACGAAGTCGCTTCACAGCTGCACGCATTGCAGCGGTGAGATCGCCGCCGTGTTCCTTACGAAGATCTGAGAGCAGGTGAGCTACAGATTCAGTATCTGTTTCAGATGTAAATTTATGTCCGTGGCCTTCAAGTTCGCGCTTGAGTTCGGAGTAGTTTTCAATAATTCCATTATGGATAACTGCGAGCTTGCCCTCGTTATCAAGATGAGGATGCGCATTGGCATCAGTTGGCCCACCATGTGTTGCCCAACGAGTGTGTCCGATACCTGAGTGAACTGTTGGAAGATTGGCAGGTAACGCACCTTCTAGATTAGAAAGTTTGCCTGCGCGTTTTTCAACGAAGAGTGAATTATTTGTACCAAGTGCAATGCCTGCAGAGTCATAACCGCGATACTCGAGGCGACGAAGGCCTTCAACGATCGGAGTGAATGCAGATTGCGGTCCTGTGTAACCCACGATTCCGCACACGAATTAGCTCCCTAGCTCTGCCTTAACAACTGCAGCTAGTGTCGCTGCAATCTCTTGAGCAAGGTTATCACTCGAGGCTTCGACCATCACTCGTACAAGAGGCTCAGTTCCCGACGCACGCAGGAGCACGCGACCGTTATCAGCAAGTTTTGCCTCGGCCTCTGAGACTGCATCGCTAATTACCTTTGAGGTGCTCAACTTTTCTTTCGCGACGTTAGGAACGTTGATCAATACCTGCGGAAAGCGCTTCATTGCAGATGCAAGTTCTGCCAGCGGTTTTCCAGTGCGTACAACTTCTTGCGCCAATTGAAGAGCTGTAAGAATTCCATCACCTGTATTTGCAAATTCGCGCATGATGAGATGCCCTGATTGCTCGCCGCCTAATGAGAAATCCCCCTCGAGCATCTTCTCAAGAACATAGCGATCGCCTACGGCTGTAGTAATGACATCGATTTCTGCATCCTTCATAGCGTGCATAAATCCAAGGTTGCTCATTACTGTTCCGACAATTGTGTTTGACTTCAAAGCGCCACGTGTTTTAAATCCTCGCGCAAGAATTGTCATAATCGCATCGCCATCGACGATATTTCCTTGTGCATCAACAGCAAGGCAGCGATCTGCATCGCCATCATGTGCAATACCGAAATCAGCGCCCTCTTTAACTACTGCTGCCTGTAAATCTTCAAGATGTGTAGATCCGCAATTTTCGTTGATATTCCACCCATCAGGTGCATGATGAATAGCAATGACTGTGGCTCCTGCTGCTTCGTATGCAGCTGGTGCAACATGGGATGAAGCGCCATTTGCACAGTCGACGACAATCTTTAAACCTTTGAGTGGCGTAGAAACTGAGGATTGAAGGTGGCTTAAGTAGCGAGCGCTTGCGCCTTGATCGAAGGTGATACGCCCAACGTTGCGGCCAGTTGGACGTGTCCAAGGCTCGCCCATGCGCTTCTCAATGGCTGCTTCAATTGCATCGTCGAGCTTTCCGCCACCACGTGAAAATAACTTAATCCCGTTATCTGGCATTGGGTTATGCGATGCAGAGATCATCACGCCAAGGTCTGCTCCTGTTTGAGCAACGAGATATGCGATCGCTGGAGTCGGCAGAACACCTACACGCAGAACATCAACGCCGGCGCTTGCAAGGCCTGCCGCCACCGCTGCTTCTAAAAATTCTCCTGATGCACGTGAATCTTGACCAACGATTGCAACAGGGCGCTTATTAACCGATGACTCAACAAGGATATGAGCTGCAGCTACTGCAACATCAACTGCAATCTCTGCAGTAAGGGTTTCTCCGTTTGCTAAACCACGAATCCCGTCTGTTCCAAAGAGAGCCATACAACTCCTTTACTGCAGGAACAAACGGGATATCGAGATAAAAAGAATTAACGCTTTGAGTACTGTGAACGCTTACGCGCCTTCTTCAGACCGTACTTCTTACGTTCGATAACGCGAGCATCGCGCTTGAGGAAGCCAGCCTTCTTAAGTGCTGGACGGTTTGCCTCTGTATCGATCTCGTTAAGTGAACGAGCTACGCCAAGACGAAGTGCGCCAGCTTGACCTGAAACTCCACCACCGTTGATGCGAGCAAATACATCGTATAAACCTTCAGCACCAACGGTGCGGAATGGCTCTGATACGAGTTGCTGGTGAACCTTATTTGGGAAGTAAGCCTCAAGTGTCTTGCCATTTACAACCCAACGACCTGTTCCTGGTACGAGGCGAACGCGAGCAATGGCTTCCTTACGGCGACCTGTACCAGCACCTGGTGCTGTGATTGCCTTGCGGTTTGTTGCCGCAGCTGGAGTTGATGAAGAGTAAGAAGTAAGTGATTCGTTCTCGTCGATCTCGTTAAAAGTTGTATCTGACATATTTATTTACTGATCCCTTACTTAGCTACTTGAGAAACTTGGGTGAATACATATGGTGTTGGTGCCTGTGCTGCATGTGGATGCTCTGGGCCTGCGTAGACCTTGAGCTTTGAAGCTACCTGCGCACCTAGACGGTTCTTTGGAAGCATTCCCTTGATCGCCTTTTCGACAGCGCGTGTTGGGTGCTTCTCAATGAGCTCGCCGTAAACGGTTGATGTAAGACCACCAGGGAAACCTGAGTGGTGATGTGCAAACTTTGTTGTCGCCTTATTTCCTGAAAGCGCGATCTTCTCTGCATTGATAACGATGACGAAGTCGCCCATATCCATGTGTGGAGCAAATGTTGCCTTGTGCTTTCCACGAAGAAGTACTGCTGCATGTGTTGCAAGACGACCGAGCACAACATCCTGTGCATCGATAACGTGCCACTTACGGTCGGCGTCGCCTGCCTTTGGGCTATATGTACGCATGCTTTATTACCTTCTTCTTTTCGATTGAACTTTGGGGTCTAACTTCACGCCCGTGCGGCGTAGGGGATGAACTTTACCTTTCATGCGGGGGGTGGGTCAAAATGGCCTATTACTGAGCGCAAAGCAGGGCAGGCCCGTCGGAGCTAGTGGTCGAAGACCGCCTCTGGGCTCTCATAGACCTGGCCATTGGCCCCGAAGACCAAGAATCGAGTAAATCCACGAGAGAACCAGCGATCGTGAGTCACCGACATAACGGTTCCTTCATATTGATCGAGCGCTTTCTCAAGTGATTCGGCACTCGCAAGATCTAAATTATCGGTTGGCTCATCAAGTAAGAGCAAGGTATCTCCTGCAAGTTCGAGCAAGAGAACTTGGAAGCGCGCTTGCTGTCCGCCTGAAAGTGATGTGAATTTCTGCGCTGCTTGTTGGTCAATTTCATATCTGCGTAGCACACTCTTTGCAGGTCCTAACTGCAGTGAATGCGTCTCCCAGAGAATTTCAAGCAGGGTTTTATTCTCGAACTCTGGGTGGGCATGAGTTTGTGCGAAGTAACCAATCTCAACACGTGCACCAATCTTGAAGTTACCGGTGTACTTCACATCTTCATCTCCGGCAATCATGCGCAGGAAGTGAGATTTACCAGTTCCGTTCTTACCAAGCACTGCGATTCGGTCGCCGAAGAAGACCTCAAAATCAAAGGGTTCGGTCAGCACTTCACCGGAAAGATTCTTAATTGATAACTGCTCAAAAGTAAGTGCTCGAAGACCCGTGCGGCCACCACGTAGACCAACCTTTACATCTTGTTCGATAGGTGGGGCTTCTGGTGCACCAGCTTCTTCAAATTTACGAAGACGGGTCTGCATCGCATGATATTTATTTGCCATATCTGGAGAACTCGCAGCTTGGACCTGCAGAGTCTTTACAAGATCAATAAGCCGTTGATGTTCTTGCTCCCAGCGCAGCAGCATTTCAGCGAAACGTTGATTGCGCGCCTTGCGCGCTTCATGCCACGTTGAGAACTTTCCACCATGAACCCAAGCTGTATTTCCATTAACTCCTTGCTCTAAAGTCACGATACGCGTTGCTGTATTTTCCAGAAGTTCGCGATCGTGGCTTACAAAGAGAACTGTCTTCTTTGTTTCAGAGACAACTTTCTCAAGCCAACGCTTTGATGGAACATCGAGATAGTTATCTGGCTCATCGAGAAGTAGAACTTCTTCGGGACCTTCTAGTAGCGCACGAAGAACCAACTTCTTCTGTTCTCCACCCGAGAGAGTATTTACTTTACGTTCTGAAACTTCATCGAAAGATTTACCGAGCATCTCAGTGCAACACTTATCCCAGATAACTTCAAAGTCATATCCCCCACAATCGCCCCAATCAATAATTGCTTGGGCATATGCCATCTGTGACTTCTCAGTTGAATTCTCATTCATTGCGAGTTCTGTTGCGATTACCTTCGCAGCGCCTTCACGAATTCGAGGAGGTGCTACAGATACCAAGAGTTCTCGAACCGTTGTTTCATCTCGTACTGAACCGATGAACTGGCGCATGACGCCAAGGCCACCTGTAATTGCAACAGATCCTTCATCAGGTGAGATATCACCGCAGATCATTCGAATAAGTGTTGTCTTACCGGAACCGTTAGGACCAATCAGTGCAACCTTCGCACCATCTCCTACACGAAATGAGACATCGTTGAGAAGAACTCTTCCATCGGAGAGCGAGTATTCAACTGCTGAGACATCAATGTGCCCCATCGCCATGCCTTCCGATTGTCACCTTTGCGCGTTCAAGTAATTGATCATCTGAAGGGTAATCAACCTTGTAGAGCGTTAATCCACGTGCTGGGAATACCAAAGAATCTGAGACGCGTTCTTTGTTGGCCAAAAGTGCTGAGATCCACTGTGGGTCTTGTCTTCCATCTGCAACGCAGACCACTGCCCCGACAAGGTTTCGCACCATTGAGTAACAGAAGGCATCAGCGACTACATCAGCAACTAAAAGCCCCTGCTCATCGCGGCGCCATTCATATTTTTCGAGAGTTCGGATCGTTGTTCCCCCGACTTTGAATTTACAGAAAGCTGCAAAATCATGGTGGCCCAGGAGTAACTTGCTGGCTTCATTCATCGCATCTACTTCAAGTGGACGGTACCAAGATGCAACGTCATAGCGACCCAGTGGGGCGATGACATCGTTATTATCAATGATTTTGTAGCTGTAAAAGCGGCGAAGTGCCGAGAAGCGAGCGTGAAATCCAGCTGGTGCATCGCTGATATTCATGATGCGAATATCTTCATCAAGGATTCGGTTGAGTTTAAACCGTAAATCTCTGTAGGTAAGTTCGCGATCAAACATCACATCAGGAACATCTACATGAATAACTTGGCCAGTGGCATGTACCCCAGCATCTGTGCGCCCGGCAACAATTGATTCAATATCTGTGCGAGATATACGAGAGATGGCTTCCTCAACTAAATCCTGCATTGTTCTGCGACCTGGCTGTGTTGCCCAACCTGAGAAACGAGTTCCGTCGTATGCGATATCTATCCGTAAACGACGAAACCCACTCTCAGGAAAGAGAGTGGGCTGCGCCATGGTAAAGGTAAGTGTTTTTACTTATCTGTTACGAGTTCGATCACTGCCATAGGAGCGTTGTCGCCCTTACGTGGACCGATCTTTGTAATACGTGTGTATCCACCTTCGCGGTTAGCAAATGTTGGTGCGATTACTGTAAAGAGGTTGTGAACAACTGTCTTATTAGCAATACGTGCCATCACCTGACGACGAGCTGGTAGATCGCCCTTCTTACCGAAAGTGATCAACTTTTCTGCAAGTGGACGAAGTCGCTTCGCCTTTGCTTCTGTAGTTGTGATCTTTCCGTGCTCGAACAACTGCTCAGCAAGAGTACGAAGAATCAAGCGTTCGTGTGATGGGCCTGAACCCAAACGTGGGCCTTTAGTTGGCTTTGGCATTGTCTTCTCCCTTATGCCTGATCTGCGTCAGCGAAGTCTTCATCTGACACGTTGTAGTTCTGGTGTTGTGAAGGATCAAATCCTGCTGGGCTGTCCTTGAGAGACATTCCCATTGATACAAGCTTTGCCTTGATCTCATCGATTGACTTTGATCCGAAATTACGGATATCAAGTAGGTCAGCCTCTGAACGGTTTACGAGTTCTCCAACTGTGTGAATGCCTTCGCGCTTCAAGCAGTTGTATGAACGTACTGTGAGATCAAGATCTTCGATTGGAAGAGCAAGATCAGCAGCAAGAGCAGCATCCATAACAGATGGCCCCATCTCGATACCTTCAGCATCAAGATTTAGTTCGCGCGCAAGACCGAAGAGTTCAACAAGTGTCTTTCCAGCTGATGCAACTGCATCGCGTGGCTTCATTGATGGCTTTGTCTCGACATCAACAACGAGACGATCGAAGTCAGTGCGCTGTTCAACGCGTGTTGCTTCTACCTTGTAAGTGACCTTGAGAACTGGTGAATAGATTGAGTCAACAGGAATGCGACCAATCTCTGCTCCAGCTTGCTTGTTCTGTACAGCAGTTACGTAACCGCGACCGCGTTCTACAGTGAGCTCGATTTCAAGGTTTGCCTTGCCGTTAAGTGTTGCGATGTGAAGCTCAGGGTTGTGAACTTCAACGCCACTTGGAACAGCGATGTCAGCACCTGTTACAGCGCCTGCACCTGACTTACGGATGTAGATAACAGAAGGCTCATCGTTATCGCTTGAAAGAACAAGGTTCTTGATGTTCAAGACGATATCTGTGAGGTCTTCCTTAACACCTTCGAGTGTTGTGAACTCGTGGAGTGCTCCAGCAACGCGGATGCTTGTCACTGCTGCACCTGGAATAGATGAGAGCAATGTACGGCGCATTGAGTTGCCGAGTGTGTAGCCGAAACCTGGCTCAAGCGGTTCAATGATGAAACGTGAGCGGTTCTCGGAAATTACTTCTTCGCTAAGCGTTGGGCGTTGTGCAATTAGCACTGGTGCTCCTCTTTCTTCTCGTGGAAATCCACTATTTGATTTCCTCTAGGGGTTAGAAAAATTACTTGCTGTAGAGCTCAACAATGAGCTGTTCTTGAACCTGTGTATCGATCACTGATCGAGCAGGTACGCCGTGGATGATGATGCGCATCTGTGATGCAACAACTTCCATCCACGCTGGAACAGACTTCTCACCGAACTCTGCGCTTGCGACGATAAATGGTGTGAGGTCGTGTGACTTCGGTAGAACGTCGATGACATCCATTGGAGTTACACGGAATGAAGGAATGTTTACCTTCTTTCCATTTACAAGGAAGTGACCGTGGCGTACCAACTGGCGCGCCATGTCACGAGACTTTGCAAAGCCTGCACGGAATACAACGTTGTCGAGACGTGTCTCAAGGATGACAAGAAGGTTTTCACCAGTCTTGCCCTGCTTGCGGTTTGCCTCTTCGTAGTAACCACGGAACTGCTTCTCGAGAACACCGTAGATACGTGCGCACTTCTGCTTCTCACGCATCTGCAATAGGTATTCAGATTCTTTTGAACGGCCACGGCCGTGCTGTCCTGGTGGATATGGACGTGATTCGATCGGACACTTAGGTCCATCGCACTTTGCGCCCTTAAGGAAGAGCTTTACTTTTTCGCGACGGCAACGCTTGCAGTCTGCTCCGGTATAACGAGCCATTTATTCTCTTCCTTCCTTAAACTCGACGTGGTTTCGGTGGGCGGCAGCCATTGTGTGGAGCTGGAGTTGTATCTGAGATAGCTCCAACTTCTAGGCCTGCTGCTTGCAATGAACGGATTGCAGTTTCGCGTCCGGAACCAGGTCCCTTTACGAAAACATCTACTTTCTTAAGGCCGTGCTCCTGTGCGCGACGAGCTGCTGCTTCTGCTGCAAGCTGTGCTGCGAATGGAGTCGACTTACGTGAGCCCTTGAAACCTACTTGGCCAGATGATGCCCAAGAGATAACAGCGCCTGTTGGATCTGTAATAGAGATGATTGTGTTGTTGAAGGTCGACTTGATGAAAGCCTTTCCGACAGCAATGTTCTTCTTCTCTTTCTTACGAAGCTTTACTTTGCCCTTTGCTGGGGCAGCAGTCTTTGACTTAGGAGCGGCCATTACTTAGTCACCTTCTTCTTACCGGCAATTGCCTTACGTGGACCCTTACGAGTACGAGCGTTTGTATGTGTGCGCTGACCACGAACAGGAAGTCCCTTGCGGTGACGAATACCTTGGTAGCTCTGGATTTCAACTTTACGACGGATATCGCCTGCGATTTCGCGGCGAAGGTCACCCTCGATTTTGTAGTTGGCTTCGATGTATTCACGAAGCTGTGCAAGCTCTGACTCTTGCAAATCTTTTACGCGAGTATCTGGAGAAATTCCAGTCGCTTTCAATGTTGCGTGGGAACGGGTTAGACCCATTCCGAAAATATAGGTGAGTGCAATCTCAACACGCTTTTCGCGTGGAAGATCGACACCGACTAGACGTGCCATGTAATCAACCATTCTGTATCCGGAGGTCCTCCGCAATGCTCCTCGACATCTTTATCGAGCCTCGGCCTACCGGTCCGGGGGTCTTAACTATTTCTAGTTAAGTCGCATCACGCGTGCTTACTTCTGTCTCGGAGTTACCCTTGACGCTGCTTGTGACGAAGATTTTCGCAGATCACCATTACGCGACCTTTGCGACGAATGACTTTGCACTTGTCGCAAATCTTCTTCACGCTTGGATTAACCTTCACGTGTATTCCTTTTTCTAGTGGGAGCGAATGATTTACTTGTAACGGTAAATAATTCGACCCTTTGTAAGGTCGTACGGACTAAGTTCTACGATCACACGATCTGCAGGCAAGATACGGATGTAGTTCTTACGCATCTTTCCTGAAATGTGTGCCAAGACTTTATGTCCATTTGTTAGTTCAACACGAAACATTGCGTTAGGTAACGCCTCAGCAACAGTGCCTTCGATTTCGATCGCACCATCTTTACTTGCCAAGGATCAATACCTTCTTCTCTATCTCAATTGAACGAACAGGGTCGTACCTCATGGAAATCTGTGGATTTACACGAGGACCGAAGGGCGATTCTATGCGAGAGCCCCTTATAAAGGGAAATCGGGTAAATATGAGCATTCAGCCCACCCGACACGCTGGACCTTAGGCCAGAAGCCCTGAAATTTCGACTCCGAAGCGGGCCAACTCAGCCTTGCCGCCATCGAGGGATGTCAGGACAAAGGGCTTTCCATCAGGGCAGATGACGTACGAATTCTCAAAGTGGGCGCCACGAGATTGATCCGTTGAGACAACGGTCCACTCATCGCCAAGGACCTTTGTCTTGGCAGAGCCCCTCGTGATCATCGGTTCAATCGCTAGAGCCATGCCCGGAATAATTTCTGGGCCATTTCCACCTTTACCAAAATTCAAAACATGGGGCTCTTGGTGCATTTCGGTACCGATGCCATGTCCACCGTACTCCTGCAAAATTCCATACTTGCCTTGCGAATTTGTGTACTTCTCGATTGCATGGCCAATATCAGAGAGCTTTGCACCCATCTTGCCTGCAGCGATTCCAACCCACATTGACTCTTCGCAAACATCCATCAACTTCTGATCTTCGGAGTCAACGCTTCCGATTCCGATAGAAAAAGCAGCATCTCCATGCCATCCATCAATAATCGCGCCGCAATCGATAGAGACGATGTCACCTTCATTGATTACACGTGGACCAGGTATTCCATGCACAATCTCGTCATTAATTGATACGCAGATTGTCTTTGGGTATCCGTGATATCCCAAGAAGTTTGAAGTTCCGCCACCGCGTTTGATATTTGCTGAAGCGATTGCATCAAGTGCATCTGTTGTCATGCCGGCTTTAATATTCTCGCGCAGTACCTGCAGAGTCTGACCTACTAGCAAACCCGCACGGCGCATAACCTTGAGCTGCTCAAGGTCTTTAATTTGAATTGCCATCTTTATCCTTAGCCGTGAATGCGACTTAAAGCTGTGATTGCGCGATCGGTGATTTCTGAAACTTCACCCTCTGCTGAGATTGTGATGAGTAGTCCTTCTGTGCGATAGAAGTGAACAATTGGTGCCGTCTGTTCTTCATATACAGCTAGGCGTTTTGCAATTACTTCTTCCTTATCGTCTTCGCGCTGATAGAGCGCTCCCCCACATGCTGAACACTTTTCTGCATCGGGCGCAGAAGGTGCTCCACAATCTTTACAAGTTAGACGTGAAGAGAGTCTCTTAATGATGAGTGCGTTATCGATAGATAGCTCGAGAACGGCATCAAGCGGTGTGCTCTTTTCAGCTAAGAAAGCGCGAAGAACTTCTGCTTGAACTGTGTTACGTGGAAATCCATCGAGTAAGAATCCATTTGCAAGGTCGTCATGAGTAAGGCGATCTTTCACCATCTCATTTGTCACAGAATCCGGAACGAGCTGACCTGCATCCATATATCCCTTAGCTTCACGACCCAGCGGTGTGTCAGCTTTGAGGTTTGCACGGAAGATATCTCCGGTAGAGATATGTGGAATCGAGTAGTGCGCAGCAAGGAATTGAGCTTGAGTTCCCTTGCCAGCACCTGGTGGACCTACCAGGACTAAACGCATTACTTCAAGAAACCTTCATATGAACGCTGTTGCAACTGGCTCTCGATCTGCTTTGCAGTATCAAGACCGACACCAACAACAATCAGAATTGCTGTTCCACCGAATGGGAAGTTCTGAGTCGCACCGAAGAGAATAAGCGCTGCGATTGGAATGATTGCAACAAGAGCGAGATAAATCGCACCTGGAGCAGTGATTCGTGAAAGAACATACTGGAGGTATTCAGAAGTTGGACGGCCTGCGCGGATGCCAGGAATAAATCCGCCGTACTTCTTCATATTATCTGCCACCTCATCTGGGTTAAATGTGATTGCAACGTAGAAGTATGTAAAGAAGATGATCATTGCTGAATAAGCGATGATATAAATTGGATGATCGCCGCTCACCAAGTTACGTGAAATCCAGACTGCCCAACCTGCTTGGCTATTGGTGAAGTTAACGAGCAGTGATGGAATATAAAGAAGTGATGAAGCGAAGATAACTGGAATAACACCAGCCTGGTTTACCTTGATTGGAATATAAGTTGATGTTCCACCGTAAGCCTGACGTCCAACCATGCGCTTTGCATACTGAACTGGAATACGACGCTGAGCCTGCTCAACGAATACAACTGCGGCGATTACAACAACTCCGATTGCACAAACGAAGAGGAATGCGAACCAGCCCTTTTGGAGCTTGATTGACCAGAGCTGGCTTGGGAAACCTGCAGCGATAGATGTAAAGATAAGGATTGACATACCGTTACCAACGCCGCGATCTGTGATGAGTTCGCCGAGCCACATGATTACTGATGTAGCTGCTGTCATAACAATAATCATTGTGATGATGCGCATAAATGATGTGTCAGGAATAATTGGGACGTTACATCCTGCAATTAGACGACCCGGTGTACGCGCTACTGCAATAAGGCCTGTTGATTGAAGAATCGCAAGACCGATTGTGAGGTAACGGGTGTACTGGGTGAGCTTTGCTGTACCTGATTGTCCTTCAGCCTTTAGTGTTTCAAAGCGAGGAATAACAACTGTGAGCAGCTGAATAATGATTGATGCAGTGATGTAAGGCATGATGCCGAGAGCAAATACTGAGAGCTGAAGAAGCGCTCCACCTGAGAAGAGGTTGATGAGACCGAAGAGGCCACCAGTTTCAACCTGATCAAGACATGATTTAACAGCAGTGTATGAAACACCAGGTGTTGGGATTACCGATCCGAAGCGGAAGAGAGCCATGATTGAGAGAGTGAAGAAGATTTTCTTACGAAGTTCAGGCGTCTTAAAGGCCATTCCAAATGCTGAAAGCATCAATCTTCTCCCTCTATCAATTCACGTTTAGATCTAGTTATTACAGTGTTGTTGCTGTTCCGCCTGCTGCTGAGATCTTCTCGATCGCAGATGCAGAGAACTTGTGAGCAGTAACAGATACCTTGACTGCAATATCGCCATTTCCAAGAACCTTTACAGGCAATGAATCGCGAACTGCACCCTTAGCGATGAGATCTGCAACTGTTACATCGCCACCCTTTGGAAAGAGTGCGTTGATTGTTGAGACATTCACTGCCTGGTACTCGATACGTGCTGGGTTCTTAAAGCCACGAAGCTTTGGAAGACGCATTACGAGTGGAAGCTGACCACCTTCGAAACCTGGACGAACCGTGTTACGAGCATGTGTTCCCTTGCCACCGCGGCCTGCGGTCTTACCCTTTGATGCTTCACCGCGACCCTTACGAGTCTTATCTTTTTTAGCACCTGGAGCTGGACGAAGGTGATGAAGTTTTAGTGTCATCTTTATTCGACCTCCTCTACCTTGATCAAGTGGCGAGCAGCAACTGCCATGCCACGAATTTCTGGACGGTCTTCTTTAACAACAACGTCATTAATTCGCTTGAGTCCGAGTGAACGAACTGTGTCACGAATTTCTGGCTTATTGCCAACTGTTGATTTGATCTGTGTGATCTTTAAACGTGGCATTAGGCACCAACTGTCATCTGTGAAGCGCGAATAATTGCTGCAGGAGCAACATCTTCCAGCGGACGTCCGCGGCGAGTTGCGATCTGTGCAGGTGACTCAAGCATCTTAAGTGCAGCAACGGTTGCGTGAACCATGTTGATTGCATTTGAAGATCCGAGAGACTTTGTCAGTACATCGTTAACACCAGCGCACTCGAGCACGGCACGAACAGGACCACCGGCGATAACTCCGGTACCTGGGCTTGCTGGGCGCAGTAGAACTACGCCTGCTGCTGTTTCACCCTGTACTGGGTGAGGAATTGTTCCCTGTACGCGTGGGACTGTGAAGAATGACTTCTTAGCTTCTTCAACTGCCTTAGCGATAGCTTGTGGAACTTCCTTAGACTTTCCGTAACCAACACCAACAGTTCCGTTCTGATCTCCCACAACAACGAGTGCTGTGAACGAGAAGCGACGTCCACCCTTTACAACCTTTGATACGCGGTTAATGAAAACCACGCGCTCGGTGTAAGGAGACTTCTCCTTCTCGCGATCATCGCGACGTTCGCGGCGTTCGCCACGACCCTTGTTTGATGAGTTAGATGGTGCGCCCGTTGTTGACGCTGCATCGTTAGTTGGATTAACAGCCATTAGAACTCCAATCCGTTCTCTCGTGCAGAATCTGCAACTGCTGCAATACGACCGTGGTACTTGTTACCTGCGCGGTCAAAAACAACTGTAGAAATTCCAGCTTTCTTAGCGCGCTCAGCAATAAGAGCTCCGACCTGCTTCGACTTATCTGTCTTATCGCCAGATGCCTTGCGAAGATCTGCTTCCATTGTTGATGCATAAGCAAGTGTCTTTGCCTGTGTGTCATCGATGACCTGTACGAACAGGTGACGTGATGAACGTGAAACGACTAGGCGTGGACGTGATGGTGTGCCTGAAATCTTCTTGCGAAGACGGAATGCACGACGAGCACGCGCGTTCTGCGCTGAACCCTTACGGACTCTAACTCCGATTGCCATTACTTCTTACCTGCCTTTCCAGCCTTGCGACGAACTGCTTCGCCTTCAAGACGCAAGCCCTTGCCCTTGTATGGATCTGCCTTGCGAAGCTTCTTGATCTTCGCTGCTGTCTCGCCGACAAGCTGCTTATCGATTCCGCTGATAATCAACTTTGTAGGAGATTCAACCTTGTAGGTGATTCCTTCTGGAGCTGGGAAAAGAATTGGGTGGCTGTAGCCGAGCTGGAATTCAAGATCCTTGCCCTTTTCAGCAACACGGTAACCAACACCGACGATGTTGATTGTGAGTGAGTAACCAGTTGTTACACCTTCGACCATGTTCGCAACGAGTGAGCGAGATAGGCCGTGAAGTGAACGAGTTACGCGCTCCTCATTTGGACGAGCAACGGTGATAACACCATCTGCTTGTGAAACCTGGATAGGTGATGGAACTGCAATTGCGAGTGAACCCTTAGGTCCCTTCACTGCAACGTTCTGACCAGTGATTGAAACTTCTACACCGCTTGGAACGGTGATAGGCATACGACCAATACGTGACATCAGAGATTTACCATACGTAAGCGAGAACTTCTCCGCCTACACCCTTCTTATTGGCCTGCTTATCTGTAAGAAGTCCTGATGATGTGGAGATGATTGCAACTCCGAGTCCACCAAGGACCTTAGGAAGCGCAGTCGACTTTGCGTAAACGCGAAGTCCTGGCTTGCTTACGCGGCGAAGACCTGCGATTGAACGTTCGCGGTTTGCGCCGAATTTGAGATCGAGTGTGAGGTCTTTACCTACACCTGTTGCTGTTGGTTCAACGCGGAATTCTGCAATGTAACCCTCTTGCTTGAGGATCTCTGCAATTCGAACCTTGACCGATGATGACGGCATTGAAACCGTGTCATGGTAGGCAGAGTTCGCGTTGCGCAGACGAGACAACATGTCTGCGATTGGATCTGTCATTGTCATACGTGGCCTGTGGCCTTTCTCGAATTAGTACCCAAGCGATTTGCTTGGACTTTTTTCGTTTGTATTAGTTACCAAGAAGCCTTGGTGATACCTGGAAGCTCGCCGCGGTGCGCCATTTCACGGAAACAGACGCGACAGATTCCAAACTTTTGATAGACAGAGTGCGGACGACCGCAACGCTGGCAACGTGTATAACCGCGAACCTTGAACTTCGGCTTGCGAGCAGCTTTAACCTTGAGTGATGTCTTAGCCATTCTTATGCCTCCTTGAAAGGAAAGCCGAGCGCCTTAAGTAGTGCGCGACCTTCGTCATCGTTCTTAGCTGTAGTTACAACAGTGATATCCATACCGCGTGTGCGGTCGATCTTGTCCTGCTCGATTTCTGGGAATACAACCTGCTCGGTTAGACCGAATGTGTAGTTGCCCTTGCCATCGAACTGCTTTGGTGAAAGACCACGGAAGTCACGGATACGAGGTAGTGAGATTGAGAGAAGACGATCTGCGAACTCCCACATGCGATCTCCGCGAAGTGTTACGTGTGCACCAATTGGCATGCCTTCGCGAAGCTTGAACTGCGCGATTGACTTGCGTGACTTAGTGACCTGTGGCTTCTGACCGGTGATAACAGCGAGATCGCGGATTGCTCCTTCGATCAACTTTGAATCACGAGCAGCTTCACCAACACCCATGTTGACTACAATCTTTACGAGTGTAGGAATCTGCATTGGATTCTTATATCCAAATTCGCTCTTCAGCGTTGCCTGGATTTCGCTCTTGTAGCGAGCCTTTAGACGAACATCTGTAGTAGTTGTCATTAGATGTCCTTTCCTGTGCGACGTGAGATACGAACATTTGAGCCTTCGTCATCAACGCGGACACCAAGACGTGTTGCCTTGCCATCTGCATCTACGACCATGACATTTGAAATATGGATTGGCGCTTCTTGTGTGATGATTCCGCCAACTTTGACGCCACGTTCAGTTGTTGATTCCTTTGTGTGGCGCTGAATGCGATTAACGCCTTCAACAGTTACGCGGTCTCCATCTACATGAAGGACCTTGCCGGTTACGCCCTTGTTCTTGCCAGCGATAACCAAGACTTCGTCGTTCTTCTTAATCTTCGCCATGGTTAGAGCACCTCCGGAGCGAGTGAAATGATCTTCATGAACTTCTTGTCGCGGAGTTCGCGAGCAACTGGTCCGAAGATACGAGTTCCGCGTGGTTCGCCATCCGCTTTAAGGATAACTGCAGCGTTCTCGTCAAACTTGATGTAAGAACCGTCTGGACGACGACGTTCTTTAACTGTACGAACGATGACAGCCTTGACGACTTCACCCTTCTTAACCTGTCCGCCAGGAATTGCATCCTTAACTGAACAGACGATGATGTCACCGATGCCTGCGTAACGGCGCTTTGATCCTCCGAGTACACGAATACATAGAAGCTCTTTAGCTCCTGTGTTATCCGCGACGCGTAGGCGGGATTCTTGTTGAATCATTTTTTATTCGCCCCTTACTTGGCCTTCTCGATGATTTGAACTAAACGCCAGCGCTTTGATGCTGAGATTGGTCGTGTTTCCATGATCAATACGCGGTCACCAGTACCTGCTGAGTTTGTCTCATCATGTGCTTTGAGCTTGTGTGTGCGGCTCATGACCTTTGAGTACATACCGTGTGCAACACGATTTGATACCTCAACGGTGATGGTCTTATCCATCTTGTCTGAGACAACGATGCCTTCACGTGTCTTGCGAGATCCGCGATCTTCGTTGGTAGCCATTACGCAGCGCCTCCAATTCCTAGTTCGCGTTCACGAATAATTGTGTAGATACGAGCAATCTCTTTGCGAACTGCACCGAGACGACCATGTGATTCAAGCTGACCTGTTGCTGCTTGGAAGCGAAGGTTAAAGAGTTCTTCCTTACCTTCACGTAGCTTTGCAGTTAACTCTTCAGCTGACAGTTGACGAAGTTCTTCATTAGTAATCGCCATGGTTATGCCTCCTCACGCTTTACAACGCGGCACTTCATTGGGAGCTTGTGAATCGCAAGACGCATAGCTTCTGTAGCTACAGCCTCTGTTACGCCTGAAATTTCAAACATAATGCGACCTGGCTTCACGTTTGCGATCCACCATTCTGGAGAACCCTTACCGGAACCCATACGAGTTTCAGCAGGCTTCTTTGTAAGTGGACGATCTGGATAAATGTTGATCCAAACCTTTCCACCACGCTTGATATAACGAGTCATCGCGATACGCGCTGCTTCGATCTGACGGTTAGTTACATATGCAGGAGCAAGTGCCTGGATACCGAAGTCTCCAAATGCAACCTGTGTTCCACCCTTTGATGCGCCTGAACGCGATGGGTGGTGCTGCTTACGGTGCTTAACCTTGCGAGGAATCAACATTATTCAGCGCCTCCTTCTGTTGCTGGTGCTGCTGCTTCAGTTGGAGCTGCTTGCGAAGTTGTAACTTCAGCGCGTGGTGCACGTGGTGTACGTGGTCCGCGACGCTCTGGCTTTGGTGCGCGTGCTTCAGCAAGTGCCTTTTCAGCACGCTCTGCACGTGAACCAATAACTTCACCCTTGTAGATCCAAACCTTTACACCCAAGCGACCGAATGTTGTTGCAGCTTCATAGAAGCCGTAATCAATATCAGCCCGGAGTGTGTGTAGTGGAACGCGACCTTCGCGGTAGAACTCAGAACGTGACATTTCTGCACCGCCGAGACGACCACCGCACTGAACACGAATGCCCTGTGCTCCAGCCTTCATCGCAGATTGCATTGACTTCTTCATTGCGCGACGGAATGAAACACGTGCAGCAAGCTGCTCTGCGATTCCCTGTGCAACGAGTTGTGCATCAATCTCTGGGTTCTTAACTTCAAGAATATTGAGCTGAACTTGCTTGCCGGTGAGCTTTTCAAGCTTCTGACGAAGAACGTCAGCTTCTTGTCCGCGACGACCGATAACAATTCCTGGACGAGCAGTGTGAAGGTCGATACGTACACGATCACGTGTGCGCTCGATTTCGATGCGTGAAACGCCTGCGCGCTCCATGCCCTTCTGCATAAGTCGGCGGATTTCGACATCTTCCTTGACGTAATCCTTGTACAACTTATCTGCATACCAACGTGACTTAAATTCAGTTGTGATGCCGAGGCGGAAGCCGTGTGGGTTTACTTTTTGACCCATTAGTTGGACGCTCCCTTCGCTGCTGATGTTTTGGTTGCTAGTGGTGACTTCTCTGAACGCTTTGGATTTCTCGTCTGCGCCTTTGTTGAAGTGCGTGAAAGTGACTTTGATGTCGCCTTTGAATCGCTGACAGCAACAGTGATGTGGCTTGAGCGCTTCAAGATACGGAAACCGCGACCCTGTGCACGTGGGCGGAAACGCTTCATTGTGCGTCCCTCGTCAACAAGTGCTTCTACAACCCAAAGCTCTGAAGCATCGCGGATTGCTGGATTCTGCTGCTTCGCATTTGCGATAGCTGAGTTAAGAAGTGTGTACACATCTGATCCTGCAGCTTGTGGTGCAAACTTGAGAACGTTAAGTGCTTCATCTGCACGCATTCCACGAACCAAGTCGACAACGCGACGAGCCTTCTGTGGTGTGTGGCGGATGTCGCGCAATACTGCGCGAGCTACGAGTGCGTCTTGTGTATTAGCCACGTGATGCTCTCCGATCATCTTTAACGTGTCCGCGGAATGTACGTGTTGGTGCGAACTCACCAAGCTTGTGACCGATCATTGCGTCGGTGATAAATACAGGGACATGCTTGCGACCGTCGTGTACCGCAATTGTGTGTCCAATCATTGAAGGCGAGATCATCGAGCGTCGAGACCATGTCTTAATGACATTCTTTGTATTGGCTTCATTTTGCGCATCCACCTTCTTGGTGAGATGCCCATCAATGAATGGGCCCTTCTTGAGACTACGTGGCATGAGGGCTCCTTAGCGCTTCTTGTTCGACTTACGACGACGGACGATCATTGAATCTGAAGCTTTCTTCTTACGAGTACGTGCTTCAGGCTTACCCCAAGGTGAAACCGGGTGGCGTCCACCAGAAGTCTTACCTTCACCACCACCGTGTGGGTGGTCTACTGGGTTCATAACAACACCACGAACAGATGGACGAACACCTAACCAGCGCTTACGTCCAGCTTTTCCGTAGTTAATGTTTGCTTGTTCTGCGTTTCCAACTTCACCAACAGTTGCGCGGCAGCGAACATCTACGTTACGGATTTCTCCAGATGGCATACGAAGTTGTGCGTATGGACCATCTTTAGCAACGAGCTGAACTGATGCGCCAGCTGAACGAGCGATCTTCGCTCCGCCACCTGGGCGAAGTTCGATTGCGTGAACAGTTGTACCTACTGGGATGTTGCGAAGTGGCAAGTTGTTACCAGGCTTGATATCGGCCTTTGGACCGTTCTCAACTGTTGCGCCTTGCTCAAGTTTATTTGGAGCGATGATGTAACGCTTTTCTCCATCTGCGTAGTGAAGAAGTGCGATACGCGCTGTGCGGTTTGGATCGTATTCAATGTGCGCAACCTTTGCTGGCACGCCATCTTTATCGTTACGTACGAAATCGATAAGACGGTATGCACGCTTGTGACCGCCACCTTGGTGACGAACAGTGATGCGACCTTGATTGTTACGACCACCCTTTGAGTGAATTGGGCGAACGAGTGACTTCTCAGGTGTTGAGCGAGTGATTTCTGCGAAATCTGGAACAGTTGCTCCACGCTGACCTGGGGTCGTTGGCTTGAGTTTGCGAAGTGCCATGAGGTTTCCTCTCTTTAAGGTCCTGTTTCAATTACGAAACAGGGCCTCCGAAGATGTCGATACGGTCGCCAGCGGCCACATGAACGATTGCTCGCTTTGTGTCTTTGCGCTTTCCATCACCAAAACGTGTGCGCTTGTTCTTTCCTTGACGGTTCATAGTGTTAACACTGATGACCTTCACACCGAATACCTTTTCAACAGCGATCTTGATCTCTGTCTTATTAGCATCTGTTGCTACTAGGAATGTGTACTTGTTCTCATCTAGCAATCCATAGCTCTTTTCAGAAACTACTGGTGCTAGCAAGACATCGCGATGATCCTTCATTATGCAGATACCTCACTCTCGCGTGCTACTGACTTAACAGACTTTCCTGAAGTCTTAGCTGAACTCTTGAACTTGAGGAAGTCGTTGATCGCTGTCTCTGAGAAGACAACATCATCGCTCTTCAAGATGTCGTAAGCGTTGAGCTGGTCTGGAACTAGAAGGTGGAGATCTTCAGCGTTACGAAGGGAACGCCATGCAGCGTCTTCGGTACGTGAGACAACAACCAAGAGATTCTTACGAGTAGAGAATTGACGAACCGCTGCAAGAGCTGCCTTTGTTGAAGGAGCTGCTGTTACAGAATCGAGAACGTGAATTCGCTCGTTGCGCTGACGGTCAGAGAGGACGCCGCGAAGTGCTGCTGCGATCATCTTCTTTGGTGTGCGCTGGAAATATGAACGTGGACGAACTGCGTGTGCAGCACCACCACCGCGCTGAAGAGGAGCACGGACAGAACCCTGACGAGCACGACCTGTTCCCTTCTGCTTGAAAGGCTTCTTACCTGAACCTGAAGTTTCTCCACGGTTCTTTGCCTTCTGTGTACCTTGACGTGCAGCTGCAAGTTGAGCTGTAACGACTTGGTGGATCAAAGGAATGTTTGTCTGCGCATCAAAGATATCTGCTGGCAAATCAACTGAGCCAACTTTCTGCCCCGATGCGTTCTTAACTTCGACTGTAAGCGCCATGGTTACATCCCTGCCTTTACTGTCTCAACAATTGCCTTCTTGGCAGCTGAACGGATAAAGACGAGACCACCATCGGTGCCTGGAACAGCGCCCTTGATAAGTAGCAAGTTACGCTCAACATCTACACCCTGAACTGTGAGGTTCTGTGTTGTGATCTTCTCGTTACCCATACGACCCATCATGCGCATTCCCTTGAAAACGCGACCTGGTGTTGAACATGCACCGATTGAACCTGGCATACGGTGCTTACGGTCTACACCGTGTGAAGCGCCAATACCGCCGAAGCCGTGGCGCTTCATAACACCAGCAGTTCCCTTACCGGTTGAAGTTCCTGTTGCATCGACGATATCGCCGACTGCAAATGTAGATGCGCCAATTTCTTGTCCAACTGTGTAATCAGCAGCCGACAATGTGCGGAGTTCTGCAACTGAACGTCGAGGAGTGACGCCATTCTTTGCATAGTGTCCAGCGAGTGGCTTTGAAACCTTCTTAGGATCGATTGCACCGAAGCCAAGTTGAACAGCTGAGTAGCCATCCTTCTCAGGTGTGCGAATCGATGTAACAACGCATGACTCAACTGAAACAACTGTTACAGGAATCATCTTGTTATCTTTATCGAATACTTGGGTCATGCCAAGCTTCTTACCGAGAACGCCCTTGATGGACGAACCGTAAGACTGAGTTACAACTGTGCGTGTCATTAGTTTTCGTCCTTTCCTTAGAGCTTAATCTCGATGTCGACGCCTGCTGGAAGATCGAGACGCATCAATGAATCAACAGTCTTAGGTGTTGGGTCGATGATGTCGATTAGGCGCTTATGTGTGCGCATCTCGAAATGTTCGCGGCTGTCCTTGTACTTGTGAGGAGAGCGAATCACGCAATAGGTGTTCTTCTCTGTTGGTAGCGGCACTGGACCCGCGACGGTTGCACCTGTGCGCTCGACTGTCTCAACGATTTTCTTCGCTGATGAGTCGATTACCTCATGGTCATACGCCTTGAGTCGAATGCGGATCTTTTGTCCCGCCATGTCGTTCTCCTCTTTACTTTCGTTAGTTCAAACTTTTAATTTAATTTTCAAACTTTTGTTGATACCCGGCGGCTTTTAAGCCGCCGGGCTCAAACAATTACTTCTTGATCTTTGTAACGCGACCTGCACCTACTGTGCGGCCACCTTCGCGGATAGCGAAGCGAAGACCATCTTCCATAGCGATTGGCTGGATGAGAACAACTGACATTTCAGTGTTATCGCCAGGCATAACCATTTCTGTACCTTCTGGAAGTGTTACAACACCAGTTACGTCAGTTGTACGGAAGTAGAACTGTGGACGGTAGTTGTTGAAGAATGGAGTGTGACGACCGCCTTCATCCTTTGAAAGGATGTATGCAGATGCATCGAACTCTGTGTGAGGTGTGATTGATCCTGGCTTGCAGACAACCTGTCCACGCTCAACATCTTCACGCTTTGTTCCACGGAGAAGAAGTCCGACGTTCTCGCCAGCCTGTCCTTCGTCGAGGAGCTTACGGAACATTTCTACGCCTGTAACAGTTGTCTTCTGTGCATCCGGACGGATACCAACGATTTCAACTTCTTCGTTAACCTTGACGATACCGCGCTCGATACGACCAGTGATAACTGTTCCACGACCTGTGATTGTGAAAACGTCTTCTACTGGCATAAGGAATGGCTTGTCGATGTCACGAGCTGGCTGTGGGATGAATGAGTCAACTGCATCCATAAGATCGATGATCTTGTCAGCCCACTTTGCATCTCCTTCGAGAGCCTTAAGTGCTGAGATGCGAACGATTGGTGTGTCATCGCCTGGGAACTCGTACTTAGATAGAAGTTCACGAACTTCCATTTCAACGAGTTCAAGAATTTCTTCGTCATCAACCATATCTGACTTGTTTAGAGCCACAACGATTGATGGAACGCCTACCTGACGTGCAAGGAGAACGTGCTCCTTAGTCTGTGGCATTGGACCGTCTGTTGCTGCAACGACGAGGATTGCTCCGTCCATCTGTGCAGCACCAGTGATCATGTTCTTGATGTAGTCAGCGTGGCCTGGGCAGTCAACGTGTGCGTAGTGACGCTTCTCTGTCTGGTACTCGATGTGAGCGATAGAGATTGTAATTCCGCGCTGACGCTCTTCTGGAGCCTTGTCGATCTGATCAAAAGGTGTGAATGGGTTTACATCTGGGTACTTATCGTGCAACACCTTTGAGATCGCAGCAGTAAGAGTTGTCTTACCGTGGTCAATGTGGCCGATTGTTCCGATGTTTACGTGCGGCTTATTACGCTCGAACTTGGCTTTTGCCATTTTGGTTCCTCTTTCGTTTTATCTAGTGCTTAGTTATTAGGGGTTTTATTTTTCGTGCTTATTAGGGATTATTCGCCGCGAACTTTCGCAATGATTTCCTTTGCGACGTTGCCTGGAACTTCGGCATAACTGTCGAATTCCATGCTGTAGCTCGCGCGACCTTGTGTTCTGGAGCGGAGATCTCCGACATAGCCGAACATCTCTGACAACGGAACTAGCGCCCTAACAACGCGGGCACCTGACCGCTCATCCATGGCCTGAATTTGGCCACGACGACTGTTGAGATCGCCGATGACATCACCCATGAAGTCTTCAGGGGTAACAACTTCGACTTTCATCACTGGTTCGAGAATTGCAGGATCAGCAAGCTTTGCTGCTTCCTTAAATGCTGCGATACCAGCCACCTTGAATGCGAGCTCCGATGAGTCAACATCGTGATACGCGCCGTCAAGAAGAGTTACTCGTACATCTGTAAGTGGATATCCAGCAAGTGGTCCTGCTGTCATCGCTTCCTTACAACCTGCATCAACTGATGGGATGTACTCGCGTGGAACGCGACCACCAGTGATCTTATTTACGAATTCATATCCGCCTTCGATTTCACCTGTTGGAAGAGGTTCAATAGCGATCTGAATCTTTGCGAACTGACCAGAACCACCTGTCTGCTTCTTGTGTGTGTAGTCGTGGCGTGCAACTGGCTTACGAAGTGTTTCGCGGTATGCAACCTGTGGCTTACCGACGTTAGCTTCAACCTTAAATTCGCGACGCATACGGTCTACGAGAATTTCAAGGTGGAGCTCACCCATACCAGCGATGATTGTCTGACCTGTTTCTTCGTCAGTGTTTACGTGGAATGTTGGGTCTTCTTCAGATAGACGCTGAATTGCAACGCCAAGCTTCTCTTGGTCACCCTTTGTCTTTGGTTCGATAGCAACAGAGATAACTGGGGCTGGGAAGTCCATTGACTCGAGAATTACTGGCTTAGCTGGATCACAGAGAGTCTCGCCTGTTGTTGTGTCCTTAAGACCCATAACAGCAACGATCATTCCTGCACCAACATTGTCACGCTCTTCGCGCTTGTTAGCGTGCATCTGGTAAATCTTTCCGATGCGCTCCTTGCGGTTCTTTGTTGAGTTAAGGATTGTTGATCCTGTCTCAAGAACGCCTGAGTAAACACGGATAAATGTAAGTTTTCCAAGGTGTGGATCTGTCATGATCTTGAATGCAAGCGCTGAGAATGGCTCGTCGTTCTTTGGAAGACGCTTCATTTCTACTGCTGTGTCATTCATATCTGTACCGACGATTGCATCGATATCAAGTGGTGATGGAAGGTAGCGAGTTACAGCATCAAGCATTGGCTGTACACCCTTGTTCTTAAATGCTGAACCTGTAAGAACTGGTGAAAGCTTTGCAGCGATTGTTGCGCGGCGGATACCAGCGATGATTTCATCTTCTGAAAGCTCGATACCTTCGAGGAACTTCTCCATTACTGCATCGTCGTTCTCTGCAAGAGTTTCTAGCATCGCTGTGCGAGCTTCCTTGCACTTATCAACCATGTCAGCAGGGATCTCTTCGATTACGTAATCTTCACCCTTTTTAGTTTCGCCGCGCCATACAAGCGCCTTCATAGCGATGAGGTCGACTACGCCGATGAAATCTGATTCGTTTCCGATTGGAAGCTGAAGAACTAGTGCAACTGCATTAAGGCGATCCTTGATCATGCCTACGCACTTATCGAATGATGCACCTGTGCGGTCTAGCTTGTTGATAAAACAAATACGTGGAACTGAATAACGATCTGCCTGGCGCCATACTGTTTCAGATTGTGGCTCTACACCCGCAACACCGTCGAATACTGCAACTGCACCATCGAGAACACGGAGTGAACGCTCTACTTCAACTGTGAAGTCAACGTGGCCCGGTGTATCAATGATGTTGATGAGGTGGTTCTTCCATGAACATGTTGTTGCAGCAGAGGTGATAGTGATACCGCGCTCTTGTTCCTGCTCCATCCAGTCCATCGTTGCTGCACCTTCGTGCACTTCACCGATCTTGTATGAGATACCTGTGTAGAAAAGGATGCGCTCAGTAGTTGTGGTTTTGCCCGCGTCGATGTGAGCCATGATTCCGATATTGCGAACCGTAGCTAGATCGATCTTCTCTACTGTTGACACTTATATTCCTCTTCTCGTCGGTTTCTCTAGTCTGACTATTCAGATGGCTTTCGCCATTGAATTAACTCTTAGTTTCTTTCTTGATTACCAGCGGTAGTGAGCAAATGCCTTATTTGCTTCAGCCATCTTGTGGGTGTCTTCGCGGCGCTTTACAGCTGCTCCGAGACCGTTTGCTGCATCGATTAATTCATTCTGAAGACGCTCTGACATTGACTTCTCGCGACGATCGCGTGAGTAATCAACTAACCAGCGAAGTGCAAGAGTTGAAGAGCGTGAAGCTTTCACTTCGATTGGCACCTGGTATGTAGCTCCACCAACGCGGCGTGAACGTACTTCAACAGCAGGCTTGATGTTGTCGAGTGCGCGCTTTAGCGTGATTAGTGGATCAACTTCAGTCTTCTTACGTGTGCCTTCAAGTGCACCGTAAACAATTGCTTCTGCTGTTGAGCGCTTACCGTGAAGAAGTACACGGTTGATAAGTGCAGTTACAACTGGTGAGTTGTAAACAGGATCAGCAACTACAGGAGTCTTTACTACAGGACCTTTACGTGGCATTAGCTAGCCTTCTTCTCTCTCTTAGCACCGTAACGTGAACGTGATTGCTTACGGTTCTTTACGCCTTGTGTATCAAGTGATCCACGAATAATTTTGTAACGAACACCAGGAAGATCTTTTACGCGGCCTCCGCGAACAAGAACAATGGAGTGCTCTTGTAGGTTGTGACCTTCACCTGGAATGTATGCAGTGATTTCCATTCCGCTAGTAAGACGAACACGTGCAACTTTACGAAGCGCAGAGTTAGGCTTCTTAGGTGTTGTTGTGTAAACACGTGTGCAAACACCACGACGCTGAGGTGAACCCTTAAGCGCAGGTGTTGATGTCTTCGTAGTCTTTTCTGCACGACCACGACGAACTAGCTGCTGAATTGTTGGCACTACTTTTCTCCATTTCGTTATCTACGATTTTTATTTCACGCTTAAAGTTCCGACCCACGCGGTCGGGTGTGTTGCACCCGATTCGCATTTCGTCCGATTAATTACTTAACAGGAGGAAGCAACAAGCGCGCCCAAAAAGCGCAGAGGAGAAAGGTATCGGCAGGGCGTATGAAAGGTCAAAACGGCCCTTTTACCCCTGAGACCCCCACCACACCCCCATTTTTGGGGATTTTCGGTGCCCGGGCGTGTCGCTAAAGAAGCCCGGAAATCTCCTCTTTGGGCTGCTTCAAGGTGAAGATCCAGCGCTCAAAAGGGCCACTTTTGAAGGTCAAAACCACGCCTTCTCCCCTGCCCTTCATAGCGACAAAATCCTTATATTTCAGCCCTCGGAGCGTGCCGAGAAGAACCACATATGGGATCGCAGTTCCCGGAGCTCGAACTCCACGCAGGATTTCAGAGCGCCAAAGCTGGTCTACAAATTCCACTTTCTCTAGATCTCTGAGGTGGGCCTTGGGGCTGGAATGGAGCGCGCCGAGCTTCTCCAAGAATGAGAGCTCAAAAACAATCTCGTCCCCGATTCTTACAATTTTCGCCATTTAATTATTCTAGCCAGTTCTAGCGTGAGTTTGCCCGTTTATTTACAAAGACCCTAACGGATGGGGAGGTTAGGTTGCCGCCGTCAGTCTTTAGCACAGCGGATATGAGATTGTAATTTTTCACAGAAGGTTTCCAATTGCAATTGGCAATCTTGCTTGAAGTCACGATGTTTATGCATCTAGGTATCTTTTTTCCGTTTGAATAAAAAGTTACCCGACCATCAATATCGACTGTAGAGCGGATGGTGGATACAGATCTGTACGTTGCTGTATTTAATCCACTTGTAAGCGCTATCGAATGAGAGGTTGGTGCCAACGTGGAGTTATAGCTTTCCTGAATACTTGCAGTTCCAATGTCAGAGAGCCAGAGTTTAAAGCTGCGTACGTTAAAAGTTCCATAAAAGGCATTTGACCCAAATCTTCCAATCGTAAAGCTAGAGGGTGCAGTTCCAAATGCTCTAGTGCCACCAGCTGAGCTTCCTTTACAGTAGGCGAGAGTCTTTGACGTTCCGTCCACAAATGCTTTTTGATTTGATGCGTTAGTCGACATTACAAATGTATATGTGTGAAAACTCCCAAGGAAAGGAGTAATGTCAAAACCAAAAATTTCACTAGTCCCAGTATTAAACCCAATGCATCTATTATCCTGCATCCAGATGTCATAGTTGGCACCAGTCCATCCCAAGACCATGCCATACGAGCTCGAGCTATTTGCCTGTGTTAGCGGCACCTTCATATTGATCTCAAAGGTTATTGATGAGAGCGAGGATGAGTTCCCCACTGATCGAGTTACAAATTGATTGGTACCAGCTGTTGCATTCAATGGAACAGAGGAGTCGCTAGCTTGAAATGCAGGTGCTGGGGTATTTGCAGTAGAGAGCGTTGCTGTTCCGCCAATGGAACCATCATTAGTCCAACTAGTTCCTGAAATCTTAGAGGCAGAAGCAGTTAAGGAAACAGCAGGAGTGGGCACTGCCGCAATTGCTGGCTGGAAATATATATTTGCCAGAAAAGTTAAGAGGACCCCTGTCATTAAGACAGAGGTCCTCTTTAACATGAATGAGTTTCGCTAAATCAATTAGCGAGGGATCTCAACTTCATCGAGACGAACTGCTTCTCCTGATCCTTGCTGATCAAATGGAGTGAAGTCGTACTCGTCGTAAGCTGCGTAAACCGCTGCCTTCGCTTCTTCGGTAGGTTCAACGCGGATGTTGCGGTAACGGGCAAGGCCTGTTCCTGCAGGGATCAACTTACCGATGATGACGTTCTCCTTAAGACCCAAGAGTGGATCTGACTTCTCAGAGAGTGCAGCGTCTGTAAGTACGCGAGTTGTTTCCTGGAATGAAGCAGCTGACAACCATGATTCAGTTGCAAGAGATGCCTTGGTGATACCCATAAGTTCTGGGCGACCTGATGCAGCCTTGCCACCGGTTGTAACAACGCGACGGTTCTCAGCTTCGAAGCGACCGCGTTCAACGAGTTCACCTGGAAGCATTTCTGTATCGCCAGCTTCAAGAACTGTGATGCGCTTGAGCATCTGGCGAACGATTACTTCGATGTGCTTATCGTGAATGCCTACGCCCTGTGAGCGGTAAACAGATTGGATCTCGTTAACCAAGTGAACCTGAGTTGCACGTGGTCCGAGGATACGAAGTACCTGCTTTGGATCAATTGCGCCGACGACCATCTTCTGGCCAACTTCAACGCGTGAACCTTCTTCAACAAGTAGCTTCTGACGGCGTGTGATTGGGTAAGCAACTTCTTCGCCACCATCATCAGGTGTTACGACGATCTTCTTACCCTTTGCATCTTCACGGAATGAAACAACGCCTGCTGCTTCTGCGATTGGCGCAACACCCTTAGGTGTACGTGCTTCGAAGAGCTCGACGATACGTGGAAGACCGTGAGTGATGTCATCACCAGCAACACCACCAGTGTGGAAGGTACGCATTGTTAGCTGTGTACCAGGCTCACCGATTGACTGTGCTGCAATGATTCCGACTGCTTCGCCGACTGCAACAAGCTGTCCTGCCGCAAGTGAGCGACCGTAGCAAGCTGCGCACTGTCCGACCTTGCTATCGCAAGTAAGAACTGAGCGAATCTTTACCTCGTCGACACCAGCTGCAACCAATGCATCGATGTTGCGATCTCCAAGATCTGCACCAGCTTGTGCAATAACTACGCCATCAACAGTGATGTCTTCAGCCAATGTGCGGCCGTAGACAGATGTCTCAACGTGATCATGCTTTACAAGGCTGCCTGATTCCTGGCGTGTAGCGATTGGAAGTGCGAGACCACGTTCGGTTCCGCAATCTTCTTCGCGAATGATTACATCTTGTGCAACGTCGCAGAGACGACGTGTGAGGTAACCAGAGTCAGCGGTACGAAGCGCTGTATCTGCAAGACCCTTACGTGCACCGTGTGTAGAGATGAAGTACTCGAGAACTGACAAGCCTTCACGGAAGTTGGACTTAATTGGGCGAGGAATAATTTCACCCTTTGGGTTCGCTACAAGTCCGCGCATACCTGCGATCTGACGAATCTGCATCATATTTCCGCGAGCACCTGAGAAGACCATCATCCAAACTGGGTTAACGCGTGGGAAGTTATCTTCCATCGCCTTACCAACTTCAGCTGTTGCCTTTGTCCAGATCTCAATGAGTTCCTGACGACGCTCGTCATCTGTGATGAGTCCCTTTTCGTACTGTGACTGAACCTTGTCAGCCTGTGTTTCGTAGCCGTCGAGGATTTCACGCTTACGTGGAGGTGTAACTACATCTTCGATACCGATTGTTGCGCCAGCGCGAGTTGCCCAGTGGAAACCGAGTGACTTAAGCGCATCAAGTGTCTGTGCAACAGTGACCTTTGGATAGAACTCAGCGAGCTTGTCGACGATTGCGCCGAGAGCCTTCTTAGTTACATCGTGATCAACGAATGGGAAATCAGCAGGAAGTGCTTCATTAAATAGTGCGCGACCAATTGTTGTTTCGAGAGTTTCTCCCTTAACGCGAATCTTGATCTTCGCCTGCAATGAAACTGAGTGCTGATCGTGAGCCATGATCGCTTCAGAGACTGAACCGAATGCACGGCCTTCTCCGAGTTCTCCTTCACGTTCCATAGTTAGGTAGTACAAACCTAGAACCATGTCCTGTGTTGGTGATGTGATTGGGCGACCGTTAGCTGGTGACAAGATATTGTTTGAAGACAACATCAAGATGCGTGCTTCAGCCTGAGCTTCTGCAGACAATGGAAGGTGAACAGCCATCTGGTCACCGTCGAAGTCAGCGTTAAACGCTGTACATACGAGTGGGTGAATCTGAATAGCCTTACCTTCAACCAGTTGTGGTTCGAATGCCTGGATACCTAAGCGGTGAAGTGTAGGAGCACGGTTCAGAAGCACTGGATGTTCTGCAATTACTTCTTCAAGAACATCCCATACAACTGGACGAGCACGTTCAACCATACGCTTTGCAGATTTAATGTTCTGCGCGTGGTTGAGATCTACAAGACGCTTCATTACGAATGGCTTGAAGAGTTCGAGAGCCATCTGCTTAGGAAGACCGCACTGGTGCAGCTTCAGCTGAGGACCGACAACGATTACTGAACGACCTGAGTAGTCAACGCGCTTACCGAGCAAGTTCTGACGGAAACGTCCTTGCTTACCCTTGAGCATATCTGAAAGTGACTTCAGCGCACGGTTTCCTGGGCCAGTAACTGGACGACCACGACGACCGTTATCGAACAACGCATCTACAGCTTCCTGCAACATGCGCTTTTCGTTGTTAACGATAATTTCTGGAGCACCGAGATCAGCAAGACGCTTCAAACGATTGTTACGGTTAATAACGCGGCGATAGAGATCGTTGAGATCTGAAGTCGCAAAGCGTCCGCCATCGAGCTGAACCATTGGGCGCAGATCTGGCGGGATAACCGGTACACAATCAAGAACCATTGATGCTGGGTGGTTGCTTGTTGTCATGAATGCATTGACGACCTTAAGGCGCTTGATGGCACGAGTCTTCTTTGCACCCTTTCCATTTTCTGAAAGGTCAGTAAGCATTGCATGCTCGGTCTCAAGGTCGAAAGTCTCTAGGCGCTTCTTAATTGCAGCAGCACCCATATCTCCCTTGAAGTACATGCCGTAACGGTCACGCATTTCGCGGTAGAGGTTTTCATCGCCTTCGAGATCTTGAACCTTGAGGTTCTTAAAACGTGACCAGACATCTTCAAGACGTGTGAGCTCGCGCTCTGCACGCTCGCGGATTGCCTTGAGCTCGCGCTCTGCAGATTCACGAACCTTGCGCTTTACATCTGACTTCGCATCTTCTGATTCGAGTTCAGCAATATCTGCCTCGAGCTTCTTTGTACGTGTGTCGACATCTACATCGCGCTTTGTTTCGATCTTCTTGCGATCGTTAGCAAGCTTCTTCTCAAGCTGTGGCATATCTTCTTCACGAGCTTCAGCATCAACTTCTGTGATCATGTAAGCAGCGAAGTAAATAACCTTCTCAAGATCCTTAGGTGCAAGGTCAAGTAGGTAACCAAGGCGTGAAGGAACACCCTTGAAGTACCAGATGTGAGTTACAGGAGCGGCAAGCTCGATGTGACCCATGCGTTCGCGACGAACCTTTGCGCGTGTTACTTCAACACCGCATCGCTCGCAGATGATTCCCTTGAATCGAACGCGCTTGTACTTACCGCAATAACATTCCCAGTCACGAGTTGGTCCGAAGATCTTCTCGTCGAAGAGTCCGTCCTTCTCTGGCTTGAGCGTGCGGTAGTTGATTGTCTCTGGCTTCTTTACTTCGCCGAAAGACCAATCACGAATATTTTGAGCCGATGCGAGACCGATTCGTAGTTCATCAAAGAAGTTGACATCTAACATGTTTGATTCGCTCCTTAAATTTCTTCTACTGAGCTTGGCTCAACTCGTGACAAGTTGATACCTAGTTCTTCGGCGGCACGGAAAATTTCTTCATCGTTATCGCGCATTTCAATTGCGACACCTTCAGAAGAGAGAACTTCGACATTGAGGCAGAGTGATTGCATTTCCTTAATAAGCACCTTGAATGATTCAGGGATGCCTGGTTCTGGAATGTTCTCGCCCTTAACAATGGCTTCGTAAACCTTTACGCGTCCGAGGACGTCGTCAGATTTAATTGTGAGCAACTCTTGGAGTGTGTAAGCAGCACCGTAAGCTTCAAGTGCCCACACTTCCATTTCACCAAATCGCTGACCACCGAATTGAGCCTTACCACCGAGTGGTTGCTGCGTAATCATTGAGTATGGACCAGTTGAACGTGCGTGGATCTTGTCGTCTACCAAGTGGTGGAGCTTCAAGATGTACATGTATCCAACTGAAATTGGAGTTGGGTATGGCTCGCCAGAACGACCGTCGAATAGACGGGCTTTTCCTGAGCGACCAATGAGTTGGTTGCCATCGCGGTTTGAAAGTGTTGATGAAAGAAGACCTGAGATTTCATCTTCAAGTGCACCATCGAACACCGGTGTTGCAAGGTTTGTTCCTGGTGCTCCCTTTTCTGCGCCGATCTCCTTGAGGTGATCTGCCCATGCTTCAGAAACTCCGGAAACATCCCAACCTGTCTTTGCAACCCAACCTAGGTGCATTTCAAGAACCTGTCCAACGTTCATACGTCCTGGAACACCAAGTGGGTTCAAGACAACATCGACTGGGGTTCCATCTTCAAGGAATGGCATATCTTCAACTGGAAGAATCTTTGAGATAACACCCTTGTTACCGTGGCGACCAGCAAGCTTGTCACCATCTTGAATCTTGCGCTTCTGTGCAACATAAACGCGAACCAATTGGTTAACGCCAGCTGGAAGTTCGAAGCCTTCTTCTGATTCGAAGATCTTTACGCCGATAACTTTTCCTGATTCACCATGAGGAACCTTGAGAGATGTATCGCGAACTTCGCGAGCCTTCTCACCGAAGATTGCACGGAGCAAACGCTCTTCTGGTGTGAGTTCAGTTTCTCCCTTAGGAGTTACCTTTCCAACCAAGATGTCGCCCGGCACAACATCGGCGCCAACGCGGA
>JBFYOX010000003.1:0-88341 GCA_041303615.1 Actinomycetes bacterium
TCAAAACATCACAAGCGATCGATTTAATCTCAAGGTCACAAGTTGAATCTGCAGTTCTGATCGATAGAAATCAGAAATTAAAGTTGATTCTCTCGCCAGGAAACTCACTTAAAGGTTCTACTAAAGTCGAGGCGTCCTATATCGCTCGACAAGAACCAACTTTGATTGATGCGCTTAGCGCCAACCCTCCTGTAAAGGGATGGACCGTTGATGTGCCAAGGCAATCATGGTTTACAACATTCCTCTTTAGCTTTGGACCAATTTTAATTATTGGTTTCTTATTCTTCTTAATGATGAGCCAAGCGCAAGGTGGAAATCGAGTATTTTCATTCGGTAAATCCCGTGCAAAGCTTCAAAATAACGATGTACCGCAGAATACTTTCGATGATGTCGCGGGAGCAGATGAAGCGATTGCAGAGTTAGAAGAGATAAAAGATTTCCTTGCAGACCCAGCAAAGTACGCACTGCTCGGTGCGAAGATTCCTAAGGGCGTTCTACTCTATGGTCCTCCAGGAACTGGAAAGACTCTTCTTGCGCGTGCCGTAGCCGGTGAAGCGAAGGTTCCTTTCTACTCAATCTCAGGCTCTGATTTCGTCGAAATGTTTGTTGGTGTTGGTGCTGCGCGAGTACGCGATCTATTTACTCAAGCAAAGGCAAACGCTCCAGCAATTATCTTCGTTGATGAGATTGATGCAGTTGGACGTCAGCGCGGTACCGGTATGGGTGGCGGGCACGATGAACGCGAACAAACACTCAACCAACTTCTCGTTGAGATGGATGGATTTGAATCTAATGGTCAGGTTATCTTGATTGCATCAACTAACCGTCCAGATGTTTTAGACCCAGCGCTACTTCGCCCAGGTCGCTTTGATCGTCAAATTCCTGTCGAGCGTCCAGATCTCAAGGGTCGCGAAGATATTCTCAAAGTTCATGCGAAGAATAAGCCCATTGCAAAAGAGGTTGAGCTCCTTGCATATGCACGCAGGACTCCAGGTTTCACTGGTGCCGATCTTGCAAATGTTCTTAATGAGGCTGCACTTCTATCTGCGCGTGAAGGTCAGAAGGCAATTGGAAATCTTCAGATTGATGAAGCTATCGATCGAGTGATGGCAGGGCCACAACGCAAGTCACGTTTAATGTCAGAGGAAGAACGTCGCGTAACTGCTTATCATGAAGCTGGCCACGCACTTGTTGCTCATGCACTTCCACACACTGACCCTGTACATAAAATTACAATCATGCCTCGCGGTCGAGCACTTGGTTACACAATGGTTCTACCTGACGATGACAAGTATTCAACGACTCGAAATCAGCTCCTTGATCAATTGGCTTACTCACTAGGCGGGCGCGCAGCAGAAGAATTAATCTTCCACGATCCTTCGACAGGTGCATCAAACGATATTGAGAAAGCAACCGCACTGGCTCGCGCAATGGTTACCCAATATGGAATGACTGAGGCAATTGGGGCTATCAAGCTCGGAAGTGACTCTTCAGAACCGTTTATGGGGCGCGATTACGGGCACCAACGAGACTATTCAGAGAACGTTGCTGCAGTTGTTGATGCAGAAATTCGTAAGTTAATTGAGAATGCTCATCAAGAGGCTTTCGATATTCTCGAAGCGAATCGCACAATTCTTGATGAGATGGTTCTGCAACTTCTTGAGAGAGAAACCCTCAACAAGGAAGAGATTGCTCAAATCTTTGCACGCGTTAATTCATGGCCAACTCGACCTGCTTGGACAGGGTCTATCACTCGCGTTCCTTCTTCGAAGCCGCCAGTTGATATTCCAGAACGTATCGCTCCTGCTACACCAGAGGCACCAAAGAAGGCTCGCAGAGTGAAGAAGGTAAATCCCGAGTGACCGATATTTCATCGGTATCAATGGGACCTAGCGATGGTCGTGCATCGCATCCTTATGATCAGGAGCGCGCAGAGAAGGCAGTTCGGGAACTCCTACTTGCCCTCGGTGAAGATCCAGATCGTGAAGGCCTTCAAGAAACTCCTGCTCGTGTAGCGCGCGCATTCAAAGAGAACTTTGAAGGACTTTGGCAGAAGCCAGAAGATGTATTAACTACAACTTTTGATATCGGCCATGAAGAGTTAGTAATCATTCGAGATATCGAAGTCTTTTCACATTGTGAACATCATCTGACTCCATTCCACGGCGTAGCTCACGTTGGATATATCCCAAGTGGAAAAATTACTGGTCTCTCGAAGGTGGCGCGCCTAGTGGATCTCTTTGCTCGTCGCCCACAAGTACAAGAGCGTTTAACAACTCAGATTGCCGATGCCCTTGTAGAAATTCTGAAACCGATGGGCGTAATTGTCATTATCGATTGTGAACACTTATGTATGTCGATGCGTGGTGTGCGCAAATCACAGGCTCGAACAACTACTTCAGCTGTGCGAGGCGTCTTACGTGATGCAACGACTCGCGCTGAAGCAATCAGCCTCATTACGAATCGATAGAGTGCCATGTTAGTAATGGGTATCCTCAATGTCACTCCAGATTCATTTGCTGATGGCGGAGTTTATTTCGAGGTTTCACATGCGATACATCGCGGTCTTGAGATGATTGATGAAGGCGTAGACATCATCGATATTGGTGGAGAATCGACGAGACCAGGTGCCGAAAGAGTTTCTGAAGAGGAAGAACAAGCACGAGTTCTGCCTGTGATTAAAGGACTTGCTGGCGCTGGCGTTACCTTAAGTATCGACACAATGCGCGCTTCAACAGCGAAGCTTGCTGTCGAAGCTGGCGCATCAATTGTTAATGATGTCAGTGGTGGAGCTGCTGACCCAGCTATGTTCTCAACAGTTGCAGCACTTGGTTGCAAGTACACGTTGATGCATTGGCGTGGACATTCAGTAGATATGAATTCAAAGGCGATCTATGGAGATGTCGTAACGGATGTGATTGAAGAGGTAACGATTCAATTAGATAAAGCGCTTGCTGCAGGAGTATTGCGTGAAAATATCATTCTCGACCCAGGTATCGGTTTTGCAAAAGATCCAGAACATAACTGGGAGATCTTGCAGAGAATCGATGAATTTATCGCTCTTGGTTACCCAGTTCTGATTGGCCACTCACGCAAGCGCTTCCTAGGTGGAGATCATCCCGATGAGCGGGAAGCTGCAACTGTTAGCGTCACACAAACTTTGGCTAGCAAGGGCATTTGGGCTGTGCGAGTGCATGGTGTTAAAGCGAATGTGGAGGCGATCCGCGCATGAGCGATCTCATTAAATTAACTGGAATCTGGGGATTTGGATATCACGGTGTCTTTGACCATGAAGCGGAGAACGGGCAAGATTTTTATGTAGATCTCGAGATTACTTTGGATCTCTCCGCTGCAAGTAAGAGCGATGACCTGAAGGACACAGTTGATTATGGATCACTCGCAGATCTCGTTGTCGAAGAGATTACTGGTGAGCGAGTAGAACTCATCGAGAGATTAGCGGGAAGAATCGCAGATCGCGCAAAAAATGAGTTTCCTGAAATTCAGAAGATTGCTGTCACGGTTCATAAGCCAAAAGCGCCGGTATCAGCCCAAGTTGCCGATATCTCTGTGACAATCACTAGATGAAGGCAGTAATTGCGCTCGGTGCCAATATTGGTAACCCTGAAGAGCAGATGCAACTTGCAATCGCGATGTTGCGCGAGGCAACGGATGTAATTGCAGTATCGACTTTCTACTCCACGAAAGCTGTAGGGGGACCAGAACAACCAGATTATCTCAATGCAATCTGTATCGCTGAAAGTGATCTACCAGCTTCTGATTTACTCAGCCTTCTACATGGAATTGAGAAGACGCTTGGACGCGAACGAATTGAGCGATGGGGTCCTCGCACAATCGATTTAGATCTCATTCAATATGGATCAATCTTGAGCAGTGCAGAAGAGCTGGAGCTTCCACATCCACGCGCTCATGAGAGAAGATTTGTTTTAGAACCATGGCTTGAGATTGAACCGGATGCAATTCTCCTTACACACGGAAAAATCTCTGAACTTTTGGAGCAATTGCAATAACGCTTTAGACTTATCGCACTGCCTGCCCGGTACCTGAAAGGACTGGAGCCATGAAAGTAGTACATAGCGCTCAAGAGCTTCCTTCAGGCTGCGCATTTGTTCCAACCATGGGAGCGCTGCATGAGGGACATGGCTCACTATTTACTATTGCTGCGAAATTGAGCGATCACGTTGTGGCCAGTATCTTTATCAACCCGCTTCAATTTGAAAATCCAGATGACTTACAGAAGTACCCAAAGACTCCAGATGCAGATATTGAATTAGCGAAACGTTCCGGAGTCACGCACCTCTGGTTTCCAAAATACGACGAGATTTATCCTCAAGGCTTTAATTCGCTCAAAGCGGGCCCAATTGGCGACCTCTTTGAAGGAGCTTCGCGCCCAGGCCACTTTGATGGTGTAGTCACAGTTGTAAATCGTCTCTTCACGCTAGTGAAGCCAACCTTTGCAATCTTCGGTGAGAAGGATTTCCAACAGTTGAAGTTAGTTGAAGCGATGGCCGGAGATGTAAAAATTATTAGAGGACCAATCTTCCGCGAAGTCGATGGTCTAGCGATGTCATCTCGCAATATTCGCCTCTCACCTGAAGGTCGTGCAGCTGCGCCAATTATTTACAAGGCGCTCTCAGCAGCTAAGAGCGAGAGTGAACTTCAAGGGATACTCAAGAGCGAGGCGCTCTTTGAGCTGGATTACGCCACATTGATTGATGAAGATACTTTCCTTCCAGCGAGTAAAGAGTCGAAGCGCGTGCGAGCGATTATTGCTGGGTGGATTAATGGCGTCCGTTTGCTCGACAATATGCAGATGGAGATCAACGCATGAAGTTATTAGCCCCTGCTCCAGGTTGGACTGCAACTGCAGATGTAATCGTTGTTGGCTCAGGTATCGCGGGACTTACTACTGCGCTGCAATGTAGAACATTTGGTCTTTCAGTTCTGCTTGTTACAAAGGCCAGCGTTGATGAAGGTTCAACGAAGTGGGCACAAGGTGGAATCGCTGCTGCGCTCGGCGACGGCGATTCACCTGAAGATCACGAGAAAGATACTTTGGTAGCAGGTGCAGGCCTATGCGATGTACAGGCAGTTCGAGTACTGGTTACAGAAGGACCTGAAGCGGTCCGTAAGTTAATTGAACGCGGTGCAATCTTTGATAAAGAAGCAAGCGGTGAAATTGCCCTGACTCGCGAGGGTGGACATTTACGTAATCGAATTATTCACGCGGGCGGGGATGCAACAGGTGCAGAAGTTTCACGTGCACTTCTCGCAGCTGTACAGAATGACCCTGAAATTGAAGTTGTTGAAAATGCACTTGTACTCGATGCGCTTAAAAACGATATCGGTGAAGTCTGTGGCGTGACTCTGCACGTCATTGGTGCAGGTAGCCGTGATGGAGTTGGTCGCGGAATAGCAAAGGCAGTTGTTCTTGCAACCGGTGGACTCGGACAAGTTTTTGCTCAAACAACAAATCCTTCAGTCTCAACTGGCGACGGAGTAGCACTGGCTCTTCGAGCTGGAGCAAAAGTTGCCGATGTTGAATTTATTCAGTTCCACCCGACAGTTCTCTGGCTGGGCAATAACTCAGAAGGCCAACAACCACTTATTAGCGAAGCTGTACGTGGTGAAGGCGCATATTTATTAGATGATGATGGAAATCGCTTCATGAAAGATTTACATCCTCTTGCAGAACTTGCTCCACGAGATGTTGTGGCAATTTCAATTATGCGCGTAATGAATACGAGTAAGACGGGTCATGTCTGGCTAGATGTTCGACATATTGAAGGATTTGAAAGCAGATTCCCAACGATTTATGCATCTTGCAAGAGCCATGGAATAGATCCGCTAACTCAGTTGATTCCAGTTGCGCCAGCATCTCACTATGCATCAGGTGGAGTTCGCGTTGATCTAAATGGACGAACAAGCGTTAAAGGACTTTACGCATGTGGCGAGACCGCATGTTCAGGAGTGCACGGTGCAAACCGCCTTGCCTCCAACTCTCTCCTTGAAGGACTCGTCTTTAGCGCGCGAATTGCAGCTGACATAGCGGCAAACCTCACAGAATTTTCAGAGCCTGTAGAAAATGCTTCGAAAGCAATTCTTCTTGATCCAATAGTTCGCCACGATATTCAGATCAGTATGAGTCGAGGGGCTGGCGTATTGCGCTCATCTGATTCGCTATTGAGTACAAGCTCTGATTTAACGCGAATAGAAGATCGAACCAGCACACAGCCATGTGTTGAAGCGTGGGAGACAACAAACTTATTCCAGCTTGCACAGGCGATTCTTAAAGCAGCGCTTATACGTCAAGAGACTCGTGGTTCACATTGGCGTGAGGATTTCCCTGAGACAAGTGATCAATGGAGAAAGAGAATTGTTCAGCAGTTAGATCAAACAGGTTACTGGACAAGTGGATATCAGGAAGTTGGAAGTTCATGATTGATCGCGACCTCATTAAACGTGCACTGTCTGAAGATCTCGATGGCGGAGAAGATATAACCTCCGTTGCTACCGTCTCTGGAACAGAGCGCGTCATTGCAGATTTTGTTGCTCGTCGAGATGGCGTGATTGCAGGAATTGATATGGCCCGCGCCGTTCTTGAAGAGGTAGGCCTGAAGGATATTTCGGTATTTATTCAAGATGGCGATGCGGTTTCCGCAGGTAAAGTCCTGATGAGTGTTCGGGGTGATACTCGTGCAATCCTGCTTGCAGAGCGAACTGCACTTAATTTCCTTGGCCACCTTGGTGGAATTGCAACGCTGACAAACACATGGGTTAAAGCAATTGCAGGAACATCCTGCAAGATTCGGGACACACGTAAGACAACCCCGGGTATGCGCGCACTTGAAAAATATGCAGTGCGAATGGGGGGTGGCACTAACCACCGAATGTCCTTAAGCGATGCTGCCCTTATTAAAGATAATCACATTGCAGCAGCAGGTGGAGTTGCAGAGGCATTCTCACGTGTACGTTCACAATTTCCAACTGCAGAAATTGAGATTGAGGTAGACAACCTCGAGCAATTGGCTGAGGTTCTTCCACTAAATCCGGATCTCGTACTTCTGGACAATATGAACCCTGAACTCTGTCGCAAAGCGGTGGAGATAGTTGCAGGCCAGTGCAAGCTTGAAGCATCAGGTGGAATCTCACTTGAAAGCGCAAAGGAGTTTGCAGCCACAGGTGTCGATTACTTAGCAATCGGCGCTCTGACTCATAGCGCACCTGTTTTAGATATCGGCCTAGATTTGAGAGCGGAGTAAATATGTTACTGACAGTTGATGTAGGAAATACAAATACAGTTCTAGGTATATTTGAAAAAGATGCCTTGATTAAATCGTGGCGAGTGAAGACAGATCCGCGCACGACTGCAGATGAACTCTGGCTCCAATTCAGCGCTCTTGTTACAGGTTACAAAATTACAGGGCTCTCTATCTGTTCGACTGTGCCAGCAACTCTTCGCGAGTTAAGAACAATGATTGATTCGTACTTCACAGATATTCCTGTGACAATCGTTGAACCTGGTACAAAGACTGGCGTTCAGTTGCTTGTCGATAATCCAAAAGAAATTGGTGCAGATCGCATAGTTAATACCCTTGCTGCACACACGCTTTATGGTGGACCCGCAATTGTCGTTGATTTCGGTACTTCGACAAACCTTGATGTTGTCTCACCTAAGGGAGAATTCCTGGGGGGAGCACTTGCGCCCGGAATTGAAATCTCAGTCGATGCACTTGCATCACGGGCTGCACAGTTACGTAAAGTCGAATTAATTCGTCCAAAGAATGTAATTGGAAAGAACACTGTCGAGGCGCTGCAATCCGGAACGATCTTTGGATTTGCAGGACAAGTTGATGGGCTAGTTGAGCGCATCACTGAGGAGCTCGCAGATAGCTATAAAGAACGCCCGACAGTGATTGCTACTGGTGGATTAGCCCCGCTCATCCTTGGAGTTGCGGAAACTATTGATGAACACGAGCCAGATCTGACTCTCATCGGGCTACGACTTATTCATGAGAAGAACATCTCTTAACTGATAACCGCGCCCTTCTGGGCGAGGGTAGACTCTGCGCACTATGACCACTGAGAACTCAACACCTGCTGAAGACGATCTACCCGAGCAACTTCGGATTCGTCGCGAGAAGCGCGCAAGCCTTCTTGAGCGTGGAATCGAGCCATATCCAGTGGCTGTGCCTCGAACCAAGTCGCTTCACGAGGTTCGTGAGAAGTACACCGGTCTCGATGCAGATGTAGCAACCGGCGATACTGAAAGTCTTACAGGTCGCATTATCTTTAAGCGCGATACCGGAAAGCTCTGCTTTGCAACTCTTCGCGAAGGTGATGGAACAGAACTTCAAGCGATGCTCTCTCTCGACAAAGTTGGGCAAGAGCAATTAGATGCATGGAAGTCAGATATTGATTTAGGTGACATGGTCTCTGTAACAGGCGAGATCATCACTTCAAAGCGCGGCGAACTTTCTATTCTCGCAACTACATGGGCACTTGCTTCAAAATCATTACGTCCCCTGCCAAATGATCACAAGCCGATGTCTGAAGAGACTCGCGTTCGTATGCGTTATGTAGATTTAATTGTTCGACCAGAGGCTCGTTCTGCAGCCCGTATGCGTCCGACCGTGATGCGTTCACTTCGCGAAACTTTTAATAATCAAAGCTTTATTGAAGTTGAGACACCAATGTTGCAGGTCATGCATGGTGGAGCAGCTGCTCGTCCATTTAAGACTTTCAGCAATGCATACGATATGGATCTCTATATGCGTATCGCACCGGAACTTTTCTTAAAGCGTTGCGTTGTCGGTGGAATCGAACGTGTATTTGAGATTAACCGCAACTTCCGCAACGAAGGCGCCGACTCTTCACACTCGCCAGAGTTTGCAATGGTTGAGTCATATATGTCCTACGGAGATTGGCGCTCGATTGCCGATGTCACGCGAGCACTGATTCAAAATGCTGCGATGGCAGTTGCTGGTTCACATGTTGTTACACACCACAATGGTCGCCAAGCAGATCTTGGTGGACAGTGGAACGAGATCTCTCTATACGATGCAATCTCTGAGGGCGTTGGAGAACAAGTAACTGCTCTCACGCCCATTGACGAACTTAAGAAGTATGCAACGAAGCTCGGTATGAAGATCGACCCAAAGTGGGTTACAGGTAAGCTCGCTGAAGAGATCTTTGAGCACGTTGCGCAAGATAAGTTGATCGAACCAACATTCGTTATGGGTTACCCAGTAGATACATCTCCACTTGTGCGCGCACATCGTGAGATTCCAGGAGTCGTTGAAAAGTGGGATCTCTATGTCGATGGTTTTGAATTAGCAACAGGATATTCAGAGCTCATCGATCCAATCATTCAACGCGAGCGACTTGTAGAGCAGGCGCAGCTTGGTGCCAAGGGCGACCTTGAAGCAATGCAAGTTGATGAAGATTTCCTACGTGCAATGGAATTTGGCATGCCACCAATGGGTGGAATGGGTATGGGTGTAGATCGTTTATTGATGGCACTTACCGGTCTTGGAATTCGCGAAACAATCTTGTTCCCATTGGTAAAGCCGGAAATAGATTAAGAATGTTGGTTATTAGACCTGCACGAACTACTGATGTTAAGGCGATTCGCGAACTCGTAGATTCATATGCTGCTCCTGGAAAGATGCTCACCAAAGAAACGGTAACTTTGTACGAAGGCGTTCAAGAATTTACCGTTGCAGAAGAAGATGGCGTCATTGTTGGCTGCGGGGCTCTTCACATTCTCTGGGAAGATTTAGCAGAAGTTCGTACCGTTGCTGTTAAACAAGGCCGCCACAAAGAAGGCATTGGTCATAAAATTCTTGAGCAAATTATTGAACGCGCACGAGAAGTTGGCGTTGACCGAATTTTCTGCCTCACTTTTCAAACAGAGTTCTTTGGCCGTCATGGTTTTGAAGAGATCCAAGGAACTCCCGTTGACCCTGATGTTTACCAACAACTCCTACGTTCCTACGATGCCGGTGTCGCTGAGTTCTTGGATCTTGAGTCGGTGAAGCCAAATACCCTTGGCAATACCCGAATGCTCCTGACTCTCTAGCCACCTCTATCTTTGGGGCGCTCTACCATTGGACCTTTGAGGGAATATTCACCCCATATTTAGGGTTCTACGAGGTACCAAAGCTATCCACCTCGCGCCTTCCCTAGGCTGGGTTATAGGCTTACGGCAGCACCAATTGGATGTAGGAAATAAAGGAGTCAGCCCATGTTTGAGCGCTTTACCGATCGAGCTCGACGAGTAGTAGTTCTTGCTCAAGAAGAAGCACGCATGCTCAATCACAACTACATCGGCACAGAGCACATCCTCCTTGGCCTCATCCACGAAGGTGAAGGCGTCGCTGCAAAGGGTCTCGAATCTCTAGGTATCTCACTTGAAGGCGTTCGCGCACAGGTTGAAGAAATTATTGGTCAAGGGCAGCAAGCGCCAAGTGGTCACATTCCATTTACTCCACGCGCAAAGAAAGTTCTTGAACTCTCACTTCGCGAAGCGCTGCAACTTGGACACAACTACATCGGCACAGAACATATTCTCCTCGGACTCATTCGCGAAGGCGAAGGCGTTGCAGCACAAGTTCTTGTAAAGCTCGGCGCAGATCTCAATCGCGTACGTCAGCAAGTTATTCAACTTCTCTCTGGCTACCAAGGAAAAGAGACTGTTACACAAGGTGGACCTGCAGAAGGAACTCCATCAACATCGCTGGTTCTCGATCAATTTGGTCGCAATCTCACAGCAGCTGCTCGTGAAGGAAAGCTCGATCCTGTTATCGGTCGTGATCTTGAAATCGAGCGCGTGATGCAGATTCTTTCTCGCCGCACAAAGAACAACCCAGTGTTAATTGGCGAACCAGGCGTTGGTAAGACAGCTGTCGTCGAAGGTCTTGCACAAGCAATTGCAAAGAACGATGTTCCAGAGACTTTGAAAGATAAGCAGCTCTACTCACTCGATCTCGGCGCACTTGTTGCCGGCTCTCGCTACCGTGGAGATTTCGAAGAGCGCCTTAAGAAAGTTCTTAAGGAGATCAAGACTCGCGGCGACATCATTATCTTTATCGATGAGATTCACACACTTGTAGGCGCAGGAGCAGCAGAAGGCGCGATTGATGCAGCAAGCATCTTGAAGCCAATGCTTGCTCGCGGCGAACTCCAGACAATCGGTGCAACAACTCTCGATGAGTACAGAAAACACATTGAAAAAGATGCCGCTCTTGAGCGTCGTTTCCAGCCAATCCAGGTGAAAGAGCCATCAGTTGCTCACACCATTGAAATTCTTAAGGGTCTACGCGATCGCTACGAAACTCACCACCGAGTTTCAATTACAGATGGCGCACTTGCCGCTGCTGCAAATATGGCAGATCGCTACATCTCAGATCGATTCCTTCCAGATAAGGCGATCGACCTTATTGATGAGGCAGGTTCACGTCTTCGCATTAAGCGCATGACTGCACCAGCTGAACTCCGCGAATTCGACGAGAAGATCGCTGAAGCTCGCAAGGCTAAGGAATCTGCTATCGATGGACAAGATTTCGAAGGTGCAGCAGCCCTTCGCGATAAAGAGAAGACTCTTATCGCAGAGAAGCAGGAAGCTGAGAAGAATTGGAAGGCAACTGATCTCGATAAGGTCACTGAAGTTGATGAAGAACTTATCGCGCAGGTTCTCTCTGCCTCAACTGGTATTCCAGTATTTAAGTTAACTGAGGAAGAGACAGCTCGTCTTCTTCGTATGGAAGATGAACTACACCGTCGCGTTATTGGGCAAGATCAAGCGATCAAGGCGTTGTCACAAGCAATCCGCCGTACACGTGCAGGTCTTAAGGATCCAAAGCGCCCTGGTGGTTCATTTATCTTTGCAGGGCCTTCAGGTGTTGGTAAGACAGAGCTTTCACGCACTCTTGCATCATTCCTATTTGGAGATGAGACAGCACTTATCCAACTCGATATGTCTGAATACTCTGAGCGCCACACAGCCTCACGACTATTCGGTGCACCTCCAGGATATGTTGGCTACGACGAGGGCGGTCAGCTCACTGAAAAGGTTCGTCGTCGTCCATTCTCTGTAGTTCTCTTCGATGAAATCGAAAAGGCGCACCCAGATATCTTTAACTCACTTCTTCAGGTTCTAGAAGATGGTCGACTTACAGATTCACAAGGTCGCACAGTCGACTTTAAGAACACTGTCATCATCATGACAACAAACCTTGGTACTCGCGATATCTCGAAGTCACTCGGACTTGGATTCGCTAATGCAGAAGATGATTTAACAAATTACGATCGCATGAAGGGCAAAGTTCAAGATGAACTCAAGAACCACTTCCGCCCAGAGTTCCTCAACCGTATCGATGATGTAATCGTCTTCCACCAGCTCACTAAGGATCAGATCATCAATATCGTCGACCTCATGGTTGCAAATCTTGATGAGCGCCTAAAGGCGAAAGATATGGGTATCGAACTCACACAGGCAGCTAAGGATCTTCTTGCAGCGCGTGGTTACGACCCACTTCTTGGTGCGCGTCCTCTGCGTCGCGTTATTCAACGTGAGATTGAAGATGCGCTCTCAGAGCGAATTCTCTTCGGAGAGCTCAAGGCTGGAGAAATCATCGTTGTAGATGTTGAGGGCGTTGAAGCAGATGCCAAGTTCACATTTGCAGGATCACCGAAGGTGGCAACACCTGATACACCTGAAGATTTAGCGGAAGCGACTAAGTAAGAAACTTCTTACTTGGATTAAGAATGTTGAGTGGGTCAAAGACTCGCTTAACATCTCGCTGAAGCTGCATTACTCTCGGTGAAATCTCATTGGCTATAAGGTGCGCCTTAATTGTGCCTATTCCATGCTCGCCACTTGCAGTTCCGCCAAGTGATTGAGCAATTGCAACAATCTTCTCGAATACATCTTTAGCATTTGCTGCTGCAACGCTATCGCCATGATCGTGAACGATTGTTGGGTGCATATTTCCGTCACCTGCATGGCCAAAGATTCCAATTACCAATCCCGATTCCTTACTTAGCGCTTCAACGCTCTTCACAAACTCCGCGATCCTGCTGATCGGCAATGCAACATCATCGAGCAGAGTTGCACCCATTCGTTCGAGCGCTGGATATGCCAACTTTCTAACACGGATTAAATCGGCGGTATCAGCAGGATCTTCTGAGAAGACCCCATCAATCATTTCGAAATCTTTACAGATCTTGAGCGCATCATCGCCAAGGCTCTTATTCTCATCTAACTGCATAATCAAGACAGCACCCGATACTTCAAAGCCAAGTGGATGCCATGCTTCAACAGCGCGCAGAGTTGTCTGATCAATGATTTCGAGCATCGATGGTCGAAGTCTGAGAAGGGCAGTCGAAGCAGCTGCAGCCTTTTCGATTGTTGGGAAGGTTGCAATCAAAGTTGCAGGAGGAGCTGGGCGAAATTCCAAGTTGAGCGAGAGTTCAGTAATAATTCCCAAAGTGCCTTCAGAGCCGATAAAGAGATGCAATAAGTCGTATGTTGTTACAGATTTCTTCGTCTCTTTACCAAGTTCGATGATCTCACCGCTTGCAAGCACAACCTGCATCGCACGAACGTGTGCGGATGTAACTCCGTACTTAACGCAGCACATGCCACCCGCATTTGTTGCTGCATTTCCACCTAAAGTCGACCAATCGCGGCTCGCTGGATCTGGGAGATAAGCCAAACCGAATTCTTTGACTGCGTTATCTAAATCGAGATTGATGACGCCAGCTTGTACTCGAGCAATTCGGTTTACCTGATCGATAGTGATGATCTGATTCATCTTCTCGAGTGAGATAACTAGAGATTGGCTACTTGCATTTGCGCCACCTGCAAGACCGCTGCCGGCGCCGCGAGTAACAACTGGAATCTTGTTTTCATTTGCATATTTGAGAGCAATTGAAATTTCTGCTGCACTCTTAGCAAGCAGAACTGCAAATGGTGGCTGATGTTCGGCAAAGGGAGCTTGATCGTGCGAATACGACGCAGTGATGTCAGGATCTGTAATGAGCGTTGCGCCGTCCCCAAGAATGGCTCGTAAGTTCGCTGCATGGCTCATAGAAGAACTCTACCGAGGAAGAGAATATTTACTCTTCCCTCGAGCCTCGATAAGTCCATCATCGAGCAAGGTTAGAAGTGCTTTCTCGAGTTGAGAAGGCACATCCCAGAGCTGTGCAATCTGCGACTTTGAAAGCACATCGTTCTCGCGAAGGGCCTGAACAACCGCACCTCGACATTGGCGATCGGTGCCGTGCCAACTCTGTCTACGTTTTACAAGATCTGATTTCGGATAATCAAGGCTTCTCCATAAACATTTATCAGCAACTGGACAGATCGCGCACTTAGGGGATTGCGAAGTGCAGATCAACGCACCGAGCTCCATAGTTGCAGCGGCCCAGATTTGTGGATCCTTCTTTGGAATCAACTCTTCATAGCGAGCTTTCTCGGTCTTTGTCGCAGATGTTGTTGGTGACTCTGCGCCATCAAATAACCTGACAAAGAGGCGACGAATATTGATATCTAGAACAAGTGAGCGACCTGCAAATGCAAAGGCGACCATTGCCGCAGCTGTGTATTCGCCAACACCAGGAAGTTTTCGAAGCTCAACTTCTGTTGTGGGAATCTTTCCTTTGTGATCGTCTGTAATTACCTTCGCACATTCGTGAAGACGTAAGGCACGTCGTGGATATCCCAATCGACCCCAAGCTGTGATTACTTCGGCAGGTGTTGCCTTAGCAAGGTGTGCAGCAGTTGGCCAGCGCTCCATCCATTGGTTATAGACCGGCAGGACTCGATTTACAGGTGTTTGTTGCAACATGAATTCAGAGACGAGAATGCCCCACGAATCTGTCTTTCGCCAAGGAAGATCTCGTTTATTCTTCTTAAACCAGGATGAGATCTCTTTCTCGTACATTAATCTCCGGTGATCTTTACACGTTGCAGCGCTTGATCAAGACGAGAAACTTCGACAATCTCCATTCCATCAATCTTTACATCAGAGCCAGCTGGAACAAGTGCTCGCTTAAATCCAAGTCGATAGGCCTCAGCTAATCTGCGAGAGACGCCGCTTACCTTACGAATTTCACCTGCAAGTCCGACTTCACCGATTGCAACGAGATCTGCAGGAAGTGCTAACCCCTTTGCAGCAGATGCAACAGCGAGAGCTAGTGCAAGGTCGGCGGCGGGTTCTGACATCTTCATGCCGCCGACAGTCGCTGCATAAACATCGCGACCGCCAACGCGAACGTGTGCGCGAAGTTCAAGGACAGCAAGGGTCATAGATGTTCGCGCAGAGTCGAGGCCGCTTGTGACGCGGCGAGCGTTTCCGAAATCATTCTCACGTCCGGCACTTACCAGCGCTTGGATTTCAGCGAGAAGTGGGCGTCGACCTTCGAGAGTGACTGTTACGCAAGTACCGGGGACAGGTTCTGCATGACGAGATGTAAATAACCCTGTTGGATCGAGAACACTCTCGATACCTGTATCACTTAAATCAAAACATCCGACTTCATCGCTTGCACCAAAGCGATTCTTGATTGCGCGAATCAAACGTAAGCGAGAGTGACGCTCGCCTTCAAATTGCAGAACAACATCGACGATATGTTCGAGAAGTCGAGGTCCGGCGATTGATCCATCCTTTGTCACATGTCCTACCAGGAGCAGAGTTATATCGCGATCTTTACAGATACGAATGAGTGCGCCAGCGACTTCGCGAACTTGTGTGACGCCGCCAGGTGCTCCATCTGCAGTAGAAGAACCAATAGTTTGTACAGAGTCGATAATCAATAACTGCGGCTTTACCGCATCGATATGTGCAATAACGGCGCCAAGGTCTGTCTCGGATGCAAGGAAGAGTTGTGGGTCAACTGCCTTAATGCGCTCTGCACGAAGGCGTACTTGTGAAGCAGATTCTTCGCCCGATATGTAGAGCGCAGGAATTCCCTTTGCCGCAGTCTGCGCTGCAACAGATAGGAGGAGAGTTGATTTACCAACACCGGGTTCGCCAGCTAAGAGAATTGCAGCCCCTGGTACGAGTCCACCACCAAGTACGCGATCGAGTTCAGATACACCGGTTGGTTTTGCAAGAGCTGCAGATAGATCTACTTCACCGATTGGTGTTGCCTTATTAGTTACAGAACCTGCAACGAGTGAGAGTTTCTTAGGAGCAGCTAGTTCTTCTACTGTGCCCCACGCTTGGCATTCGCCGCAGCGGCCGACCCATTTCTGGGATGTCCAACCGCATTCAAAGCAGCGGAATGGATCCTTCTCAACCTTGGCCATAGACGTAGGTTAGAGCAGAAGGCTGACTACTTGCCCGCTGCGAGAGTTGCTGGGTGTTGAATCACGAAGAGTGGCAATGAGCGCGCCTGTGCATCCTTAATCCCCTGAATCCGGCGGTCGCAATGCTCGGCCAAGATTGCATAGGCATCTTTACCCATCAACTGCTGAAGCTCTGCCTTATTTGAGATGTAGACAGGTTCGCTTCCAACGTGCGCATCGGTATTGCTTGTGCAGTACCAATCGAAATCATCTCCGCCATCGCCCCAGCCAAGTCGCTCGTACTCGCCGATGACTGTGACTGAATATTCGCGCTCGCCGACTTCGCGAGTTTCATAGCTACGACGAAGTGGAAGCTGCCAGCAAACATCTGGCTTTGTATCCACAAAGTGAATCTCTCGCTTCTGTGCAAGGTGGTGAAGAACGCAACCAAATGATCCGGTAAATCCAGGCGCTTCATAACCCTTACGATTTAAGAAGATACATGCATCATTGACAGTACGAGTCTTACGCTCTTTATCTTCATCTAAATCTGTAATTCGTAATTGTCCGCCGGGCTTCTTTGGACGAGCTTCTTCATAGAATTGCCACATATCTGGAGTCAGGAATTCAGCTGCCTTACGAACGCGAATCTCATCATCTTCATCGGAATACATCGCGCCTTCAGTACAGCAACCATCATTAGGGCGATCTTTAAATACGCCTTGGCAGCCATCGCCGTAGATGCAGGTCCAAAATGAAGTCAACCAGGTGAGGTCGCACTTAAAGATTTCTTCCTCGTCATTAGGGTCTGTGAATTCGACCCAGTCGCGTGCGAAACCTGGCTTTATCTCTGACATAGTCGCAGAGCCTACGCGTACTCTTTCGCCATGGCTAATTACAAAGGCATCAAAGAAGTCACAGTCATCGGTGCCGGAACTATGGGAGAAGCATTTATCGCCGCTCTCATTCGATCTGGCATGAAGCCATCAGTCATCACAATCGTGGTTAGACGTACAGAGCATGGCGCAGAGCTTGCGTCGCGCTATGGAGTAACTGTTAAAGGCCTTGCCGAGGCTGTGAGAACTTCAGATGTCATCATTCTTGGAATTAAGCCGCAAGGTCTTCCAGATTTGCTACCTCAGATCCAACCTTACCTAAAAGCTAACTCTCTTGTGATTTCACTTCTCGCTGGAAAGACAATCGCCGGTATTTCTGAAGGGCTTCAAGGGCACACATCTATTGCGCGAGTAATGCCAAATACACCGACTTTAATCGGCAAAGGAATGGCGGGTTACTCGCTCTCATCTGGCGTAACTGCTGAGCAGAAGAAATTTGTTGATCAATTACTTGATGCAACAGGTAAATCGATTGAAATTCCAGAGAATCTTCAAAATGCGCTCACCGGAACAAGCGGTTCTGGTCCTGCTTATTTCTTTAGATTTGTTGAAGCGATGGTTGATGGGTCTGTGGCCCTTGGGCTTTCTCGAGAAGATGCAACAACTCTTACAATCCAAACGATTGTTGGCGCAGCAGCGCTGTTGGATGAGTCGGGAGAAACCCCAACTCGCTTACGCGAAAAGGTAACGAGCTTAAAGGGCGCAACTGCTGAAGCACTTGCAGTATTTGATGAAGCAGGAATTTCTGAGATTGTTGCTCAAGCAATGGCCGCATCAGCTCGCCGTTCAGAGGAGCTTGCACAGTGAAGAAGTACCTCACATTATTTATCGTAGCCTTGCTCGCCTTTTCAACACCAGCGCATGCAGTACAGAAGAAGATTTCAGTTAAGAAGATTGAAAGAATCACCGCTGTACCGAACGCAGAATTAATCGTTGCAAATAACTCAACAATTATTTTGGTTTCAAATACCCAGTCAGCAACCTCCGATATTTCTCTTAGCGCTCTAGATTCGTCCGGGAGCAAGATTTGGGAGAAAACTCTTGACTCGGGATTAGATGAAATCGCCATGGCTGCAACGCGGGATAGCGCTGGAAATCTCTGGCTTGCGGGGTTTACAGCCACTGCATCAACTCAAGAGACACTGACGCCAACTGTAATTTCTGAGAATCCAGATGCGGTTCTTATCGAACTTTCTGAAGGATCGCGTAGCGACCTCAATCGCTTAACAATCTGGAAGATTTCATCGGCGGGAGAGTTACTGGCGACGTATTTCTCGACCGAGAATTTACCCGGCCTTGTCAATGGCATTTCACTTACCTCTACCGGTTTAACCATTGTTGGTCAGTACAACCAAAGGTCATTTATTCAAAGTGCGAATCTCAGCGGTACCTTCGGGAAGGTTTCCTATATTGGTACTGAAAAGAGCTCATTTAACTCTGTAGTTCGAAACCCTGATGGCAGCTCAAACGTTTTTGGAATGAGTACTGAAACCCTTGCTGGAAAGAAGTTGGCAGCAAAGCAAGATGGAATCCTCGCTAAAATTTCTAAATCCGGCTCTCTCACAAATGTCGTAAGGAGTTCTGCACTTAAGGCACAGAGATCCTGGCTGACTGCTGATTCCAACTTCTTATTGAGCGGATATGTGAAAGTCGGCAAAAAAATTGAGAGTGCCATTACAAAATTCACTCCATCTTTTGCACCGGTTTGGACAATCCGAATTCCTTCCTCCGGGGAAACTTCTGCAATCTCAGCTGGAAAGAACTCCGTTGCTGCAATTTCTTCGAATTCTTCAGTGAATTCAATTTCCGGTTGGAATCCGTCGAAAGCATCGCTACTACTTCTCACCTTTGATTCGAAAGGGCTAATCACAAGCGCTGTCGGTTCCACTGAACTCGTTGCACCGATAGCTCTCTCTTATTCCAAAGAGCTTGGAGTAATTGGATTAGCGCGAGCAGCAGATGGATCTGCAGCTCTCATTAAATTAAATAAGTAAAAATTTTATTAAGGGCGATACATAGAGAGCTGGCCGCCTATACCAGCGACAAGATAACGTTTGCGCTCTACGACAACCCAGGCAGAAGATATTCCATCTTCGCTGACTTCTGCGGAAACTAGCGATACTGAGGGAAGGCCACGTGAGTGGTCTAGTACGCAGAGTCTCTTAGCGCAGTTAAAGGCAGTTGCCGTCCCATCAGTATTTAAAAATTTTCCTGGAGCCCCATATTTCTCAGTCGATGCAAGGTTCTGCTGTGGAGTGCTCTGAACTAAACTCCATCGAATCTTTGACGGGTTTGGGGCAGTCGATGGTGATGCAACTAGCCAGCTAGCTGTTAATCCCGAAATATTCTTGGCGAGAGAAATATCGTATCCAGGCAGTGGAGTTGTTCCACCAGTGGAGTCTAGGTTGTAGTAATTCCAAGGAAGATTCGAGAATGTATCTCGAGAAGCAACCCGGACCTCGCCAGATGTGGGTTGCTTTCTCTGATTGATAGATAAGACAGAGTCGTAAATAACGAATGTCTTTCTTCCATTAAAAGCCGCCTTAAGATGGAAGCCAACATCGCCAGTGGTACGACCGTCAGTTTTACGATCGCCATCAATTAATTCATAACTCCACTTTGGTGAATTTCTAAGGCGAGATGCTCCCAGTAGGATTCCCTGGCTCTCATCGCGATAGAAGACCTGAACTCCCGCAGCTGTTGCTACGCAAGCGCTGGAGACGCTGACATCGCTTGCTGTGCGAGTTCGCACAGGATCTTTATAATCATTGACCGAAGTGCCATTTCCGTCGACTATCTCATATGTAAATTTCTTTCCATCATATGTTGCGTAATGAAGGTCGCGATCCTTACTTTCTGAGTAGAAAATATGTAAAGTTTGTGTGGTACCAGAGCCATTTACGCAGGCTGAAATAGGGCTAGTTATTGGACTTCTTGTACGTGGAGAGGTTCCGCCTGCACCGTCGACAGTTACCTTCTTCCAACTTCTACCATCCCAGCGTGCCAACTTGAGGCGACCAGTAATTGCATCTGAATACAAAACAGCTGGTTTTAGATTGAAATTGATACTTGTTACATGCTTTGTAATTACATTCTTATCAATAACAAATCGATTCCAAGGGGCTTGTGGAGCAATCGGTGCGGTAACAACAGGGTCAGAGCTCCCATTGGCGTTTGTGGCAGTAATGCTAAATGTGTAGTCCACTCCGTTCTTAAGCCCCGTAAATCTAATTGGCGATGCTGAAGCACTCTTGACTTCGTTAGTGACTAAATTTTTAACAGAATATGTCGAAATCTGTGCTGGTCGCGCATTTGCCGGAGGATCGAAGGTAATGATTGCTTCTCTATCTGAGACAAGTGCGGCGGCATTGCGCACCAACTGTGGAGTTCCTACCGCTACTCCAACAGGTGGTTTGCGGCGCATATCTTCCATCATGGCAATGAGTAGCGGTCCTGGCTCTCGAAAAATCTCGCCAGCATCAAGATTTGGCGTCATCATGCGATTTAAAGTTGAAGTTGAGAAAGTAGCTTCATCTAAATGACTAACAGAAGAACCTTCTTCATATCGAGGCGGTGTGTATAGAAGTGGTTTGGTTCCACCATTTGCAGCGATTCCAAGTCCACCAGACCATACGAGCGTCGATGTAAGCGCCTTACCAAGTTCTAGTGATGGACTCGGAAGATCTGATAGACGACGCCCATCAGGTAACTGTGCATATGCTGAATACGGAGTTGGCTGGTCCATGCTCCCGTAACCAAAGAAGTTGTCGTAAGAGTCGGTGGATAAGAATCCAAGTCCATGTGCCATTTCGTGAAGAAATACCGATTGGAGGTCATATTCGTTAAATCGTGGCGACCCATCATTTCTTGTATTCCAGCTTGCTGAAGAGTTGACCTCAATAACCATTTCAACATCGTCGGTATCTAGATCTTTACCAGCAAGCGCATTTGCAAATGCCGATGGATACCAAAGAGTTGGATCGGGCGCACCAACAAAACCGGAATAGAAACTGCCAGGTCTAGCACTACCAAGTATTGAAGAAGAAGATGATCTGCTCCAGGTGGCATCAATTGTTACAGGAATTTTTGATGAAAAGTTTGCGGCCCAAATTTCCACTGCAGCTTGCAAATCGCGCTTTGCCCAATCCGGAAAATTCTTATAGTTAACGATGAATTTTGATTTCTGCTCTAAGTTTGCAACCTTTGGGTCGCGGGTTTGGAGGGTTGCAGAAGTAGGCCCAGCGAATGTGTGGCCCCAAACAGTTGATGGCGCAGTTCTAAATGTATTAACCGCTTGAGATTGAACAGGGGTTGCAAATGAGAAGAGAAGAGTAAACAGGGCGAGAGCGCTCGTGGATTTGCGCGTGAAGGCTCTCATAGCGGGTAACGCTATCAGGATGCGAGAATGGCGTCATGGTTACAGTCACGGTCTACTCTCGCCACGGCTGCCATCTCTGCGAAAGCGCCGAGAAAATTATCAAATCGCTAAGGGAAGAGTTGGAATATTCTGTGGAGATTCTCTACATAGATGAGAACCGAGAGTTAGAGACTTTGTACGGAAACGAAGTTCCTGTCATTCATATCAACGGCGAACATCACGACTTTTATAAAGTCGATCCAGTTAGATTTAGAACTTCCCTTGAAAGATATCGTCCGCATCAATAATTCGGTATGAATAGCCTTGTTCGGCTAGAAATCTCTGGCGATTTTGTGCAAAATCTTGATCGATAGTGTCTCGTGAAATCACTGAGTAAAACTTTGCTCCGCGACCATCAGCTTTCGGCCTCAGGATTCGACCAAGTCTTTGGGCTTCTTCCTGCCTTGAACCAAATGCACCAGATACCTGAATGGCAATTGTTGCTTCAGGTAGATCAACAGAGAAGTTGGCAACTTTAGAAACAACTAAACATGTAATTTCTCCAGTACGGAAAGCGGCAAATAGTCGTTCACGTTCCTTCTGAGGAGTATCTCCCTTAATGACGGGAACCCCTAAAGTTTCAGATAGATCATCAAGTTGATCAAGGTATTGGCCGATTACAAGAATTTGTTCATTGGCGTGATACGCAACGATTTCTTCGACGACTGTTCGCTTAGTGCGAGTCGTTGCACATGTTCGATAACGATCTTCAGGTTCTGCGGTTGCGTAGGTAAGACGTTCTGCTTCTGTGAGATTTACACGAACCTCAATACATTCAGCAGGTGCAATGTAGCCCTGAGCTTCAATCTCTTTCCAAGGTACATCAAATCTTTTTGGACCAATAAGTGAGAAGACTTCGCCTTCCATTCCATCTTCTCTAACTAATGTGGCGGTAAGACCTAAACGTCTGCGAGATTGAATATCTGCAGTAAAGCGGAAGATTGGTGCAGGAAGTAAGTGCACTTCGTCATAAATAATCAGGCCCCAGTCATGGGTATCAAAGAGGTCAAGGTGGGCATAGACGCCATTCTTCTTCTTTGTCATAACTTGATAGGTGGCAATAGTTACAGGGCGAATCTCTTTCTTCGCACCGGAATATTCGCCGATTTCATCCTCATTGAGTGTTGTGCGCTTTAAGAGTTCATCTCGCCATTGGCGAGCAGCCACAGTGTTTGTTACCAAAATTAATGTTGTCGCCTTCGCATGTGCCATCGCTGCTGCGCCGACAATTGTCTTTCCTGCACCGCATGGGAGAACTACAACGCCAGAACCTCCATGCCAAAAACCTTCGGCAGCATGCTCTTGGTACTGACGAATCTTCCAGCCATCTTGCTTGAGATCAATATCGTGCGCTTGTCCATCTACATAACCTGCGAAATCTTCGGCTGGCCAACCAAGTCTCAAGAGAGATTGCTTGATCTGTCCACGCTGACTTGGGTGCACAGCAATCGTTTCATTGTCGATGCGAACTCCAAGCAATGGAGCAATCTTCTTTGCTCGGATTACTTCTTCAAGTACTCCAGTATCTGTTGTTACAAGAATGAGGCCGTGAACTGGATCTGCCTCAAGTCGCAGCCGCCCGTAGCGAGACATAGTTTCTGCGACATCAACAAGGATTGAGTGTGGAACCGCATAACGTGAATACTTAATAAGAGTATCGATAACTAGTTCTGCATCATGGCCAGCTGCTCGCGCATTCCAGAGACCAAGGTTTGTTAAACGATAGGTATGGATATGTTCTGGCGATCTTTCAAGTTCTGCAAATGGTGCAATAGCGCGACGACATTCTGTTGAAAGAATATGGTCTACATCAAGCAGAAGTGTCTTATCGCTCTGGACAATTAGCGGTCCATCGGTCATGAGAGAAGCTCCAGAATAAATGCATGTAAGAAATCGCTTCGCTCTTGAATTGTTGAAACCTTGACCCACTCGGATGGGGCATGTGCGCCGCCCCCAATTGCTCCTAGGCCGTCTAGTACTTGAGCGCCTGCAGCAGCTGCAAAATTGCCATCGCTGGCTCCACCAACTTCAGCTGAACCAAGTGGTTGCATACCAAGTTGCGCAGCTACTTTTTCAGCTCGATCATAAAGAGCCTTCGTTGAAGATGGTTGCAATGGTGGGCGATTCAAGCCACCGGTAATCTCAATTTCAGCCTTTGGGTTAACAGAGGCAAATGATTTGATTTCTCGATCAACGCGCTCGAGCTCTGATTGTGAGAATGAACGAGCATCAATATCGAGTATTGCAAGATCAGGAACCGTATTAGTTGTATTTCCAGATGATAAAAGCGTTGGTACAACAGTTGTGCCCTGCTCAGAATTTTCAAGGGCAGATAGCTTTAAAATTGCATGGGCAATCTCAGTTGTTGAGTTCACGCCCTTCTCAGGTTCGAGACCGGCATGTGAGGCCAATCCGCGAACTTTGATTTGATACATCGCAGTACCTTTGCGACCAGTCTTCACTTTGCCATCGAGAGATGCTTCTAGAACTAAGACAGCTTTAGCTTGAGCAGATATCTCTTTGATCAATGCCTTTGAGGCATGACTACCGGTCTCTTCATCAGTTGTAGCAATCAGCGCAACCGAACCTTCAATACCTTTAAGTGCGTACAGTGCTTGGATAAATCCAGCTTTCATATCGAATGCGCCGGGACCTCGTAGAACATCACCATCGATCTCCCACAGCGGTTGATATGAACCATGTGGCCAAACGGTATCCAGATGTGCAAGAAGTACTATCTCTGGTTTCTCTGCGCCCCACCAAAAAACGGGGCGTCCTTCAATCTCTTTAATCTGCGCAGGTGCTCCGAGCACTCTTTCTGCTATCTGGCTTGCAAGTGCAACAACAGAACGGCAGGCGGCGAGATCGTCGCTAGGCGATTCACAACGAACTAACGCTTCGAGGTCTGCCAACATGGGCTTAAGTCTGCCGTATTCAGGGGTCATCGCGCTCGTCATAGCGCTGCCACCCCAGTAATACGGGCGATTCGGAAGGTTTGGACTTCACCTGTTGCGTGGTCTCGAGCGATAAGCGCTCCAGCTGAGAGTTTGAGTGGGTCAATGATGCGATGCGAAACCAATCCATTGTTATCGGCGTAACCAATTGAAAGTGAAGATGCTGGTTGATTTTGTAGATAGTTACTTAGTAACTCAAGAGTTTCATTTGCAGTAGTTCTAGGTAATGAACCCAAAGCTTCCGTTGCAATATTTCGCATCGTGCTCTGCTTGCGACTAGATTTTTCACCTGTACGAAGTGCCCGAAGAGCTCCTTCTATTTGAATCTCATCTGGCTTATCAATCTCTCCAATTATTCGCGGAGGACGCGCTTTATTTTGCGCACGTTGAATGCGTGGTCCACTTAGAAGAATTCCACGTGAATCCTCACCAGCTGGAAGATATCCGCAGCTTCGTAGCACGTTCATCGCTTCTGCTGCATCATGGCCACAAATCAATACCTCGGGTGCAATTCGACGCAGAGATAAAATATCTAAACGCTTATCCCCGAGAATTTGAGTGATGAGCGCTGCATCTTCGCATCGGATAAAGGAAGCTGTATTTCCTACACGTAGCTTTCCATGCTTCTTCGCAACATCGGCAATCAAGTATTCGAGCGGCTGTGGCATTGGTGTCTTAGATGTCTTGCTGAGAAATTTGCTAATTTCATCGCCAGTGCGACCGTGGTCTAGGCCGCGTCTAATTGAATGTTCTGAGAATCTAAATACTGTTGCACCACCACGGGATTCAACATCGGCAATAAGGGCTAATTCTTGAGCTACTTCATGCTCGAGTGGTCCAGGTGCAATTGCAGTGTTATCACTCTGAATAAGAATATGGTCTACAGATTTAGGTAGATCGCTCTGAATTGAATCGTTATCGCCACCATCGAGGAAATCGATACCGTAGCCTGAAATCTGACCCTGGCCCGTAATTCCTAACCATTCTGCTTCGCGTAAAGTCCAAGAAACATAATCCTTCTGCAATCCACCTGATCGCTTACTTGGCGCTTGCCATTGCGCAGCTAGGTAGATCGAATCTAAATCAGGTGCGATAGCTTCATTCTCTTTAAGAAGTTGAAGCACCAACTTTCTGGTACTCGCGGCAAGAGAACGATCGAGTTCAGGGCCAAGAGGTGCAATATTTTTCTGCCCTTCTTTGCCAACTAAGCCTGACATACGAGAAGAGATTAACCATGCAGATGCGAGTAATTGCCAACGTACAGAGGCGCTCTGTGTTAACCACATATCGAATTGATGAGTAGGTAGTACTTTGTCATCCGCATCAATCGTTAAAAGCCCTGCGAGATAAGAGACCTCTGCAATAAATGCAGCACAAGATTCATCGACCCCGAGATGAAGCGATAGCTCTTTTAATTCTCGAACTCCAACGCCGCCTGATCTCAGAGCGGTTGCAGGTTCTTGAGCCCAATAATTTAAGACCTCTTCAGTCCAGCGAAGGAATGTTGTTATATTCGCAATAGCTGCGAGCTGAGTATTGCGTGCATCTCTCGCACTGCCAGAGATTGTCGGAGGAGTATTTTCGAGAGTGCGATGAACTTTGTTTCCTCGCAAATAGATCGCTACTTCTCGGGGCATTACTACCGTTTGCTGGCTAAAGGGAATAAGAAACTTCTCTTCAAGTAACCACTGGACACCTGCGCCAGGTTTCTTAAGGTCACTGATGGAACCTCTGGGCGGACCCCACAACATTGCATCGAGAACCTTCTTAGATGCAGGCGGGGCTTCCTCTAGTTTCTTCAACTTGAGTGGCGCAAGAGATGCTGGTCCTAGACCCGCAATTTCATTTCCTAATACTTCTCGCAGGTTTGTGGGTACACGGTAACCATCTTTATCGTGATAAATCAGGGCTCGATCAATCAGCGCAGGAAGGATGAAAAGAGCAGATTTATCGCTGAGCGAGGTGACCTCTTTCTCGGTGAATGGTTCATTTAACACCGCGCAAATTTCAAGAATTTGTAGTTGAAATTTGTTTAAGCCATCAACGGCGCGGGCGAGGCTTGGTGCAGATGATGCGCGGATTGCAAGGCTTGCAATATCTGGAGGAACTGGCGTTACTAGATCCGGGCGATGAGTAAATATGGAAATAAGCGCAGCATCATCGAGTGCACGCAGGTAGTCGGCATAAGAACGAATTTCCATAACCTGCCAACGATAGCCGTTAGTGAGGTGAGTGTGCCAATCGAGCTAGCGTTTGCGCGGGGTAAGAAATGTAATGAAAGCAGCTGCTCTGCTTACCGCAGGTCCTAACAAGCGGTTAATGAATCGAGCCTTACGAAAGTCATGGATGGGCCAACCTTCAGCAAGTGCACGAATTCGCAATATTGCATCAGGGTTGATTGCACAGGGATGTCCAACTGCTTGCAGAAGCGGGATGTCATTGTGACTATCAGAATATGAAAAACACTCGTCGAGATTAAATCCGTGAACTTTAGCGAGTTCTTGTACCGCGACAGCCTTTTCAGTACCGTGCAGCAACTTTCCTTCAAGTGCCCCGGTATAGATTCCATCTTCGATACTCGCCTTACTTCCAAGTGCACCAGTTAAACCTAGACGCGATGCGATGATATTTGCCATATCTTGTGGTGCGGCAGTTACAAGCCAAACTTCTTCACCCTTGTCGAGATGGGATTTGGCAATTTCAAAGGTTCCTTGCCAAAGTTTTGGTGAAACGTATTCATCGTAAATCTCTTCACCGATCTTCTTAATCTCTTCTACTTTATGGCCACCAATAAAATCAGTCGCAGCCTTTTGAAATTTATCGATGACTTCTTTCTTTTCAGTGCCGGTCATTCGAAAGCGAAGGTTGGCGACCACAAAACGAGAAATATCGGCTTTGGTGAAAAAGCCTCGTTGGTACATGCCTCTTCCGAGAAAGTAGAGGGTTGACCCTCGAACAAGGGTGTTATCTACATCGAAGAAGGCCGCTCGTTTTGAGGTGAGTGCCATGTCACTACCCTAGCGATAAGAGGGATAAATAGACGCTTTATGATTGCTCCCATGAGTTCAACAGTGCACGTGGTTCGCCACGGCGAAGTAGAGAATCCAGAGAAGATTCTTTATGGACGTCAACCAGGTTGGCGTTTATCTAAGCGCGGCCAAGAGATGGCTGAGGTAATTGGCGAATGGTCTAAACCATTAGATCTCGGGGCCCTTCATGTTTCTCCTCTGCAACGAGCCCAAGAAACTGCAGCGCCAATTTCGCGCGCTCATTCACTTCCAATTACTACTGATGAAAAGTTAATCGAAGCAGCGAATATATTTGAAGGAAAGAAATTTGAACTAGGTAGCGGAGTCCTTCGTCATCCTGCTGCTTGGAAGTATTTGTACAACCCTTGGAAACCTTCTTGGGGTGAACCATACGAAGAGCAGATTTCTCGGATGCTTGCTGCAATCTTTGATGCAAAGAAGGCGGCAAATGGAAAGGACGCAATTGTAGTTTCACATCAATTGCCAATCTGGATCCTCAGAAGTGCGATTGAAGGACGAAAGCTCCTTCATGATCCTCGTAAACGCGAGTGCACACTGGCATCTGTGACAAGCGTTCACTTTGATGATGATGGAATGATTTCAGGAACTTCTTACTCAGAACCAGCCAAGCATTTACTTCCAGAGAAATAATATGAAGAAATTCGCTCCCGCTGCATTAGCTCTCTTACTTTTAACGAGCTGTAGCAATGGGGGAGTTTCGCAAGCTGAGGAAAGTTTTATCTCTGGTGATGGCGCCGTCACTTTTATTAAGAGCAGTGACCGCATTAAGGCCCCGAAGATTTCAGGTATGACACTGCTAGGGACAAATTATAAGTTTGAGGGCGGGAAAATTGCTGTCGTAAATGTTTGGGCGTCGTGGTGCTCTCCGTGTCGTGCAGAAGAACCTGCTCTTTCGGCAATGGCAAAGCAGTATTCAGATGTGGAATTCATTGGAATTTTGACCCGTGATAACCCAGTTAATGCGGAAGCATTTGCACGTAAACGTGGAATTCCCTATCCAACTTTGATTGATGATTCGATTTTAGTCGGGTTTAGAAAATCTCTTCCTGCTAATGCAATCCCATCAACTGTTGTGATTGATAAATCAGGAAAAGTTGCTGCAAGAGTTTCGGGCGCTGTCACAATCGCTTCATTGACTGAAATCATTGAGAGAGTCTCAGAAGAATGACAGATTTCTTTGTCGAGCAACTATTTAGTGGGTTTTTGCTCACAGCATTTCCATTAGCCCTCCTAGCCGGTCTCATCTCCTTCGCTTCGCCTTGTGTACTTCCGCTTGTCCCGGGTTATCTCGCTTTTGCGGCAGGCTTCTCAAACTCTCGAGGCAAAGTTCTCTTAGGTTCCACACTTTTTGTACTTGGATTTAGCGCCTTATTTATTTCCTATGGCGCTCTCTTCGGAGAACTTGGTTCGAGAGTTGCAACAAATGAAGAGTCGATAACTCGCGCACTGGGCACATTTACGATTGTGATGGGCGTGATTTTTCTAGGGGCATTTCCATTGATGCCGACTATCAAGCCGAAGATCTCAACATCAGGCGGTCTCATTGGTGCACCCATCCTCGGTTTTCTCTTTGGAGTCGGTTGGACTCCTTGTATTGGGCCTGCCCTAGCAAGCGTTCAAGCTTTAGCTTTCCAAGAGTCCAGTGCCCTTCGAGGTGCAGTTCTCTCCTTGGGGTATTGCATTGGACTTGGTCTACCGTTTATTGCAACAGGTCTTTTTCTAGACAAATCTCAACCAATTCGAAAATTCTTAGTCAAACGTGGCGGGATCATTGCAAAGACTGGTGGCGCAATCCTGATTCTTATCGGCCTCCTTCAACTATTTGGAATTTGGGCAGATTTAATGATTTCACTTCGCTCACTTATCTCTGACTTTAACCCGGTGATCTAATGAGCACTAATATCGAATTACCTGATCTTGGTTTTACCGCCCTCGCACGATACGCATGGCGTCAATTAACAAGTATGCGAACTGCGCTGATACTTCTGATGCTGATGGGTGTAGCGGCTATTCCAGGTTCACTGGTCCCACAACGGATTACAAACCAGATAGCAGTTCGTGAACTATTTCAAACAAATCCAGAGTTAGCTAAATGGTATGACCGTTTCTATCTCTTTGATGTCTACGGATCGCCATGGTTTAGCGCAATCTACATATTGCTCTTTATCTCTCTAATTGGCTGCGTCTTGCCGCGAAGTATTGAGCATTACAAGGCGATGCGCGCTGCGCCTCCAATTACTCCAAAAAATCTTAACCGACTCTCACATCATCAAGAGATTGCTTTAGATTCAAATGGATTAGAGCTTGCAGAGGCTTGGTTTAAGAAGAATCGCTTTAGGGTCAGAGCTGAGGATGGCTCTATTTCTGCAGAGAAGGGTTACCTGCGTGAAACTGGAAACTTGCTCTTTCATCTCTCGCTAATTCTGATTCTCGTCGGGGTCAGTTTTGGATCACTCTTCGGTATGCGAGGAGAAGCGATAGTCAACGTAGGCGAAAGATTTATCAATGTTCCAACTTCATTCGACACTCTCGCATATGGAAAACTCAAAAATGAAAACGCTTTATCGCCCTTTCAAATAAAAGTTGATAGATTTGAAGCGAAGTACAACCCGAAGACCAACGCCCCAGAGGATTACACGGCTTGGGTTTCCGTGAAAGAGTCTGGAGTAATTTCCAAGAAAGTCCTGAAAGTTAATAGCCCTCTCACCTTCGGAAATACTCGCGTCTATCTCCAGGCAAATGGCTATAGCCCAGTTGTAACTGTTCGAGATTCACTCCAGAACGTTGTATTTCAAGGACCGGTACCTTTTTTACCTCAAGATGGGAATTTGAGATCTATCGGTTCAATTAAAGTTCCTGATGCAACTCCACAAGTTGGATTTGTCTCTTCATTTGTTCCAACAAATGCTCGTACAACAGATCAAGGCGCTGTATCTATTTATCCCGAACTTCTTGATCCTAAGTTGCTCTTCTCTGTCTGGGAGGGCGACCTCGGATTAGATTCAGGAATTCCTCAATCGGTTTACAAAATTGATACAACAAATTTAAAACAGATCGCACTAGGTTCTGTTAAACCAGGCGAGACCTATTCATATACAGGCGGCTCAATCACCTTGGAGACAGTCGTACCGTGGATCAATCTTCAGATTGTTGAAGATCCCGGAAAGAGTTATGCGCTGCTCGGGGGTATTGTTGCCATCCTCGGATTATTGGCATCGCTGTATGGCAGACGCCGCCGCATCTGGGTTCGTAAAACTCAAGAAGGAGTCGAAATAGCTGGTCTTGCAAAGAACAGCGCTCCAGGGCTAGATCTGGAATTAGAAAAACTAGTTAAGTTCTTAATGGGAGAGAAGTAATGCAGACAACGTGGGCTTATATTTCAAACTACTTTGTTTATTCTGCGATGGCAGTCTTCGCACTCTCCTTTATTGCCCATGCATTTGAGACTGCTTTCGCTGTCCGCTCACCTGAGAATTCAGATTCAACGGCTGGAAATCTCATAACGAAGACTCTTGATTACAAACGCACAGAACGCGCAGCGCGAGTTGCAACGGCGCTTATGATTCTAGGTTTTCTTCTTCTGCTTGCTGGCGTCATTTCTCGTGGAATCTCTAATGGACATGTGCCTTGGGGCAATATGTATGAGTTCTCAATCACCGGCGCTCTTACCTTTACCGGCGCGTATCTCATCGCACTTCGCAAATACGATCTCCGTTGGCTCGGACTCTTCATCTCTCTAGGTGTTTTACTCACGCTAGGTACAGCAATCACACTGCTCTACCGAGATAGCGCCCCACTTGTTCCAGCGCTTAAGTCGACATGGTTAGTTATCCATGTCGTTGCAGCGATTATTTCCGGTGGAGTTTTCCTACTTGCAAATATTATTGCTGGGGCTTATCTCTACTTAGATCGCCTTGAATCTCGCGGCGGAAGACCCGCATGGTTACGCCGACTTCCGGATCTCGATCTCTTGGATCAACTCTCTTACAGACTTGTTGCATTTGTCTTCCCACTTTGGACATTTTCAGTGATCGCCGGTGCAATTTGGGCCGAGAGCGCATGGGGACGTTACTGGGGCTGGGATCCAAAAGAGACCTGGGCATTTATTACATGGGTTGCATACGCGGCATATCTCCATGCTCGCGTGACGGTTGGGTGGAGAGGGCGTAGAGCTGCTTGGCTTTGTATCTTTGCAGGATCTACATTCCTATTTAACTATGTCTATGTAAATGTCTGGGGCACAGGTAAGCACACTTACTCTGGTCTTTAATGTAAGTTTTACAAACCCTTCAAAAAATCTGGATCGTCATCAGGAGGCAAGATTCGCTTCTGAGGCTTATTCTTCTTTGGAAGGTTCTTCAAGGGATTGCGTCCAACAACTAAGTATGCAATTGGCCCAAAGATTCCGGTGAGCAAGATTGCAAGCAGCCAGCCCCACTTAGGTAACTTACGAATTTCAGTCTCATCGCGGCGGGCACAATCGATAAATGTATAGAGCGTGAGCGCTAGAGATGCGATTACAAAGAAACCTTGGAATTTAATCATGGGTTAATTGTAATAGGTTATAGAGCAAGCGCCACAGCGAAGGTAAGGGCGAAGAGAATTTGTAGTTTTCCCGTGAGAGCAAGTAGTGGAATGAGAGCACTCCCTGTTGCGCCCCTAAGAACGCTCTTTATGAGTGGTAATGAGATGGGGAGAGTTGCAAGGGTAATGAAGGCCCAGACGGATGCTGTAAGAAATGCGAAGATATAAGCAGCAAGTATTAGTGCAACGAAGTAAAGGCGTGAGGCTCGGTCTCCGAGTCGTACGGCAAGTGTCCTCTTTCCAACCTTCTCATCTTCAACGCGATCCCGCAGATTATTAATTGCTAAAAGTGCACATGAGAGCGAACCAATTGGAATCGAAACCAAGAAAATCTTCCAAGTAAATTCTAGAGTTTGGACGTAGTAAGTACCCATCGTTGCGATAACGCCAAAGAAGAGAAATACAGAAATATCTCCAAGGCCCTGATAGCCATAAGGATTTTTTCCGCCCGTATATCCCCAGGCAGCGATTATTGAAGCCAAGCCAATAAGAATTACCCACCATGATGTAACTGCCGCAAGTGCTAACCCAGCTGTGGATGCAAGAAAGAATGAGATATAGGCAGCTCGTTTCACAGCAGCAGCTGGCGCTAATCCTGATGCGGTGAGTCGAATTGGACCTACGCGATTGTTATCTGTTCCGCGTACCCCATCTGAGTAATCATTTGAATAATTAACCCCTACTTGAAGCAGCAGGCTTACAAAGAGTGCGAGTGCGGCATGTGCTGGAGACCATTCACTGCCGGCAAAAACGGTAGCCACAAGCACAGGGGCAACCGCAGCTGGCAAAGTTCGGGGGCGTGCGCCCTGAATCCAGATATTAATTTGGAGCCTCCATATGTAGTTCTGCTAATTTAATTCGATCCACCTTACCAATACCAATCAGAGGCAGCTCGGGAAGAAAGAGATATCCCTTTGGTTTGGCGAAGCTTCCAAACTCTTGGACGAGGTAATCTGAAATCTCACTTTGTGAGGGAAAACCTTCTCCAGATACTGCAACATGTAGCGCCGCTCCCCATTGGCTATCACTTACTGGGAATGCTGCAAAAGTTTTATGAGGGAAGTGTTTATGTAGCGCACCCTCAATTGCGCTCAGTGAGATATTTTCTCCCCCAGAGATAATGACATCATCACTTCTGCCTTCAACAATCAGCTTTCCATTCTCAATTCTTCCAAAATCTGATGAGTGGAACCAGCCATCGACATTCTGAAGATCCCAAAGAGTTTCAGCACCTATATAACCCTTAGCAACTACAGAACCTTTTATTGCAATCTTCTTCTCGCCTGTTATAAAAATTTCAACTCCTTCAAGAGGGATACCGTTATAGACGCATCCGCCAGTTGTCTCTGTCATTCCGTATGTAGTAACAATTTGAATGCCAGCTTCTTCAGCTTTGACATGCAGCTCTGGAGTTAGATGTGCACCGCCGACTAGTACCGCTTTGGCTCCTTGAAGATGGCGGAGCAAATTCTCGTCACCGTTAAGTGCGCGATGTAGCTGTGTAGGAACAACAGATGTGAAATCAACCTTTGGATATTCGCCATCAAAATTTCTTAAATCCACGGGCTCTGTTCCAAGCTCAAGTGCGCGAATTAAGACATTGATTCCGGCAATGTGAGTTAGCGGAAGCAAAAGAGACCAAACATTTCCAGACTCAGCGCCAAGGAATTTATTCGAAGCCTTTGCAGAAGCTAGAAGTGCAGAGGCGCTTATACCTACGCTCTTTGCAGTGCCAGAACTTCCGGTAGTTGAAATAGCGATACAAATTCGATCATTAACTCGGTCTGCTGTCAGTGGGCCGAAGGCCAAGGCAGGACCATCTGAAACGAGGGATTTAGCGAGACGGGCCATTAATTCGCTGACAGTCCACTCAGGGTTGGCTGCGCGAAGTTCTCGTTGTGCGTTCTGCTCCATTGCCCGCGTAGGCTATCGCTCGTAGACCAACTGGAGGAACCGTGAGTAAGCCGATTAAGCGTGATTTTGGTGACCGAACTATCCCTGCTTGGGCAACTGGCCCCGGTGGAGAAAAATTTACTGACATCACCTACGAAGTTGCAGATGGCATGGCGAAGATAACTATCAATCGCCCTGAGGTCCGCAATGCATTTCGCCCGCAAACAATTATTGAACTGAAAGTTGCCTTTGATCTAGCTCGCGACAATGCAGAAGTTGGAGTCATTATTCTCACCGGCAAAGGTGATGAAGCATTCTGTTCTGGCGGGGATATCAGCGTTCGTGGTGATGATGGTTATCTCGGCGATGACACGCTTGCCCAACAAGGCGTCGGACGACTTAATGTTTTGGATTTGCAAGTACAGATTCGTCGCACACCAAAACCTGTTGTTGCGATGATTGCTGGCTGGGCAATTGGCGGTGGTCATGTTCTTCATGTTGTCTGTGATCTTTCTATTGCTGCCGACAATGCAAAGTTTGGTCAGACAGGTCCCATGGTTGGTTCATTTGATGGTGGGTATGGATCAGGGCTACTTGCTGCAAGTGTTGGTCAGAAGAAAGCTCGCGAAATTTGGTTCCTAACCCGCCAATACGATGCGACAGAAGCGCTATCGATGGGACTTGTTAACACGGTTGTTCCACTTAAAGAGTTAGAGGCAGAGACAGTTTCATGGTGCCGCGAGATGTTGCAGAACTCACCTATGGCTCTTCGTCTTCTGAAGGCTTCAATGAATGCAGCAGATGATGGCTTGGCAGGAGTCCAACAACTTGCAGGCGATGCAACCCTTCTCTTCTATTTATCTGAGGAAGGTCAAGAAGGACGTGATGCATATAAAGAGAAGCGCAAACCAGATTTTGGAAAGTTTCCGCGGCGTCCTTAACTTCGGGCCCTTAGTTTATGGATCAATCACTTCTCGAAAGTCTGCGCGTAGTTGCGCTTCCCACGAAGACCAATTTTCGTGGAGTTAGCCTTCGGGAAGTAGCGCTCTTTAAGGGTGAATATGGATGGGGAGAATTTTCGCCATTTCTTGAATATGGTTATGAAGAATGTGTCCCTTGGTTAACTAGTGCAATAGAGGCTGCAACAAAGCCGCTACCAGTTCTCTTTCGTAAAACTGTGAAGGTCAATGGAACTATTCCAGCAACGAACGATAAAGATGTAGTTAATTCGCTTATCGCTTCTTATAGTGGCGTAAAGACTTACAAGGTTAAAGTTGGAGATAACCTAAGTGAAGATATTGTGCGTCTTGCACGAATTCGTTCACTTGGCCGTGACATCAAGATTCGCATCGACGTAAATGGGCTTTGGAGCGTAAAAAATGCGCTCACTAATCTCTATGCATTCTATGAAGAAGTTGGTCCATTTGAATATGTTGAACAACCATGTGCAACCCTTGATGAGTTACGTGAATTAAAGTCAAGTATTCGTATTCCATTGAGGATTGCCGTAGATGAAGCCGTCCGCAAAGCTCAGGACCCATTTGCGATTAATCTCGATGGAGCAGCCGATATTGTGATGCTTAAAGTTCAACCGCTGGGCGGCATTACCCGTGCGCATAAATTGGCAGAACACCACAAACTTCCAGTAGTTGTATCTAGTGCACTAGAGAGCGCCGTTGGAATCAATTACGGTCTTGCTCTGGCTGCCTCATTCAAGGAAATGAATTTCGATTGCGGTCTTGGTACAGGCTCTCTACTTGCCTCTGATCTTGCTCACCTGCCGATTGTCGATGGCGAGATTGAAATTAGTGAGATTGAACCTAACTTCGATGGCTTAGATGTGTCAGCAGATCGTTATGAATGGTGGAAGAATCGCATTATGAAAACTGCGGAGCTACTGTGATTACCGAATCAACAAAGCTCGCTCGCGTGATTGTTCGCCAGATTCTTGAAGCTGGCGTGACCGATGTTGTGATCTCTCCAGGTTCTAGAAATGCACCTCTTTCGCTCGCCTTTTTCGCAGCTAGCAAGCGCGGTCTAATTAAGCTTCACACCCGAATTGATGAACGCACCGCAGCCTTCTTCGCACTTGGAATCGCTAAAGCCTCTGGAAGACCAGTGCCGATCGTCTGTACGAGCGGAACCGCTGTTGCCAATTACCATCCTGCAGTTTTAGAGGCATCGCATACAAACCTTCCGCTCCTAGTTCTGACTGCGGATCGCCCCGCAGCGTTACGTAGAACCGGAGCAAATCAAACAACTGAGCAAGCACGCATCTTCGGTAAAGCGGTTCGATACTTTGCAGATATCTCAGGTACTGCGTATCCAATGACACTTCCCTTTAACTCACTTCACTCTGGCCCGGTTCATCTCAATATTCAATTCGAAGAACCACTTGTAGGGGATAACGACGAAGAATGGCTCAATGAAATAAATGTTTTTGCGCCAAAGGTCTTTGCCCGTAAGAAGGCGGGAACTTTCTTCACCAAATCAACTCGTGGAATCTTGGTCGTTGGCCATGACCGAGGTGGCCTTGACTTAAATGATGTTCAGGAATTTGCTAAACATTTAGGTTGGCCGGTAATTGCAGAAGACCCGTTCTCTTTCCCAGACGCCCTTGCACACGCAAGCATCTTCCTAACTTCAAAAACAATTGCCGAGGATGTTGCTCCAGATACTGTTGTTGTAATCGGCAGAACCACACTTTCCCGCTCGATAAATGGGTTAATCAACTCTGCCCGTAAAGTAATTGCAATAGATCCTCGAATGGCCACGGTAGATTCGGATCGAGTAGCTGCGCAGAAATTTACTCAGCTTCCTGCTATCGAAGCCCCAACACCTGACGCCGAATACGAGCAGAAGTTACAGAAGTATTCACAGAGGGCTCAGAAGTTGGTCTCAGAGATATCAGATTGGTCTGAGGCGCTCGTCGCTCGCGAAATCGCAGGAGCGCTTCCGTCAGGTACTTCACTCTTTATTTCATCATCTAGACCCATCAGAGATCTCGAAGGTTTCGCTCAACCTCGAGGCGGAGTTGAAACCTTTGCTAATCGCGGCCTTGCCGGAATCGATGGAAATATTTCAACTGCATTAGGAATAGCTTCACAGAGAAGTTCAACAGTTGCGGTGCTCGGCGATCTAGGTTTTCTCCATGATCTAACAGGCTTGATTCACAATGAAGATATCAATCTCAGGATTTTTGTGATTGATAACAATGGCGGCGGAATCTTCTCGACCCTTAGTCAGCGCGGAGTCGAAGGGTTTGAGGCGGTTTTTGGAACCCCTCACAACTTAGATCTCGTGGCACTTGCAAAGTCATTTGGAATCAATGCTTCGACAGTTGTCAGCAAAGCCGAAATTCTAGCGGAGTTTAAGAAACCGGTTATCGGTCTCAGCGTTGTGGTTGTAAAAGTTCCAGACCGCGAATCAAATGCGGATGCATTGCAAGGAATTTATAAGAGCATCTCATCCATGTAGCGCAGAGCGCATTGGAATCATCTTGGCATTACTTTCTTCAACTTCCTTTTCAGGATTTGATGCTGCGACGATTCCACAACCTGCAAAGATTCGAATTTCTCGACCACTAATTTGACCACAGCGAAGTGCAATACCAAGCTCTCCATCACCACTTGCATCAATCCAACCTACAGGTCCTGCGTAGCGACCGCGGTCCATGCCCTCGATTTCATCGATAACATCAAAAGCGATATTGCGCGGAGTTCCACACACAGCAGCAGATGGATGAAGATTCTTTAGGAGTGAAAATGCATCAACGTGTTGCTTTGATTCAATCAAAGCACCTGTTACATCGGTGGCAAGGTGCATCACATTTGCTAAGTGAAGTACAAATGGAGATTCTGGAACGTTTGTTGAAGAACAGAATGGATCAAGTGCATCAGCGACAGATCTAACGGCGTATTCGTGCTCTTCTAAATCTTTCGATGATCGTGCAAGCGATGCGGCAAGAGCCAAATCCTTCTCATCATCACCGGTCTTTGGAATTGTTCCGGCAAGCACGCGCGAAGTAACCATTCCGCGAGAAAGGCGAAGCAACAGCTCAGGCGTCGCACCAACTAAACCATCTACAGAGAAGACCCACGTTGATGGATACTCAGATGAAAGTTTCTTAAGTATTGGACGAGTATCAATTTCAGATTCTGATTTTGCGACGATATCGCGAGCAAGAACTACTTTATCTACGGTGTTGGCTTTAACTCTATTGATGGCTTCAGTTACTCGCTTCTTCCACTCATCTGCGGTCAGCGTTCCTTCACCAAAGGCGAAAATTGCAGGAGTTATAGCGGCTGCGGACTCTGGAAGTTGGGGCTGTGAATCGCTTCCTATCCAGGTAATCCAAGAGCTCGAACCTTTCTGACCCACAACAACTTTAGGAATAACAATTACGGATTCTTGATTTCTATCGAAAGAGAAAGAAGTAAAGAGAACAGGCCCTGTACCGCTTCCATGAACAGAGTTGGAGATTGAGAAGGTCTCGAGTTGTTGATGCCACCACTTGCGGGCATCTTCAAAGCGGTTGCGCCCCGAGACCTTGGTTGTGGCATGAACTCCCCAGCCAACGAGACCTTCGCCGCCTCTAACCCATGACATTTGTTCTTCAGCGGGAAGTAAATCAAGGAGTGGAAGATGGTCGCCAATCCGAGAAGTGGTGACGGGAATTAATGGGGTCATTGAGAAATTAAATTACTTATTCAGAGTGCGTGAAATCTTGCGCCAGATGAGCGGCAGTGATGTCGCGGTGATTGCAATCTTAAGTAGTTCTCCGAAGATAAATGGTGTGAGTCCTGCGGCAAAAGTTGCAGACCATGAGAGCTCAAGCGAGAAGTGCAACCATGTAAGTCCAAAGAAGAAGATGATTGCATCACCGAGGAAAAGCGCTGGAAATGAAGTTTTAAATTTTTGATCTGCTTTGCGGTCTGCGAGATATCCAAGTACTAGTGATGCAACAAACATTCCCACTAGATAACCACCTGTTGCACCAAGTAAGCGATCGATTCCGTGGTTTGCGGCACTTGCAGATGGTGCAAAGACGGGAGCCCCAGCGATACCCGCAAGGAGATACGTTGCAAAAGTCATCACACCAAGGCGAGCGCCGTAAGTTGTTCCGATTAAGAGTACGGCGAGTGTCTGGCCAGTTACTGGAACGGGAGAACCCGGAACCGGAATCGCAACCTGTGCCATCAAAGTAATAAATCCAACTCCACCCATCACAAAGAGAGCCTGAGTCAAAGCGCTGCTGCGAGGAAATACTGTCGCTCGCAGTGATCCTTGATGAAGTGACATCAGATAGCTCCTCTCGATTAAGCAATCGACTTCAAGTTGTGTCCAGAGCCTACTCTCAGCGACAATAAGGGCATGTCACGCGCCAATATGGATAAGAACCCGGACGAAGTCGCAGCGATGTTCGATGGGGTCGCCAAGCGCTATGACCTCGTCAATGACCTCTTGAGCCTCGGCCAGACTAAATCTTGGCGCCGGGCCACCACAAAGATCATCGCCCCCCGTCCAGGAATGAAGATTCTCGACTTGGCTGCCGGCACCGGCTCGAGCTCAGAGCCGCTAGCGGCTGCGGGAGCCGAAGTCATCCCAGCTGATTTCAGCGAGGGAATGCTTGAGGCTGGGCGTAAGGCTCGCCCCCACCTACCCTTTACCAGGGCTGATGCGCTCAATCTGCCCTTCAAAGATGGTGAATTTGACCTGGTAACTATCTCCTTTGGTCTTCGAAATACCCAAAATACCGAGAAGGCGCTCGCGGAGATGCTCCGAGTCACTAAGTCTGGCGGGGAGATCGTCATCTGCGAATTCTCGAGTCCTACCTTTGGTCCGTTTCGTACTATTTACACCAATTACCTCATGAGGGCACTTCCCGCAATCGCCTCAAAGACTTCATCGAACCCAGATGCCTATATCTACCTCGCTGAATCGATTCGGGCATGGCCAGATCAAGCAGCGCTCGCCGAGAAAATCAAGGCCGCTGGCTGGGTCGATGTCACGTGGAGCAATCTCACTGGTGGGGTTGTCGCAGTTCACAAAGCCCGCAAGCCGTAATTGTTTCAGGCCCTCTAGATTGCGTTTAGTATTTCGCTCGTGAGCGCAAACCCATATATCCCAATTTTCGTGATTTTCGCGATTGGCTTTGGCTTTGCTGCTTTTTCAGTAGCGATCGCTGCCGTCACAGGTCCCGCTCGCTATAACCGCGCTAAGCAAGAAGCTTACGAATGTGGAATTGAACCTTCTCCACAGGCACTTCAAGGTGGACGTTTTCCTGTCAAGTACTTCCTTACAGCAATGCTCTTCATCGTCTTTGATATTGAAATCGTATTTCTTTATCCATGGGCTGTTACTTTCGACCAGCTTGGTCTCTTCGGACTCGTAGAGATGGCAATTTTTATCGGCACTGTATTTATTGCATATGCATATGTATGGCGTCGCGGCGGATTGGAATGGGATTAATTCGTGGGTCTAGAAGATAAATTACCAAGCGGAGTTTTACTTTCAACTGTAGAAGGTCTTGCTGGCTACATGCGCAAGAGCTCTGTATGGCCTGCAACATTTGGTCTTGCATGTTGTGCAATTGAAATGATGGCTCTTGGTTCAGCGCCAAAACATGATATTTCGCGCTTCGGTATGGAGCGCTTTTCTGCATCACCTCGTCAGGCAGATCTCATGATCGTTGCTGGTCGCGTATCGCAGAAGATGGCACCAGTTCTACGTCAGATTTACGATCAAATGACAGCACCTAAGTGGGTTATCTCAATGGGCGCATGTGCTTCATCTGGAGGAATGTTTAACAACTACGCCATTGTGCAGGGCGTTGATCACGTTGTTCCGGTCGATATTTATCTTCCAGGTTGCCCACCACGTCCAGAGCAGTTGATGGATGCAATCATCAAGCTACACACTCTTATTAGCGATACAAAGCTAGGCCCCAATCGCGAAGCGGTTATTAAAGAAGTTGAACTCGCAGCGTTAAATGCGAAGCCAACAATCCAGATGAAGGGATTGCTGGCTTAAATGAGCGAAGAACAAACAGGTATGTTCGGAGCCTTTGGCACCGGAGATACTTCAGGCTATGGCGGACTTGTCCGTACAGCTGCCGCTACCGGCTCTACAGAACGCCCATTTGGCGGCTACTTTGACCAGGTTGCAGATGATCTAGAGCGCGCATACCCAGATTTCTCTGATGCAATTACACGCGTTGTTGTAGATCGCGGAGAACTCACACTCCATATTAAGAAATCACGTCTTGTTGAAGTTGCGCAAATTTTGCGTGATAAGTTGCTCTTTGAAATGTGCATGGGTGTATCTGGTGTCCACTATCCAGATCGCACAGGTTCAGAACTTGTTGCTGTTTACCCATTGCTATCTATGACAAAGAATCAACGTATTCGTCTCGAAGTAGCAACATCAGATCTCGATCCACATATTCCATCCGTCGTAAACGTCTGGGCCGGAAACAACTGGCACGAACGCGAAACCTTCGACATGTTCGGAATCATTTTTGATGGCCACCCAGGACTTACTCGCATTTTGATGCCCGATGATTGGGATGGGCATCCACAACGTAAGGATTACCCACTTGGTGGAATTTCCGTTGAGTACAAGGGTGCGACAACACCGGCACCTTCAAACCGCAGGAGCTATCAGTGACAACCACCTTCGATCCATACGCATCATCACGCGAAACAACTGAAGGCACAGTCTTCTCAGTTACTGGCGGAGATTGGGATTCACTCGTCTCTGAAATCGGAGAATCAAAAGAAGAGCGCATCATCGTCAATATGGGTCCACAGCACCCATCAACGCACGGCGTACTACGTCTCGTTCTTGAACTTGAAGGCGAAACAGTTACAGAGGTAAGAACAGGTATTGGATATCTACATACAGGTATCGAGAAGAACATCGAATTTCGCAACTGGACCCAGGCGGTCACATTTGCAACTCGTATGGATTACCTCTCACCAATTTTCAATGAGACCGCCTACTGTCTCGCAGTTGAAAAGCTATTGGGAATTACAAACGATATCCCAGAGCGCGCATCAGTAATTCGCGTTCTAATGATGGAGCTCAACCGCATCTCTTCACACATGGTCGCACTCGGTACCGGAGCCCTCGAGCTAGGTGCAATGGCGCCAATGTTCTTCGCCTTCCGCGATCGTGAAATCGTTCTCGATACCTTCGAAGAGATCACTGGTCTTCGCATGAATATGGCCTATGTCCGCCCAGGTGGAGTTTCACAAGATCTTCCAGCAGGCATGAATACAAAGCTTCGCGAAGTTGTTAAATCACTACGCAAGAACTTCAATGACAACGCACAGTTGCTCATCGGAAACACGATCTGGATGAAGCGCACAGAAGGTATTGGCTACCTCGATCTTGCGGGATGTACAGCACTTGGAATTACGGGACCAGTTCTTCGCTCTGCTGGACTTCCTTGGGATCTACGTAAGATGCAGCCTTACTGCGGATATGAAAATTACGAATTCGATGTCATCACAGCAGATACCGCTGATGTCTATGGACGCTTCCTGGTGCGTATGGCCGAGCTCGAGCAATCACTTCGAATCATTGAACAAGCAATCGATAAGCTCGACAAGCTTGAAGGTCAGCCAGTCATGGTTGCAGATAAGAAGATTGCATGGCCTGCACAGCTCGCACTTGGTGCAGATGGACTCGGCAACTCACTTGATCACATCCGCGAAATTATGGGAACTTCAATGGAGTCACTCATCCACCACTTCAAACTTGTAACTGAAGGATTCCGTGTTCCTGCGGGTCAGGTTTATGCAGCTGTCGAATCACCTCGTGGTGAACTTGCAGCGCATGTTGTCTCTGATGGCGGAACACGTCCATACCGCGTTCACTTCCGCGAACCTTCATTTAACAACTTGCAATCAACATCAGCGATGAGCGAAGGTGGCATGGTCGCCGACATCATCGGTGCAGTTGCTTCTATCGATCCTGTTATGGGAGGAGTGGACCGCTAATGACTCTCAATCGTGAAGTAATGCAATCAATCGTTAAGCGCTACCCACGCACACGTTCTTCAATCATGCCTTTGCTGCACTATGTGCAATCAGTTTCAGGTTATGTCACCAACGAGGGCATCGAAACAATTTCAGAGATTCTTGAAATCGAAACCGCTGAAGTATCTGCTGTAGCTACTTTCTATACACAGTACAAGCGCAAACCTGTCGGCGAATATCACGTAGGCGTCTGCACAAATACCTTGTGCGCAGTAATGGGCGGAGATGCAATCTTCTCTGCACTTAAAGAGCACCTTGGCGTTGAAAATGATGGCGTTACAGCAGATGGCAAGGTTTCACTCGAGCATATCGAGTGCAATGCAGCTTGCGATTATGCGCCAGTTGTCATGGCAAACTGGGAGTTCTACGACAACCAGACAGTTGAATCTGCAAAGGCTCTTGTAGATGGTGCACGTCAAGGAAATCCGCCGGCACCAACTCGTGGACCAAATCGACTTGTTACATATAAAGAAGCGTCAGCAGTTCTTGCCGGTTTAGATGATGGCCTTGCACGCGAAGGCGTTCAAGCAGGTGAAGCAACTCTTCTCGGACTTAAGCTTTCAAAGGAAGGTAAGTAATGTCAAAGTTAACTCCTATCCTTTCTGCACACTGGGATGAGAAGGATTCATTCACAATTGAGGCATACACGCGTCATGGTGGATATACAGCTTCTAAAAAAGCTCTTGCAATGGATCCGGATGCAGTCATCCAACTTGTAAAAGATTCAGGACTTCGCGGTCGCGGTGGCGCAGGCTTCCCAACCGGAATGAAGTGGGGATTTATCCCACAAGGAGATGACAAGGATCATTACCTCGTTGTAAATGCTGATGAATCAGAGCCAGGCACTTGTAAAGATATGCCGCTCTTGATGGCGAACCCCCACGTATTAGTTGAAGGCTGCATCATCGCTTGCCATGCAATTCGAGCAAAGCGTGCATTTATTTATATCCGCGGTGAAGTAACACATGTTGCTCGTCGCCTCAATGCAGCGATTGCTGATGCATACAAGGCGGGCCATCTTGGTAATGGAATTGATGTAACTCTTCATATTGGCGCAGGTGCATATATCTGCGGCGAAGAGACAGCGCTCCTTGATTCACTCGAAGGCTTCCGTGGACAACCACGTCTTCGCCCACCGTTTCCTGCAATTGCAGGTCTCTATGCGCGACCAACTGTTGTTAACAATGTCGAATCAATTTCAGCAGTCCCTGCAATTATTAATAACGGTGCTGAGTGGTACCAATCAATGGGTACAGAGAAGTCAAAGGGTGCAACTCTTTACTCACTCTCAGGACATGTAAATAACCCCGGACAATTTGAAGCGCCTCTCGGAATTACTTTGCGCGAGATTCTTGAACTCGCAGGCGGTGTTCGCAATGGACATAAGCTCAAGTTCTGGACACCGGGTGGATCTTCAACGCCGCTCTTTACTGATGCTCACCTTGATACCCCACTTGATTACGAAGGTGTCGCGGCAGCGGGCTCAATGCTCGGAACAAAAGCGTTACAGATCTTTGATGAGACAACATGCGTTGTTCGTGCAGTGCTTCGCTGGACAGAGTTCTATAAGCACGAATCATGCGGAAAGTGCACACCTTGTCGTGAGGGCACTTGGTGGCTTGTTCAGATCCTTCGCGATCTAGAAAACGGAACAGGCACTGAAGCAGATCTCGAAAAACTTCTCGATCTCTGCGACAACATCATGGGCCGTTCATTCTGCGCACTTGGTGATGGAGCAACAAGCCCAATCACATCTTCAATTAAATATTTCCGCGACGAGTACATCGCGCACGTATCAAATGGTGCTTGCCCATTTGATCCAGTGAAATCAACTCTCTTTGCTGGGGCGGTGAACTAATGACTACAACGCAAGAGTCTGCAGTTGCAGTAGAGCTCATCACCGTCGTTATTGATGGTTTTGAAGTTTCAGTTCCAAAGGGCACTCTGATCATTCGTGCAGCGGAAAAACTCGGAATTCAGATTCCACGTTTCTGCGATCACCCACTTCTTGATCCCGTTGGCGCATGCCGTCAATGTCTCGTTGATGTCGAAATCAATGGTCGCGCATTTCCAAAGCCACAGGCATCCTGCACGATTCCTGTAGAGCCAAATATGATTGTAAAAACTCAGCTCACATCTCCTGTTGCAGATAAGGCGCAGAAGGGTGTGATGGAGCTACTTCTTGGTAACCACCCACTTGATTGCCCGGTCTGCGATAAGGGTGGAGAGTGTCCTTTGCAGAACCAGGCGATGAGCAATGGTCGCCCAGATGCACGCCTAGATGGATATAAGCGCACATTTGAAAAGCCAATTGCAATCTCTTCATCAGTTCTTCTCGATCGCGAACGCTGTGTTCTCTGCGCGCGATGCACACGTTTTTCCGCACAGATTGCATCAGATCCATTTATTACTCTTAACGAACGCGGCGCACTGCAGCAGGTCGGTATCTACGAGAACGATCCATTTAAATCGTACTTCTCAGGAAACACTATTCAGATCTGCCCAGTCGGCGCACTGACAGGCACTTCATATCGATTCCGTGCACGTCCATTCGATTTAGTTTCAACCCCATCTGCTTGCGAACACTGCGCCTCAGGTTGCGATATGCGCACCGATGTTCGTCGCGGAAAGACTCTTCGTCGCCTCGCTGGTGATGATGCATCTGTAAATGAAGAGTGGAACTGCGATAAAGGTCGCTGGGCATTTAAATATGTCACTGCACTTGATCGTTTAACTCACCCACTTGTGCGAAATTCTGAAGGCGTTCTTGTTCAAGCATCATGGCCTGAGGCGCTTGCTGCCGCTGCTGCCGGACTTAAGGGAAAGCGAGCAGCAGTTCTTACAGGCGGGCGCGTAACCACTGAAGATGCTTACGGATATTCAAAGTTTGCTCGCATCGCACTTCACACAAACGATATTGATTACCGCGCACGCGTTACATCAGATGAAGAACGTGACTTCCTTGCTGCATATGTTGCCGGTTCATCTACAACGTACCAAGATATCGATAACGCCGATCATGTAGCCCTTATCTCATTCGAGCCAGAAGAAGAATCACCAATCGTCTTCCTTCGCCTCAATAAGAACTTTAAGAAGCGTGCTCTGAAGGTCACTTCAGTTGCAACCAAGCAATCTATTGCTATGGATAAGTTAAAGGCTGACTTTATTAAGGTTGCACCAGGATCTGAAGGCGCTGCAGTTGCCGCTTTATCGCTGACTTCAAAGTCTGTAATCCTCGTCGGAGAACGCGCATCTGAGACTCCGGGACTTTTTTCTGCAGTTGCAGCACTTGCTGCAAAGAGCGGCGCAAAGCTTGCCTACATTCCACGTCGCGCAGGCGAGCGTGGAGCGCTCGAAGCAGGAGCAATTGGAAATCTTCTTCCAGGAGGACGACCAGTCTCTGATGCAGCAGCACGTGTAGATATCGCAGCAGCGTGGGGCGTTGAGACCCTTCCTGCAACATCAGGACGATCAACTTCAGAGATCATCGCTGCTCTTGCTCAAGGCGAATTAGATTCCGTAGTTATTGGCGGCGTAGATGTTCACGATCTTCACCATGGCAGCCAGGCTCTTGATGCACTCAAGAAAGCATTTGTCGTTTCCCTTGAGATTGCACCAAGTTCGGTTACAGCAGTTGCAGATGTAGTGCTTCCTGTTGCAGCGATTACCGAAAAAAGCGGAAGCTTCCTTAACTGGGAGGGCCGCGCACGTGCATTTGACAAGGCAGTTGCGGATTCTCAGAACCGCAGCGATGTTCGCATCCTTTCAATGATCGCAGATGCAATGGGCGAATCCATCATGCTTGGCACAGTCACAGCATCAGCTCGCGAATTTAACCAACTAGGTAAGTGGGATGGGGCACGCGCACAACTTGCACCTGTTTCATCTGTCGCACCTAAGGCAGTTTCAGGAAATGAAGCGCTTCTGACTTCATGGCGCAGATTGCTCGACATGGGATCACTTCAAAAGGGTGAAGATAACTTGGCAGGAACACGTCGCCCAACTGTTGCGGTGATTTCTCCAAAGCGGGCAGATTCAATTGGGGTAACAACTGGTACTCAAGTCAGAATTTCAAATGCACAGGGATCAATCACACTTCCTGCTCTCGTTGAAGATGTTCACGATGATGCAGTCTGGGTTCCACGTAACTCTTTTGGATCACAAACTTTAATCTCACTCGATGCAGTTCATGGCGATGTAGTTACGGTGGTGAAGGCATGACAACAACAGAGCTCATAGGAAAAGATCCGGGTTGGATCATCGTAGTAAAGGCGCTGATCGTCTTTATTATTTGCGTTCTTTCAACGTTGATGGCTGTTTGGACTGAACGCCGTGTTCTAGCAAAGATGCAGCTTCGTACCGGCCCAAACCGTGTCGGAAAATTTGGACTTCTTCAATCGCTCTCGGATGGCGTAAAGCTGGCGCTGAAAGAGGACATAATTCCTGCGGCGGCAGATAAAGTTGTTTTCATCCTCGCACCAATCATTGCAACTGCGATGTGCTTTATGGCCTTCGCAGTGATTCCAATGACCGGTGAAGTTAATCTCTTTGGGCAACAGACAGCACTTCAACTCACAGACCTCCCTGTTGGAGTTCTCTACGTGCTTGCCGTGACATCAATCGGTGTCTATGGCGTAGTGCTTGCGGGCTGGTCTTCAGGGTCTACATACCCACTACTTGGCGGTCTTCGCTCAAGTGCTCAAGTAATTTCATATGAAGTTGCGATGGGTCTCTCACTTGTTGCGGTATTCATTTATGCAGGTTCTATGTCGACTTCAACGATTGTTGGGGCGCAACATGAAAACTTCTGGAATGCAGTTGTTCTGTTTCCATCATTTGTGATCTACGTGATCTCAATGGTTGGAGAAACGAACCGTGCACCGTTTGACCTTGCAGAGGCTGAAGGCGAGCTTGTTGGCGGTTTCCACACTGAGTATTCATCACTCAAGTTCGCGCTCTTCTTCCTCGCTGAGTATGTAAATATCATTGCAGTTTCTGCACTTGCTACAACTCTTTTCTTGGGTGGATATCACGCACTTCCAGGACTTGGCTTTACTGAGCAATGGCTAGGCGGGTGGTTCACATTCGTTTGGTTCCTTGCAAAGGTTAACTTCTTCTTCTTTATCTTTATGTGGCTTCGTGGAACTCTTCCACGAATGCGTTATGACCAATTCATGAAGTTTGGCTGGAAAGTTCTTATTCCAGTCTCACTTATCTGGATCCTGGTTGTTGCAACACTGCGCGTTCTACAACAAGAGGGCGCAAGCCGCGCAGTCTTGGTTGCCTTCGCAGTTGGGATCGTCTTAATCGTCATGGCGATTTCATCTCTGTCGGATCGAAGCAAGGAAAAATCACGTGAGCCACTTCCAGAAGGTGAGGCTCCAGATTTCCCTGTTCCATCTCTTCCCAACGCTAGCTCTATGAGCGTCAGCGCCACACGCATCCCAGGAGGCGAATAATGACTGATTTCATTGAGCCACAGAAGAATTTAGAGATTGATAAGCAAGGGCTGGATATCAACTCTGTTCCATTTGTGGAAGTTGAACAGCCAGGGCCAGCATCGCTTGGTAAGCAAGCTAAGGGTTTCTGGGTCACCTTCTCAACGATGTTTAAGAAGAATCAGACTGTTCAGTATCCAGATGTAAAAGCTCCTACAGCTCCACGTTTTCATGGTCGCCACCAGCTCAATCGCCACCCAGATGGTCTTGAAAAATGTATTGGTTGTGAACTTTGCGCATGGGCATGTCCTGCAGATGCAATCTTTGTTGAAGGCGGAAACAACACGCCTGGAAATCAACTCTCACCTGGTGAACGTCATGGTGCGGTCTATCAAATTAACTACCTTCGCTGCATTTTCTGCGGTCTCTGCGTTGAAGCATGCCCAACTCGTGCGCTAACAATGACCAATGAGTATGAACTTGCAGATGACAAACGCGAGAAGTTGATCTTCGAGAAGGAAGATCTCCTTGCGCCACTTCGTCAGGGAATGCTTGCGCCTCCGCATCCAATGTATCCAGGTATGACGGATACAAATTATTACAACGGAGATGTTAAAGAAGCCCATCCAAGCCAAGCTCAGGGACAGAACTAATGCTAGAAATCCAAACTCCTGAAGCCGTTATGTTCTGGGTGCTTGCACCACTTTCAGTAATCGCTGCCCTCGGAATGCTCCTTGTTAAGAAAGCCGTTCACTCTGCACTTTTGCTTGCCTGGGTAATGATTACTTTGGCGATCTTCTACATCGCCCAGGATGCGCTCTTCCTCGGAATTGTTCAGATAGTCGTCTATACGGGCGCAGTAATGATGCTCTTCCTATTTATTCTGATGCTCGTCGGTGTGGATGCATCTGATTCGCTTTCCGAAACAATTTCTGGGCTACGTCCGATTGCCATTACAGCGGCAGTCGGCTTTGGCGGAATATTCGTATCTTTAATCGGTCGTGCCACTCTTGGCCGTCCGGCTTATGGACTGGCCGAAGCAAATGCAGATGGCAATGTTGAGGGTTTGGCTCAGAAGCTCTTCTCTGACTACGTCTTCCCATTTGAAGTTGTTTCAGCACTTCTGATTACCGCGGCCCTTGGCGCGATGGTTCTTGCACATCACCAAAGAACTGTTGCTCGCCCAACACAGCGCGAACAATCGATTGCACGATTTAGATCTGGACCAATCGGGGCAGCGGCAGGACTTCCAAGTCCTGGTGTATTTGCTCGCCACAACGCGGTCGATGTGCCTGCGCTACTTCCAGACGGAAGTGCTGCGGCGACATCAATCTCTGCAACGCTCAAGGCTCGTGGAGATATCTTGGAATCAAAGTCATTTGAACTCGGCGAAGTTGATAACACTGTCACGGAGGAGAAGTAATGAATCCGTATAACTATCTCTACGTCTCAGCGCTGCTCTTTACTATTGGTGCAGTCGGTGTTGTTCTCCGTCGCAATGCAATCGTTGTCTTTATGTGTGTCGAACTTATGCTTAACGCAGCCAATCTAACTCTCGTTACCTTTGCCCGAATCAACGGAAGTCTTGAAGGACAAGTAGTTGCATTCTTTACAATGGTTGTTGCCGCCTGTGAAGTTGTAGTTGGCCTTGCAATTATCGTGGCGATTTACCGTTCACGTCGATCAGCATCTGTTGATGATGCTAGTTTGTTGAAGCGATAAAGATGACGACCTCTAACTCACTCGTATATCTCATCGCACTGCCACTCGCGGGCGCTCTCATCCTTTTACTTGCAGGTCGTCGCGCGGATAAATGGGGTCACTTGCTCGGTACGGCGATGTCTGCTGGTTCATTCGCAGTTGGTCTCTATCAACTTAACGAGATGCTGGCTCGCTCAACCGAAGAACGCGCTGTCGGACAAAAGCTCTTTACTTGGATTAGCGTTGGAACATTTAATATCGATGCTGGGTTACTTCTGGACCAACTCTCGATCTGTTTCGTGCTCCTCATTACGGGTGTGGGAACTCTGATTCATATTTATTCGATCTCATATATGTCTCACGACGAGAACCGCCGCAGATTCTTTGCATACCTCAACCTCTTTATTGCCTCGATGCTCTTGCTGGTACTGGGCGATTCATATCTCAACCTCTATGTGGGCTGGGAAGGCGTGGGTCTTGCCTCGTATCTCTTGATTGGTTTCTGGAATCAGAAGCCCGCTTATGCAACTGCATCGAAGAAGGCATTTGTAATGAACCGTATCGGCGATATGGGTCTATCACTTGCAATCATGATCGCCTTTGCCTCTCTCGGCTCTGTTTCATTTAGCGGGGTTGAAGAAGCGTCTCACCACGCATCAGAGGCAGCTCTTACCGGAATTGGAATTATGTTGTTGGTTGCAGCCGCCGGAAAGTCTGCTCAGTTCCCACTGCAAGCATGGCTTGGCGATGCCATGGCTGGCCCAACACCTGTCTCGGCTCTCATCCACGCAGCGACAATGGTTACTGCAGGTGTCTATCTGATTGTGCGCTCTAACTTCATCTTTGATGCCGCTCCAACAGCGCAACTTCTTGTCGTCATCGTTGGAGCAATCACGCTTCTATTCGGTGCCCTTGTGGGTACTGCTAAAGATGACATCAAAAAAGCACTGGCTGCTTCAACCATGTCGCAGATTGGTTACATGATTCTTGCTGCCGGACTTGGACCTGCAGGTTATGCATTTGCAATCATGCACTTGTTGACGCACGGATTCTTTAAGGCAGGAATGTTCTTGGGCGCAGGTTCAGTTATGCACGGAATGAATGATGAAGTGAATATGCGGCGCTATGGCGCTCTTCGCAAATTTATGCCAATCACATTCATTACATTTGGGCTCGGCTACCTTGCAATCATCGGAGTACCGCCATTTGCGGGCTTCTATTCAAAGGATCTCATTATTGAAACTGCATTTAATGCAGGGGGATTAAAGGGAATTCTTTTGGGGTCAACAACTCTTCTCGGGGCTGCAATTACAGCTTTCTACATGACTCGTGTAATGGTTCTCACCTTTACTTCACCAAAGCGATGGGATGACAATCAACATCCTCACGAATCACCAATTCTTATGTGGCTTCCAATGGCAATTCTTGCAATTGGTTCTGTAACTACTGGATTCCTCTTCACAAAGGGGGATGCACTTGCGAATTGGATCAACCCAGTATTTGGCGATCATGGCGATCATCATGAAGAACATCTTCTCGAGCCAATAGTTGTCTCAGGAATGGCTCTGACAGCAGTTCTCATTGGCGTTGGTATTGCACTCGCCAAGTATCAATTCTCAGAAGTTGATGCAGAAGCGCCTCAGAACGTCTCTATCTTTACAAGAATTGCACGTAAGGATTTGATGCAAGATTCAATCAATGAGGCGCTATTTATGCGTCCAGGACAGGCTCTCACTAGTGGGCTCGTTAAGACTGATGACCTTGTTATCGATGGAACAGTTCGATTGGTAGGTCGCACTGCGATTGGCGCTGGCTCTGAATTGCGCAAGACTCAAACAGGTTTTGCGCGTAGCTATGCAGTGCTCATTCTTATCGGCGCAATCGCACTGATTGCTGGAATTTGGGTGGTTACACAATGAACTCACTAAATACAATGATGTTGCTCCCAATCCTTGGGACGCTTCTAATTGCTGTAATCCCAACTGAACAAACTCTGCGCATCAAGCAGGCAGCGCTTGCCACAACACTGCTTGTTGCAGTCACTGGCATTCTCACTTGGTTTAACTTTGACTCTTCAAATACTTCATTCCAGTTTGTTCAATCGGTCGAGTGGATTCCTTCTTTTGGGATTAATTATGCAGTCGGCGTTGATGGACTTTCGCTAGTCCTAATCTTGATGTCGGTTCTTCTTGCGCCAATCGTTGTTTTAGCTGGGTGGAACGAGTCTGAGGGCGGCCGCTGGTCAGCCAAGGTCTTCTACATACTCATCTTGGTTCTCGAGACAATGATGATCGGCGTCTTTGCAGCTACCGATGTATTCCTCTTCTACGTAATCTTTGAAGCGATGTTAATCCCTGTCTACTTCCTTATTGGGGGGTACGGAACAGGCGAGCGAGCAGCGGCAGCGGTGAAGTTCCTTCTCTACAGTCTCTTTGGTGGTCTCTTGATGCTTGCATCAATCATCGGCCTCTACGTAATCTCAGGAGAAAATGGCGGACACACATTCGACATTACAAAGTTATCTGAGATGCACAATTACATGAGCTCCACTACTCAGAACTTGCTCTTCCTTGGATTCTTCATCGCCTTCGCAATTAAAGCTCCTCTATGGCCACTCCATACATGGCTTCCAGATGCAGCGGCTTCAGCTACTCCGGGAACTTCTGTCTTGCTATTAGGCGTATTAGATAAAGTTGGAACATTCGGAATGATTCGTTTCTGTCTCTCCTTGTTCCCAGATGCAAGCAGAACATTTACTCCACTGATAATTACCCTTGCCGTAATCTCAATTATTTACGGTGCTTTCCTTGCGATTGGTGCGAAAGATATTAAGCGCCTCATCGCTTATACATCGATATCTCACTTCGGTTTTATCACAATGGGAATTTTTGCTATGACCACGCAAGGCCATAGTGGTGCAACTCTCTATATGTTCAACCACGGCTTCTCTACTGCAGCGCTCTTTATTGTTGCTGGGTGGATGGCTTCACGCCGCGGATCTTCAACCATCTCTGACTTTGGTGGTTTACAGCGAGTTACCCCAGTAATGGCTTGGTCATTCTTCATCGCAGGAATGTCATCACTTGCGCTACCTGGCCTCTCAAGCTTCGTCAGCGAATTCCTGGTTCTTGTCGGAACATTTACGCGATACCCGGTTGCTGCAGTAATTGCGACCTTCGGAATCGTTCTCGCTGCGCTCTACATCCTGATTCCAGTGCAGAAGGCGCTTCATGGCCCAATTGCTCCAGGCAATGAAAACCTTCCCGATCTTAATCTTCGCGAGAAGTTTGCGATTGCTCCAGTTATTGCAGTCATCGTTGCACTTGGCTTCTACCCAGCTCCACTACTCAATGTCATTAATCCCGCATCGGCACATGTCCTTGAGATGCAGGGATTTACAGATCCAACTCCATCAGATAGCGCAGGTAAGTAAGTGGAATTTACATCGCCATATCTCAACTATGCACAGCTAGCTCCCATCTTGATTGTCTTTGCTGGCGCTCTTATTGGCGTTCTCATTGAGGCATTTGCTCCACGCGCTGCACGCCACTCTTCTCAACTATTCATCTCACTCTTCTCACTAGTGGCTGCCTTCGGTGCGCTTATGAGCGTTCGTAATGAGACATCTACTGATGCAGCCATGGGTTCAGTGGCCTTCGATGGTGCTGGAGTTTTACTTCAGGCTGCAATTCTCATTATTGCGATACTTTCAATCTTTTTAATCTCGGATCAAGAAAACTTCACCCCAGTTGCGGCAGCTGTACCTGGTTCTGACGAAGAAAAGAGTGCAATTCAGGCAGATATTCGCGTAACGGAAGTATTCCCTCTGACGATGTTTGCCGTTGCTGGAATGCTTTTATTCCCGGTCGCAACAGACCTCATCACTCTCTTTGTGGCCCTTGAAGTTCTCTCACTACCGCTCTATCTCATGGCTGGTCTTTCACGACGTCGCCGTTTAGCCTCACAGGAAGCTGCTCTTAAATACTTCTTACTTGGCGCGTTCTCATCTGCCTTCTTCCTACTCGGAATTGCATATCTATATGGTTACTCGGGTTCAATAACACTCGAAGGAATTCAGGCGAGTGTTGTGGGTGGATCTGGAAATGATGTATTCCTCTTAATCGGTATGGCACTTCTCTCAATCGGCCTTCTCTTCAAAGTGGGAGCTGTTCCATTCCACGCGTGGTCACCCGATGTCTACCAAGGATCACCTACAGCGATCACTGCATTCATGGCAGCAGCAACCAAGGTTGCGGCATTCGGTGCCATCCTTCGAATTTTCTACGTAGCCTTTGCAAATGCAGAGTGGCAGTGGAAGCCGGTACTCGTTGTTATTTCAATAATTACGATGGTCTTTGGTTCAGTAGTCGCAATTACCCAGCGCGATGTGAAGCGAATGCTGGCTTATTCGTCTATCGCCCACGCGGGATTCTTGATGGCAGGTGTTATCGCGCTGAGCAAGTCAGGTTTAGATTCATCAATCTTCTATCTCTTTGCATATGGCGTAGCAACCGTTGGGGCATTTGGAATCGTCTCATTGATTCGTGATTCAGCCGGTGAAGTCGGAGACCTAAATCGTTGGAGCGGTCTAGGAAAACGTTCACCACTTCTTGCATCAACATTTGCTTTCTTGTTACTTGCCTTTGCAGGAATCCCATTAACTTCTGGATTTATCGGGAAATTCTCAATCTTCTCAGCTGCTTACGAGTCAGGAAGTACATCGATTCTTATCGCAGGTGTTCTCTCGTCAGCAATCGCGGCCTTCTTCTATATCCGTGTAATTGTGTTGATGTTCTTCAAGGATCCCATTGAGGATGGAACTAGCGTTCTTATTCCTTCTGCGCTGACAACAATCACCATCACAATCTCTGCGATTGTGACTCTTATCCTCGGAGTATTCCCAGCGCCGCTGATTGATTTCATCGCTTCCACTGCATTCTTCACCCGCTAATGTCATCACTTGGCATACCGGGAATTGCACCGGCTCTTGAGGTTGAACTCAAAGAGAGTATGCAGAAGGTTGAGAGCCTGCTCTTTAGCCATATTCAGGGCGATTACCCCCTCGTAGAAGAGACCTCACGTCACCTGGTCGCTGCTGGGGGCAAGAGACTTCGCCCGCTGCTGACTATTCTCGCTTCTCACTATGGCGATAAGAATAAGTTTGGCATTATCGAATCAGCCGTTGTCTGCGAACTTACCCATGTTGCAACCCTCTATCACGATGACGTTATGGATGAAGCACCTCTGCGTCGCGGAGTAGAGAGTGCAAATAATCGTTGGGGAAATACCGTTGCAATTCTTACCGGTGACTACCTCTTTGCAAAAGTTTCAGCACTCCTTGCAGATATTGGTCCTGAAGCAGTTCGCTTACAAGCATCAACTTTTGAACGTCTCGTCATCGGTCAGATTATGGAGACTCAAGGACCGCAAAATGGCGAAGAGCCACTTGAACACTATCTTCAAGTTGTTGCTGACAAGACTGGATCACTTATTGCGGCAAGTGCACGTTTTGGTGCAATGGTTAGCGGGGCCCCAACAGAGATTAAAGAGACCCTCACAGTATTCGGTGAAAAAATTGGTGTCGCCTTTCAATTAGCAGATGACGTAATTGATATCGCCAGTGATTCACACGAATCAGGAAAGACCCCAGGAACAGATTTACGCGAAGGCGTTCCTACTCTTGTGACCCTTAATGTTATGAATTCTACAAATCCGCAAGATCGCGAATTGATTGAACTTCTTAAGGCGCCAATTAAAGATGAGACAACGGTTGCTCAGGTATTAAGGACTTTACGTACACACGATGCACTTGGTCAATCTCGTGAGCAGCTGCACGAGGTAGCTCGTGATGCAAGAACTGCGCTCGGACCTTTGCCGGTCAATGACGTTACAGGGGCTCTATTTTCCTTGTGCGACGCCATTATCGACCGCACGGCTTGATCTCACTAGATCTGTAGCAAGTGCTGCAAGTGCCAACCAAATAACTAGGAATCCAATCCAACGCGCTGCTGGCATATCTTCATGGCGAACCCAAACACCGATTGAGAATTGAATTGTTGGTGTGATGTATTGCAGCAACCCGATGGTGCTATAGGGCAGACGAGTTGTCGAGCCATTAAAGAGCAACAATGGAATGGCAGTAACAGCACCTGCGCTGATGAGAAGAATTGTTAAACCAGTGCTCTGTCCGAATTGACCAGATCCTTGATTGCCAAGGTAGATCAGGTACCCCGCATAAGGAATCAAGGAGATGAGCGTTTCGATTGCAAGGCCATCGAGAGCCCCTAAATCCAGCTTCTTCTTAACGAGACCGTAAGTGCCCCAGGAAAGCGCCAGTGAGATAGCAACCCAGGGGAGTCTTCCGTAATCAAATGTCAGGATTGCAACGCCGACAGCTGCGATTCCAACTGCAAGCCACTGCAACGGTCTCATCTTTTCACGAAGAAGAATTACACCAAATGCGATGATGATCAATGGATTGATGTAATAACCCAGCGCTGCTTCAACAACGTGGCCGTTGTTAGTTGCCCAGATATATGTAAGCCAATTAATGGAGACCAAAATAGTCGAGAGAAAAAGAGCCGCCATAATCTTTGGCTTCTTAACAATTGCAATCATGGAGTGCAATTGTTTTGAGAGAGCTAGAACAATGAGACAGAAGACCAGAGTCCAGACAGCTCGATGTGAAACGATTTCCAAAGGGCTAGCAGGTTGAAGCAAAGGCCAGTAGAGGGGGAAGAGTCCCCACAATACATAGGAACCGACTCCGAAGATCAGCCCTAAGGAATATTCGCTTCGCTTGCTATTCACTTAGCGGAAATTAACAAACTGAACAGCAAAATCAAATTTACCGTTCTTGATCTGCTCGATCGCCTCTTGCAAGTCATCGCGGCTCTTTGATGTAACACGAAGTTCATCGCCCTGAATCTGGGTCTTGATTGATTTAGGACCTTCATCGCGTAAGAACTTAGCAACCTTCTTAGCGTTCTCTGTTGAGATTCCCTCTTTAAGAGTTGATGCAATCTTGTAGATTTTTCCTGACAACTGTGGTTCGCCTGCTTCAAGGTGCTTTAGAGAAACTCCGCGCTTAATCATCTTATCTTTGACGACATCGAGGGTTGCCTTTGCGCGCTCTTCTGTATCCGCCTCGATCGCGAGCTTGTCTCCTGAGAGTTCGACCTTCGCACCAGTGTTCTTAAAGTCAAAGCGCGTATCAATCTCGCGAATCGCCTGATTGATGGCGTTATCTAGCTCCATACGGTCAATCTTCGAGACTACGTCAAAACTGCTATCAGCCATGTGCTTAGGCCCTCCTGTGCGTTATCTGGTGATTTTCAAAGTTCAAGCGCCTAAGGTATCGTTTGACGCTCGCACTACCAAAGCGCCGTAAGACTTGTACGACCCTGGCGGGTTGCCCGAGCGGCCAATGGGAGGGGACTGTAAATCCCCCGGCTCTGCCTTCGAAGGTTCAAATCCTTCACCCGCCACCATTATTAGCAATAGCTTCTGCAAGCTAGAAAATCGCAATCGAGGCTCTCAGTTAGGCTCCGCAAATGGACTCAATCAGCACACAGAACCTTCAAAGACGGACCATTAAGGTTTTAGCAACAACGCAGGTACTAAGCGGTGTTGGCGTTGCAGGAACAGTCGCAACAGGATCGTTACTTGTCGCATCTATTTCCAACTCAGAAACTTTGGCAGGGCTAGCGCAGACAAGTTCCGTACTGGGTGCAGCAGCCATGGCAATTCCGCTATCAAAACTAACTCAACGTGGTGGGCGACGCCTTGGATTATCAATTGGCTATTTCGTTGGATTTATCGGTGCGGCATTTGCAATATTTGGCGGTTCGCAGAGAAGTTTAATTGCAATGTTAATTGGAACATTCTTGGTTGGGGCTGCATCTGCATCCGGATATCAGGCGCGTTTTGCTGCGATAGACCTTGCACAAGATGAGCATCGCTCCAAACAATTGTCTTATGTCGTGTGGGGATCGACAGTTGGCGCAGTAGCAGGCCCAAATCTCATGGGCCCATCAGGTGCGTTAGCAACTTCGTTGGGGCTTCCAAAGTTAGTGGGACCATACATATTGGCGGTCATCACTCTTGGTTTAGGAACTCTCGTTATCCGCTTATTTCTCAATCCTGATCCATACCTCACTGCACGGGGCATTCGGGATGCAAAGAATGAGTCCCAAGTTCTTTTATCTGCACGCAAAACACTGAAACTAATAAGCAAGAATCCAAGAGCGCTCTTTGCAATCGCATCTATTGCAATCGGACATGTTGCAATGGTTGCGGTAATGGTTATGACGCCAGTTCATATGGCGCATGTTGATGTGAGCCTCAACATTATTGGCCTAGTGATCAGTGTTCATATTCTTGGCATGTATGCATTCTCACCGATTATTGGAAGTTTGAGCGATCGCTTTGGCCGAAGAAGAATAATTCAAGCCGGCATCGTCATTCTTCTTCTCTCATCTCTGATTTCAGGAACGGCCGATGCTCATGACTCGTTGACTCTTGGAGTCGGGCTATTCCTTCTCGGGTTGGGATGGTCGTGCACTTTAATTGGTGGTTCGACTGCGCTATCTGAATCTGTCTCCACCGAACTGCGGCCTTCATCGCAAGGAGCAAGTGACCTCTTGATGAATTTAATGGGCGCAGGTGGCGGTGCAATCGCTGGCGTAATTATTGGCACTCTGGGATACGGGTGGCTATGTTTCTTTGCAGCTGTCCCTGTCGCCGTTCTAGGCCTCTGGTCTTTGAGCAAACCCCTTCGAGAAATGAGTAACTAACGTGATTCCAATTAACGAAGAAGAGCTCAAGGCTCGCTTAGACCCACTCTCATATGCAGTGCTTCGAGAAGCAGCAACTGAGCAACCATTTACTGGTGAATACACGGATACAGAAACTGTCGGCGTCTATCGCTGCAAGGCTTGTCAGAACGTTCTCTTTAAATCTGAGACCAAGTTTCACTCTGGATGCGGATGGCCTTCCTTCTATGCCCCATCTGCCGATGATGCTGTCATCTTGCTTGAAGATCGCTCACTAGCTCCACGAATTCGAACCGAAGTTAAATGTGCACAGTGTGAATCTCACCTAGGCCATGTATTTTCTGGTGAAGGTTATGACGTGCCAACTGATCAACGTTGGTGCATCAACTCAGTAGCTCTCACGCTCGAAGAGAAGAAATAAATTTAAATAAAAACCCCGCATGGAATTCACCATGCGGGGTTTTTCTATAGTTAATTAATGCGTCGACTCACCTGAACGACGGCGACGTACGTTATCTCCGTATACCGCAAGAAGAATAACTGCACCAACAACGACGTACTGCCACTCTTGCTGAAGCTCGAGGATACGAAGTCCGTTGATAAGAACTGACATGATAAGAGCACCGATGATGGTTCCGGAGATTGTTCCCTTACCGCCAAGAAGTGAAGTTCCACCGATAATTACTGCGGCGATTGCTTCGAGCTCGTAGCCAAGACCTAGATCTGGCTGTGCAGATCCAAGGCGTGATGTCATAACCACGGCTGCGAGTCCTACGAATAGTCCACAGAGTGCGTAGATTGCAACTAACCAGCGATCAACCTTTACACCTGAAAGCTTTGTAGCTTCAGTGTTAGAACCAATTGCGAATGTATAGCGACCTAGAACTGTCTTATTGAGGATGATTGATGCAACTATGGCTGCTACCAAGAGAATAAAGACCGCATTCGGAAGGTTAGGGATGATATTTCCCTGAGCGATTGAATCCCAGCCCTTTACATCTGTTGTGAAGAGGATTGGCTTGAGGTCAGAGATGATCAGCGCAAGTCCTTGCGCACCCTTCATGGTTGCAAGCGTTGCGATAAATGGAGGCAACTTAAGAACGGTAATCAGAAGCCCATTTACGGCACCGAGAATTGAACCCACGACAAGTCCGAGCAAGATACCTTGCCACACATTAAGGTCCATCGACATAACTGTCTTACCGACGATGATTCCTACTAGGGCCATCATTGTTCCGACTGAAAGATCAATACCGCCGGTAATGATGACGAATGTGACTCCGATAGCAAGCAAGCCGATCACAGTTGTTGACATCAGGATTCCGCCAGAGACGTTCTCCCAGGAAGCGAAGACGGGGCGTCTGATAGTAAAGAATACGAAGATGACTACGAGGCTTGCTAGCGCAGTAACTCTTCCGATTTCACGCTTTACGAAGGCCTTTAACTTACCAACCTCTTGAGATTGTGGTGCCTTCTTTGCTACATCTGACATTTCTCTCTCTTTTCCCGTACTAGTTTGCTGTCGTTAAGTCGTCGCTGAATTGTGTTGCTAGGTTCATGATGATGTTCTGATCTGCATCTTTATTGTCAATGATTCCGGTTAGACGCCCATCGCACATGACCGCAATGCGATCTGATAGACGAAGGACCTCTGGCAGTTCAGATGAAATCATGATGATTGACTTACCTTCTTCGGCTAGCTGAGTCAGCAATCGATAGATTTCATCTTTTGCTCCAACATCGATGCCACGTGTTGGTTCATCGAATATCAAGACATCGCAATCGCGGGTGAGCCACTTTGCGATAACGACTTTCTGCTGATTTCCACCCGATAGGTTCTTGAGGATCTGACGCTCTGAGGGTGTACGTACGCGCAGCTGGGCAATTGAATCACGCGCGATTCCTGCCGCCGATTTAACTTTAAGGAATCCAATTTTATTTGAGAAGCGAGGTATAGAAGAAAGGATCACATTGAAGGTGATGTCTTGGATTAACAAGAGACCAAATCGCTTACGATCTTCTGAGAGATAGCCGATTCCTGCAGCAACGGCATCAGAAGGTTGCTTGATCTTTACCTCTTTACCTCGAAGGATGATCTTTCCATCAGTCTTTGGATCTGCGCCCATAATTGCGCGAGCAAGCTCTGTGCGGCCTGCGCCCATTAGTCCTGCAAAGCCGAGAATTTCACCTTTGCGAAGCTCGAAGGAAACATCTTTGAGTAGATTGCGATCTGATAGACCTTCAACGCTGAGAACAATCTCAGATCCAATCTTGCGATTTTCGGGGCGCTGATCTTGAGCAACCTTGCGGCCAACCATGAGGGAGATTACTTCTGGGATATCTGTCTCTGATGTTTTAAGAGTCTTTACATACTCTCCATCACGAAGAACCGAGATGCGATCTGTAATCTTTTCAAGTTCTTCAAGGCGGTGAGAGATATAGATAATGCCTTTGCCTGCTGCTTTGAGGGTGCGAATAATCTTGAAGAGCGCATCCGTTTCAGCTGGTGTGAGCGAGGACGTTGGCTCATCCATGATGATGACAGAGCCGCGGTACGAAACTGCCTTAGCAATTTCAACCATCTGCTGCTTGGCAATTGTGAGCTCGCCAACGATGTCATTTGGATTGAGATTAAGTTCAAGTTCCTTAAGGAGTTCAGTTGCGGCTTGTACTTGCTTCCTGCGTGCAAGGAAAACACCACCGGGAAGTAGATCTTCGCGACCGATGAAGATGTTTTCAGCAACTGTGAGGTGTGGCATCAAGTTAAGCTCCTGGTGAATGATGCTGATACCGAGCTTCTGAGCTTCAAATGGGTTCGGAATCGAGACCGACTTACCCTTGTAGGTAATTTCTCCAGAGTCCTTCTTGTAGATACCAGAAAGAATCTTCATGAGCGTTGACTTACCCGCTCCATTTTCGCCCACAATTGCGTGGACTTCACCTTCGTTGAGATCAAAACTTACATTGTTGAGTGCTTTTACTCCCGGGAATTCTTTGCTGACACCGGAGAGAGCTAACAGTTGTTTTGACGCCATAGTTAATTCCCCAAAAATTTAAGTTGATTTCGAGATATTCAGAAAAGTAATCGAGATTAATAATAAAGGATGATGGCCGAGATTGCTCTCGGCCATCATCTCTTTACTTCTTACAAAAGAGTCGAATTAATTCGACTTATTCGTAAAGGTTTCCAGCGATTTCTGGCTTGTTGATGTTCTTCTTATCGTAGTAGTAGAAACCAGTGTCGATAAGGTTCTTTGGAACTGTCTTGTTACGTACGTAGTTAACAAGAGCTTCTACAGTCTTAGCACCGATACCCATTGGGCTCTGTGTGATAGCACCAGTCTGAAGACCAGACTTAATGTTTGCCATCTGCTGCTTTCCTGAGTCGAAGCCAATCAACTTGACTGCGCCCTTCTTCAACTTAGCTGCCTTGAATGCCTGGCCAGCTCCGATTGAAACACCTTCGTTAGTTCCGTAGACACCCTTGAGGTCCTTGTTAGCAACAAGTGCTGCGCTAACGATTTCCTGTGCCTTTAGAGCATCTCCACCTTCAGCGTACTGAACTGTGAGGAGCTTGATCTTCTTGTACTTCTTCTTCATGCGGTCTGTGAAGCCCTTTGCACGATCGATACCTGTCTGGTTTGTCTGTGAGTGACCAACAACCAAAACCTTACCCTTGTTACCGATTGACTTAGCCATCCAGTCAGCAGCAAGTGCACCTGCAGCCAAGCTGTTTGTGTATGCAACGCCTAGTGCGCAATCAGACTTTGGTCCCAATGCTGGAACTCCACCTGGGCACTCAGCAGCTGTATCGAACATGTAAACAGGAATTCCTGCATCCTTAGCAGCCTTGAGCTTTGGAAGTGACTGTGTTGTACCAAGTGCTGCGTAACCGATTGCATCTGGCTTAAGTGCAATTGCTGCATCAAGCATTTCGAGTTGCTTATCGATCATTGTTTCTGCTGCTGGCCCAATGAAGTGAACTTCTGCGTTCATCTTCTTAGCCTGATCTTCAGCACCCTTCTTTACTGCCTGCCAAAACTGGTGTGTTTCGCCCTTTGAGATCAATTCGATCTTAAGAGTCTTGTCTGCAGCCTGAACTGGAGAGTTAACGCCAGCTACAAGTGCCAGAGCTGCTACTGCAGCTACTGAAAGTAGACCTTTCTTCATGTGTTTCCTTTCAAAAGCAGCCGAATTGCTGTGTCCGTAATCTAGGTCTAATGACTAGGTACTCGCAAGGTTTATTGGACTTTTTTAGGGTGAGAAAGGGTTAAAAAGAGTGATTGTTATTGATTTGTTACCTTGTACTTCGAACTAGCGTGGCCACCCCAGAAGCTCTTCTTCTCACCCTCGGATAATTGAGATGTCAGGGCTTCCGCAAGGCTTACAACATCCGAATAACTCTGAGTCGCCAAGAGAGCAACCGGCCAATCTGATCCAAACATTATTCGTTGTGGAGTGAAGGTCTCAATGATGTGATCGACATACGGTGTGAAATCTAAGTTCTTCCAATTGTTCCACTTGGCTTCCGTAACCATTCCTGAAATCTTGCAAGAAACATTTTCAAAGGTGGCAAGTTCAGTAATCAATGATTTCCATGGCTCGATATCGCCCTTAGCAATGTAAGGCTTTGAAATATGATCAAGAATAAATTGCACATCAGGACATGCACGTACTAATTCGATAGCTGCCCGAAGCTCTGGAGTCTTTGTGAGAATGTCGTATGTCAGTCCAATCTTGCCAAGCCCCTGAACGGTCTTGATTGATTGTGGTCTAGATAAATAATTAGAATCAGGTAAATCTTGGGCAACATCACGAATACCTTTTAAGTAGCTGCCACCAGTTGCTTCCAAGTACTTCTCGCAGACATTAATCGCATCTGGTGAATCAATATTCACCCAACCAACAACCCCAATGATTGTGGGATCGATTGCTGCCAATTCAAGCATCTCGAAGGTCTCGTCATGAGTTGACGTCGCGTGGACCAAGATAGTTCTTTCGATTCCGGTGCCAGCAATGGCAGAACGTAAATCATTTACGTCGAAGTTGCGGCGAACGGCGTCCATGTTCTCGCCAACCATCCATTCCTGTGGACGAATTGAGAGATCCCAGAGGTGGTGGTGTGAATCGATTTTCATTTGTGAAATCTAGCCCTGGGCCACCACATGTTCAAGAGGCTTGCCCTGAGAAAGTAATTGCAACTGGGATTCAATTAACTTACGTCCGCGTGGTTCAAAGGCCTCAGAATTTCCGCCAACGTGCGGGACAAGAATCAGGTTCGGCGCCTTCCATAGTGGGTGGCCCGCGGGAAGTGGCTCGGGGTCAGTTACATCAAGGGCTGCATATATGCGCTTTGAATTAAGTTCTGCAACCAACGCATCAGTGACTACAACAGGTCCTCGAGCCATGTTGATCAGTAGAGCCCCATCCTTCATCTTTGAAAAACGGCTCGCATCGAACATCTGTCGGGATGAATCAGAGAGGGGGAGAATCAAAATGACGATATCGAGTAAGGGCAGATGCGCATCAAGCTCTTCAACTTTATGGGTTCCATCGCGACCAGATTGAGTAAATGCGGTGATCTCAACATCAAAGACAGATAATTTGCGTGCTATCTCTTTACCAATCGAACCAAAACCTACGATGCCCACTTTGCTATCTGAGAGCGCCGGAAAACGTCGGTGGTCCCAGATCTCTTCCATCTGCTCTTTCATAAATTCAGCAAAACCTCGTCGCGATGCAATGGCAAGACCAACAGCTAACTCGGCAGTCGATGCATCATGTACGCCTGCTGCATTACAAAGAGTTACCCCAGGGCGAAGATGCGCGAGTGCGTCGTCATACCCAGCATTGGGCATCTGCAAAGTTTTTAGGTTTGTCATCTGCGCTACATATGAAAGGCCTTTTGCGCCGGTCATATAAGTCGGAACATAGAAATCAATCTGCGATAAGTCAGAGGAATCTAAAGGAAAGTTTTCGGGGGAGAGCAGCGTAACTCCGGGTGGCACGGATAAATCAGACCACTGAGTCCAGACCTTTATCTCTGACATTTAATTCACTCTCTCTGGAATTACTTCAACAACGTTGGAAAGTAGACCCACGCCAGCGACATCAATTTCTACGATGTCGCCTGCCGCAAGCGCAATATCCATCGGAGGAACGATCCCTGTTCCGGTTGAAAGAATAACTCCATGAGGAAAATCTTGACAGCGGAAGAGGTAATCAACGAGATCTTTAAGGGTTCTGTTGAGCTGCCCTAATGAAGTCTGTGCTTCCCACACAGTTGATGCGCCACGAAGAATTTTTGCCTTAATAATCATCTCGTCAGCTGTTGGCGCAAGCCAGACAGGAGTTATATCTGGTCCAAGAGATGTGGATCCAATATAAATCTTTGCTTGGGAAAGATAGAGAGGGTTCTCGCCTTCAATTGATCGAGAAGTAACATCGTTACAGATACCGTAACCGATGATCTCTTTGTACTTATTAATAAAGAGTGCAACCTCAGGTTCAGGAACTGAGGCATCGCTGTCGTAGCGAATTCCAATAGGAGCGCCGGTTCCGCGTGTACGAGCAGCCGTGGATTTGAAGAATAACTCTGGGCGATCTGCTTCATAGACCCGTTGGTAGACATCGGGTACACCAGACTCTTCTTTGCGTGCATCGCGAGAGCGTAGGTAGGTAACACCGGCACCCCAGAGTTCAATTTCTGGAGCTATAGGCGCTGCAATTTCACCCTTCACTTCGCCACTTGGTTTTGCAACGGCGTCCCTGAGTTCTGCAAGTGTGAGGTGAAAAACTTCAGTAAGGGTAGGGATGCCTGCAATTAAGGAATGTTTTCCATTCTCTGTGACTGCAAATTGGTATGAGTTATCAGAAGTCTTAAGGATTGAGAATTTCATCATTTCGCCGTTTTGGGCCACAATTTCATCATATATGATTTTTCAGTCTAAACGAATAGTCATTTCTAATTTATTTATACAAAGGATGAGAATGCCAAAAATTACTGGTTTCAAAACTGTCGATGTCCGCTTTCCTACATCACGTGGTTTAGATGGATCCGATGCAATGAATAAAGAACCAGATTATTCGGCGGCGCTAGTAATTCTTGAGACTGATGATCCAAAGCTGCAAGGACACGGATTTGTATTTACATGTGGTCGCGGAAATGACTTGCAGTGTCAAACAATTGAACAACTCGCACCTTATGCCGTTGGTCGCGATGTAGATGATCTCGCAAAGAGCATGGGCGATTTCGCACGTAGCCTTGTCCGGGATTCACAAATTAGGTGGTTAGGGCCTGAAAAAGGCGTTACACAGATGGCAGCAGGTGCAGTTATCACTGCTGCTTGGGATTTAGTAACAAAGAATGCGAAGAAGCCTCTCTGGAAGTTTCTTTCGGATATGTCTCCGGAGGAAATTGTTGAACTCGTAGATTTCCGTTACATCACTGACGCTCTCACTCCTGAAGAAGCTTTAGAGATGTTGAAGAAGGCTCAACCACATCGTGCTGCTAATGAAGCGAAACTTCGCGCAGAAGGTCTTCCTGCATACACAACTACACCAGGATGGCTCGGCTACACAGATGAGAAAATGGTTCGACTTGCAAAGGAAGCTGTTGCTGCTGGTTATAAGTTAATTAAACTGAAGTGCGGTGGCTCTCTTGAAGACGATAAGCGTCGCTTGAAGTTGGCTCGCGAAGCTGTCGGTCCAGATATCAAAATTTCTATCGATGCCAATCAGGTGTGGGATGTAAATCAAGCAATCGAGTGGATTAAGGGCATCGGTGATGTAAATCTTCACTGGGTTGAAGAGCCTACAAATCCTGATGATGTAATCGGTCATGCAGCAATCGCAAAGGCCATTGCACCAATTCGCGTTGCAACCGGCGAACATGGCATGAACCGCATTCTCTTTAAGCAGATGCTTCAAGCCAATTCACTGTCATTTTTGCAGATTGATGCTACTCGCGTTGCGGGCGTGAATGAAAACATTGCAAATATTCTTATGGCTGCTAAGTTCGGTATTCCTGTATGTCCTCACGCTGGTGGAGTCGGATTATGCGAACTTGTACAGCACTTAGCAATGTTTGATGCAGTGGCAGTTTCTGGCCATCATCCAGATCGTGTTGTCGAGTTTGTAGATCACCTTCACGAGCACTTTGTAGTACCAACAAATATTCAGAATGCGCATTACATGCCGCCAACCGAGCCGGGTGCCGGTGGAGAAATGTATGCACAGACAATCGCAGACTTCACATTCCCTACTGGAAAAGAATGGATAAACGCATGAGTTCAGAATTTAAAGGGCTTACAGCTGCAGTATCAGGTGCAGGTTCTGGAATCGGTCTCGCAACCCTAAAGATCCTTGCCGATGGTGGAGCCACTGTCTACGGTCTTGATATTGCAGAAGGTGGAATCGCAGAACACGGAACATGGCTTCAGTGCGATGTCGGTGACGACGCATCCGTAAAATCTGCTTTTTCAAAGATTGCAAAACTCGATATTTTAATCAACAGTGCGGCAATCAGTTCAGTGGGAACAGTCGAAGCTAATCCATCTGAAGAATGGCACAAGGTCATGAATATCAATGTCGTTGGCATTGTTCGCACCGTTCGTGAAGCACTTCCACTACTTCGCAAGAGCGATTGTGCATCAGTAACAAATGTCTGCTCCGTTGCAGCAACTGCAGGTATCCCGAAGCGCGCTCTTTACAGCGCAAGCAAGGGCGCCGTTCTATCCTTAACAATGGCGATGGCAAATGACCATATTGTTGACGGTGTTCGTGTTAACTGTGTAAACCCAGGAACTGCTGATACTCCTTGGGTGCAGCGCCTATTGGCGCAGGCTGCTGACCCTGCTGCTGAGAAGAAAGCTCTCGAAGCCCGTCAGCCGCTAGGCCGACTTGTTAGTGCTGAGGAAGTTGCTCGCGCACTTTGTTACTTAGCAAGTCCACTGCAAGGTTCCACAACTGGAACTTCTCTCGCCGTAGACGGTGGAATGCAAGGACTACGCATCCCTAAGTAAGTTTGCGTGGTCAATCTTGATGCAGCGATCCATGATCACTGTTAATCCCGCTGCTTCACCTTCTGATTTAACTTCTGGGACCGCTATCCCAAGCTGCAACCAGACGGATTTCGCATTTATTGCGATTGCTTGATGAAGAATATCTAGACAATCCTCAGGCTTGCGGAAGACATCCACCATATCAATCTCACGATCTATCTCTGCAAGTGATTTGTAAACTTTCTGACCAAGAATTTCATCTGCTGCAGGATTAACGAAAAATAGCTCGTAATTTGATTCTCCCTGAAGGTACCGGGCAACATGGTTGCTCGCCCTATCGGAATTCGCAGAGACGCCAACTATGGCAATAGTTTTAGTCGAGAGTAAAAGTTCACGTATCTCTTCATCAGGCGGGGTTGTTGCACTCATGGCGCCATCTTAATCAGTCATTAAAGGCGTAAACTTCACCTAATGTTTAGGAAATTTATCAACTTATTCAAGAACCGCAAGAATTGGGTTCGCCAGATCATTGTCGCTGGAATATCAGGTGGCGTGGCATGGTTTGTTGGGGATTCACTCATTAATAATGGCGGAGTTGTCGCGGCAATTGTTTCTACTCTAAGCATCCGTATTTCCCTCCATAAATCGATGCGTGAGGGTTTTGGGCAGATTGTAGGAACAGCACTTGGCGCCGGTATCGCACTCCTGACGGTAACTATTTTCAGCTTTGGATTTATAGCAATTGCAACGACGATTATTCTCTGTGCGGTTGTTGCGCGAGCACTTCACCTCGGTGAAGTTGCATCTGTCAACGTTCCAGTGACTGCACTCATTGTTATTGGCCCAGGAATTTCAGAGAGCACCGCCGAAAGCCGATTGGGCTCAACATTAATTGGTGCAACTATTGCGATTTTCTTCTCTTATTTCTCTCATCCCAATACACCAGTAGGTCGTGCGAGAATTCAGATTAAAAATGTCAGCACGAAAGCGGCTGCACTTCTTGCAGAGATGTCTGAAGGCGTTGCAGGGGGATACACACGTAAGGATGCCGGAAGCTGGCTTGCACGGGCACGACTTCTAGTTGAAGAGGTTCCTGCAATCCGTGCCCAATCTGTTGAGGCGCGAAGCCATGCGAGATGGTTTCCGACAGCCGAAAAGGATGAGGCGGAAGAAATTTATCTTGAAGGTATCGCTGCAGAACACACTCTCGTACAAGTGCGCACAATTGCTCGAACACTCTTTGACTCAGCTGTTGAAGGCGGAATTGCTGATTCAACTAAGAAGCAGATTGCAGTCGCGTTATCGGCAGCAAGCTATGCGATTTCTTCACATATCGATATGCCGGATGACATCTCTGATGTCGGCCCAACACCTACCGATGATGTTCGTGAAGCGGGATCTGCTTTAGCTGAAACTCTGATCGAAGATGGAAAAGATGTTGATCAAGAGCAGATCGTCCGCGGACTTTCTATTGTTGCCAATATTGGAATCATCGCTGATTCTCTGGATCAGAATTCACCAGCGCTAACCGATGTCATTACTCCTGATGAACCTGCCAAAGATAAAGTTCTTAAGGTTTCACCCAAGAGACAAGCCTCGAAACATTGGAAAAGGTTAAAAAAGGCGCTCAGAAAGTACTTCTAGGCGGTTCTTGACATATACCCCTAGGGGTATGCTAAATTCTCTCCATCAGCTCAAATTAAGGAGAGAAACTATGTGCTCACGCGTAATTTGTAACACCTGCAAGAAATACACCTGGTCTGGCTGCGGCGGACATATCGAAGAAGCCCTTGCTGGTGTTCCACAAGACCAGATCTGCAAGTGTGGTTAATTAAATGGCTAGAGTCCTCATTCTTGGCGCGGGAATCGCGGGCCACACCGCAGCGCTTCATGCAAAGCGCATGCTCGGCAAAGAGAATGAAGTCGTTGTTGTAACACCTAACTCAAATTGGAACTGGATTCCATCGAATATTTGGGTCGGGGTCGGCAAAATGACGAAAAGCCAAGTGATTTTCCCACTGGCGCCGATTTATAAGCGCAAAGGAATCGAATTCCACCAAGCGCTTGCTCAGACAATTTACCCAGAAGGCGATTCACAATCGGCCAAACCATTTGTAGAGGTCAGCTATACAGATGCTGCGCGTAATGGTCAGATTGCACGAATTGAATATGACTTTCTGATCAATGCAACAGGTCCTAAGTTGAATTTCGCTGCAACACCAGGGCTTGGGCCTGATGGCCATACTGTCTCTGTATGTACTGCAGGTCATGCAACTGAAGCCGCGGCATCGCTTAAAGATTCTATTGAGAAGATGAAGAACGGCCAGAAGCAAAAGATTGCTATCGGAGTTGGGCACGGAACTTGCACCTGTGAAGGCGCCGCATTCGAATACACATTTAATGTGGAGCACGAGATTGCAGCTGCTGGCGTGCGCGACCTTGCTGAAATTTGGTACATCACAAATGAGTATGAACTAGGGGATTTCGGCGTCGGCGGAATGATCTTCAGCCAACGTGGTTTTCAAACTACTTCAAAGCTTTGGACCGAATCACTCTTTAGAGAGCGTGGAATCAAGGCAATCCTTGGTGCACATGTTGAAAAGGTAGAAGCTGGCGAAATTCATTACGAGCTCGTCGATGGCACAAAAGATATTTTGACATTCGATTTTGCAATGCTCTTGCCACCCTTTAGAGGTGTTGATCTGAAGGCGATTAATAAGTCCGGGGAAGATATTTCAAGTGAAATCTTTGCACCTAATGGATTTATGAAAGTCGATGCTGATTACACACCAAAGCCATATGAAGAGTGGAAGGCTGAAGATTGGCCAAGTACTTATCGCAACCCGTCATTCCCAAATATTTTTGCAGTGGGAATTGCTTTTGCGCCTCCTCATCAAATTTCTAAGCCTCGCAAATCTCCAAATGGGACTTTGATTGCACCATCGCCACCTCGCACCGGAATGCCATCAGGCGTCATGGGCAAGCTTGCGATTCTCAGCATCAAAGAGCTGATCAAGCACGGTCCAAACGCACAGGTACCAACTGCTTCGATGGCAGATATGGGTGCAGCGTGTGTTGCATCAGCAGGAAATGGTTTGAAGAGTGGATCTGCCGCATCGATGACGATGTATCCAATTGTTCCTGATTATGCCAAGTACCCAAATACCGGCAGAAGCCTAAATGAAACTTTTGGAGAGATTGGTCTTGGCGGACATTGGATCAAAATCCTCTTGCACTACATGTTCATCTACAAAGCGAAGGCCCTTCCGGGTTGGTCGCTGATTCCGGAATAGGAGCTCACTATGGAAAATGCAAATGAGTCAATTGCCAATGCTCCTCTGCCAACGGAAAAAACACTCCGCTTTCGGCGCAATGTCCTTATTCAACTTTGGCGATTCGTGGCAATCAATTTAAAGATGGTCAACATGATTCGTAAAGGTCACCACCCAATGGAGGGTAAGAAATAATGGCATCAAAGAACGTTGCACATGTCCTTTCGGATGCGGAGCAGGTTGCTGCAATTTCAAAGAGAATCAAGAGAGCCCAGGGCCAACTCGGTGCTGTTGCTCGCATGCTCGACGAAGGTCGCAACTGTGATGAAATTGTGACCCAGATGTCTGCAGTATCCAAGGCAGTCAATACAGCTGCATTTACTTTACTTTCGGCAAGTTTAAAAGAGTGCCTTGTCGAAGGGAAATCAAATACCGATGAAGTTAGCGCTCAACTTCAAAAACTATTTCTAAGTTTGGCATAAGGAGAATCATGAAAAAAGTATTTGCAATTCTTGCTGCATCAGCAGTATTCCTAACTGGATGTGGATCCTCTGGATCAGGTGCGACAAATCTGGGCGCTCAGGATTTTCAGGCAAAAACAACAGAAGCAGGTGTGGTGGTCCTCGATGTTCGCACAAGTGGGGAATACATGGCCGGACATATCGCTAACTCAATCAATATTGATGTCGAGGGAATGACATTCGATGGAGATATTAAGAGCCTGGATAAAGATGCAACGTACGCCGTCTACTGCCAGAGTGGTCGCAGATCTGTTAATGCCATCAAGAAGCTACAAGATGCCGGGTTTAAGAATCTCTTCAATCTGCAAAATGGAGTTTTGGATTGGCAGGGCGCGGGATTGCCTCTCGTAACAAACTAATGAAAATCGTAATTATCGGCGGCGTCGCAGGGGGAATGTCTGCGGCGACGAGAATGCGAAGACTCGATGCAGATGCTGAAATAATTGTCATCGAGAAAAGCGGCCACGTCTCTTATGCAAATTGCGGCCTCCCTTACTACGTAGGGGGCATCATTGAGGAGGAAGAGGCACTTCTTCTTCAAACTCCAGCAAGTTTGCATGCACGTTTTCGTCTGGATGTTCGAATTGCCTCTGAAGTCCTTGCAATTAATGCTGCCGAAAAAAGCGTCGAAGTATTAAATGAAATTTCAGGGGAGAAGTACCAACTTTCTTATGACAAGTTGGTGCTCAGCCCAGGAGCCTCCCCAGTCGTTCCGCCAATTCCTGGCATTGAACGAGCCATGACTCTCCGCACTGTTGAGGATGTTGAAAAAATTTTCACTCGCGTTTCTGAACAGCCTCACAGTGCTGTTGTAATTGGTGGCGGATTTATCGGTGTTGAGATTGCGGAAAATCTAACCCACAAGGGGATTGCGACGACGGTTGTTGAAGCATCTCCCCAACTACTTGCTCCACTTGATCCAGAGATGGCGACACTAGTTGCGGCTGAGATGATGCGAAACGGAGTAAATCTCCACCTCGGAGTTTCTGCATCTGAAATTTCAGTCGACGCTGTCAAGCTTTCTGATGGAACTGAAATTGCGGCTGAGATGATTATTCTGGCTATCGGCGTAAGGCCTGATATCAAGTTGGCAAAAGAAGCAGGTCTAACTATTGGAACGCGAGGCGGCATTCACGTTGATGATTTCAACCGCACAAGCGACCTAGACATTTATGCAGTTGGAGATGTTGCTGAAAAAACTGATGCCATAGACGGTAGTTCAACGCTTGTTCCTCTAGCAAATCTTGCAAATCGTCATGGAAGAGTTGTTGCAGACCACATTGCCGGCCGATCAACGAGACCAGTCAAAACAATTGGAACAGCAATCGTTAAGGTCTTCGAGCTCATGATTGCTGCAACTGGTTGGAATGAGAAGAGGCTTGCAGCCTCAGGTCGTCAATATAAAGTCATTCACTCACATCCAAACTCCCACGCTGGTTACTACCCGGGTGCGAAGCAGATGTCACTAAAGCTGATCTTTGATGCAAAAACAGGTGAAATTCTTGGAGCACAAGGAATCGGCAAAGAAGGTGTAGATAAGAGAATCGATGTAATTGCAACTGCAATTCGTGGAGGGATAACTGCCCCAGAGTTAGCTGATCTCGAACTCGCTTATGCACCCCCATTTGGCTCAGCAAAAGATGCGATCAACATGCTCGGGTACATCTCAGAGAACATTATGAGTGGCCTTCTCGAGACCGCCCAGTGGTCAGAGATTGATGAGTTCGTAGATCGCGGCTTCCAGCTAGTGGACGTAAGAACAGCATCTGAATTTGCAGCAGGAAATATTCCAGGAGCAATGTCTATGCCAGTCGATGAAATTCGTTCACGATTTGCGGAGCTTACGAATAAAGATGTCTTGGTTAACTGCCAAGTTGGCCAACGAGGACATACGGCGGCAATGCTGTTAAAGGAACTTGGCTTCAATGCAGTAAATCTAGATGGCGGTTATCTGACTTGGAGCAATTCGCCAGCAACAACAATTACAAAGGAGAAGGAATATGTGTCATAAAACTACTTGCCGCAAGTGCGGAAAACCAACTTGGTCTGGTTGCGGAAACCACATTGAGATTGCTCTCAAAGGAGTAAAGAAGGCAGACCGTTGCCAAGGCCACCAGAATGATCCAAAAGAGCCAGGATTGATGAGCAGATTATTTGGCAAGAAGTAAATGGCTAGCCTCAATGTAACGAGCGCGGAGTTTGAAGCCCTCATCACTAAGGGCGGAACTGTTCTCGTTGATTTCTGGGCTGAATGGTGTGGGCCTTGCAAAATGTTTGGTCCCATTTACGAGAAAGTCTCTGAGCAGTATCCAGATATCACTTTCGCAAAAGTTGATACCGAAGCAGAACGAGAGATCGCTGCTGCTGCTGGAATCACATCAATTCCAACGCTAATGGCATTCAGAGATGGCATCTTGCTCTATCGCGAAGCGGGCGCTCTTCCTGAGCAATCTCTTCAAAAGTTAGTTGCACAAGTGACCTCACTAGATATGGATGAGATTCGCGCAGAGATAGCTAAAGAGGCGACTCAGGTAACTAATTAATGACTTCAGCTGTAGAAAAATGGAAGTCAGATTTAGCTAGCTGGGCAATTCCTCAAGAGATATTAGATCAAGCCGAAGTAGCGCCGTGGTTTCATCCAGCGGCGCTCTTTGCGCTTCCTGAGCAAATTCAGGACTCGCCATCACATCAAAAGGCCAGAGAGGCAATGCCGAGCGATGGCACCGTTCTCGATATTGGTTGTGGCGGAGGTATCGCTGCATTTGCCATTGCTCCACCGGCGAAACATCTTATTGGGGTAGATCATCAGAGTGAGATGCTTGAAATGTTTAGCGCGAATGCGCGGAAGCAAGGATTGACTTCAGAGACTTTTGAAGGATTCTGGCCTGCCATTGCTGAAAAAGTTCCGGTAGCAGATGTTGTGACCTGTCACCATGTTGTATACAACGTTGGTGATATCAAGGAGTTTATTGAGGCGCTGGATTCGCATGCTCGAAAGAGAGTAGTCATTGAGCTACCACTGGCGCATCCAACATCTCCTAGAAATGCGGGTTGGAAACATTTTTGGAATCTAGATAGGCCAACTTCTCCCACTGCAGATGATTTTATGAAGGTGCTAGAAGAACTTGGAATACCAGCGCATATTGAGAAGTTCTCAGGGAAGGTCACGGTCGAAGAGAGCGACGAAGATCGCATCGAGTACACCCGAATGCGACTCTGCCTTCCGAAATCTCGCATCGACGAAGTCGTTGAATTCCTCAAGAGTGAAAGTAACTCTGGAACCAGAGAAGTTGCAGTTGTCTGGTGGGATAAGGTTTAGAAATGAAAGCAATCCAGATAACCGAGTTCGGTGGCCCAGAAGCAATGAATTATCTGGAGCTTCAAGATCCGGTACCTGGCGCTGACGAAGTACTTCTGGATGTCACATCAATCGGCATCAACTACGCAGATACTCATCAAACCGAAAACAGTTACCTTTCACCACAAACTCTTCCGATGATTCCAGGAATCGAAGTTGTGGGTACCCACAAAGGCACACGATACCTAGCAAGTGTTTCATCAGGTGGCTATGCCCAGAAAGCTGTTGCTCATAAGAGTGTCATGATTCCGATCCCTGATTCCGTTAGCGATGAGCAAGCTTTATGTATGTTGGTTCAGGGTTCAACTGCGTGGCATTTGCTTAAGACTATGGGCCATCTTGAAAAAGGTCACTCCGTCGTTGTCCATGCAGCAGCTGGTGGCGTAGGAACAATTGCAATACAACTTGCAAAACAATGGGGCGCGACAGTAATTGCAGTGACATCATCAGATTCCAAAGCAGATCTTGCAAAGAGCTTGGGCGCAGACCACGTGGTTGATGCGGCAAGTGAAGATTTATCAAAAGCGCTACGCGATGCAAATGGTGGACGTGGTGTTAATTTAATTCTTGAAATGGTTGGGGGAAAGACTTTTGACCAGAGCCTTCCTGCGCTTGGAACTTTTGGAAAGTTAATTACATTCGGAATGGCATCTCGCACCCCACCAACACCTGTTCACCCTGGCGCTCTTATGCATGGATCAAAGACAGTTTCCGGATTCTGGCTTGCAAATTGTTTTGGGAAGAAAGAGTTATTTCATGATGTTATTGAAGAGCTCTTCTCTTTAATTACTGAAGGAAAATTGAAGCCAGTTATCGGAGCCACATATCCATTGAGCCAAGCCCAGGCTGCTCATAAATCGATGCTCGCTCGTGAATCTGTAGGCAAAATTGCATTGGATCCTGCGCAGTAATCACGGCAATTTTTCACTTTGAGCCTTAAGCCCTAGACTTCTCTCTCTACCACTGCCCCCCTAGCTCAGTCGGTAGAGCGTTTCCATGGTAAGGAAAAGGTCACCAGTTCGATTCTGGTGGGGGGCTCGCAAGACCGCAGTACAACTTAATAAGTGCACGCCCTTGGCGGGGTAGCTCAGCTTGGTAGAGCAAGCGGCTCATAATCGCTGTGTCGTGGGTTCAAATCCCGCCTCCGCTACTAGTACCAAATCCGTTCGAAATACGCACGGATTTCACCAATGAAGGACGCTCGGGTAATCTGAGCGCCTGTTCGAGCAAGACCAACGAAGGAGTTAAAACCATGGCAAGCAAGAGTGCGGACGTTCGTCCAAAGATCACCATGGCCTGCGTTGATTGCAAAGAACGTAACTACATTACAAAGAAGAACCGCCGCAACGATCCAGACCGCATGGAACTCAAGAAGTTCTGTCCACGTTGCAAGTCTTCAACTCTTCACCGCGAAACCCGCTAATGCTCAACCCCGATTCGGTCGGGCGTACCTTCGCGGGTACAGATGTTGTAACAATTACTCAATCTGAAATCGATGCCTTCTGCGCCGTTGTCGGCGAAACCGATACATCAACCGCACCCCCAACTTTCACAATCCGAATCACGCTTACTCAATTTGAAGCAATTCTTACTCAACCTGAGATTGGTCTTGACTGGACCCGCCTCGTTCACGGCGATCAAAAGTTTGAAATTTTCTCACCTGTTAAAGCAGGGGATGAACTTACCTGCGATGCAACTATTGAAAGTTATCGAGTAGCTGCAGGAAATGAAATAGTCACAGTTCGTTCTGATCTACATCGTGCAGGCGAACGAGTGATCTCTGCCTGGTCCACATTGGTGGTGCGAGCATGATTGAAATTGGAACAGAGCTTCCCGAGAAAGTCTTTTACCTAGATCGCGCCATGTTAAAGCAATATGCCGATGCATCGGGTGATCAGAACCCAATTCACCAGAATGAAGAGTTCGCACTTTCCGTAGGTCTGCCAAATGTCATCGCGCACGGAATGTTAACTATGGCTCTTGTTGGAAAGTATCTCTCAGATTTCGCAGGTGGATCGGCCAACGTACTTGAATACGGTGCACGCTTTACAAAGCCCGTTATCGTCCCTGCAGGCGAAAAAGTTGATCTCACTGTTTCGGCAACTGTCACAGAAGTCTCCGCTGGGAAAGTCTTACTATCAATAAGTGCGACTTCTGCTGGCGTAAAAGTTCTCGGTATGGCGAAAGCGGTCGTTAAGAAATGACAGCCCCAGATTCAGTTCATGAATTAGCACGCGCTCGACAAGCTGCTCGAGCAGAGAAAAATTTCGCTCTTTCGGACCAACTTCGCGATGAGATTGCTGCCCAAGGATTTGAAGTTGTGGATGTAGCAGGTGGGTATGAGCTACGCCCAAAGAAGCGCTTTCCTGTTTATGAATCAACGCGGGATATCCGCCCAATTAATTCGGGAAAGTTTGAAATTACAGCCGCGATCATTGTGGAGGGTTTCCACGAAGATGCGATTACATGTATCAAATCGATTAAGAGCAATAGTCAATGTGCAATTGCGGTGCTCGTAATTGGTGACCCAGGAGATCTTGTAAACGAACTTGATGCGCGTACCTCGCTCGTACAAGTTAATGAAAACTTTGGGTGGGGCGAGAATGCCAATGCCTTGCTAAGAAATATCACTAGTGATTATGTAATCGTCCTAGATCCTTCAACGACTTTTACCGGAGATGCGATCACGCCAGTTCTTGAAGAACTTAAGAAGCGCGACTTCGTTGCAGTTGGTTGGCGCGGTGGGCTAGTAAATCTTGAAGATGATTGGCGCAGCATCGATGATAAGGGTGTGGGCGAAGTAGATGTTCTCTTCAGTTATTTCATCGGAATGCACCGCGATGATGCGCTAGCGGCTCGAGGATTTAGCAATCGTGCAGTGTTCTACAGAAATGCTGATATTGAATTCTCACTTAACCTTCGCCATTCAAATGGCCGTCTCTTGCAGATGGATTTACCACTTGAACAAGGCCGCCACCACGGCTATCACGATAGTGATCCCGAATATCGTGATGCTCAATCTAAGAAGAATTACGACCGTATTCTTGAACGATTCCGAGGCAAGACTGCGATATTGAGTCCGCGCCGGTAGCCTAAGCACATGGCCGATTTGCGCGATTACACATCACTACGCGTTGGTGGCCCTGCCGAAAAGTTTGTCGAAGTTGGCACTGAGTCTGAAATTATTGCGGCAATTGAAGCTGCTGGAGATTCACCAATCCTCATCATTGGTGGCGGTACAAATATCTTGGTTGCAGACTCCGGCTTTGATGGCACTGTAATTCGAATTGTAAATAACTCTTTGCAATCCGAAATCGATGCATGCAGCGGAGCAACCCTAACGATTGGTGCCGGAGAGAATTGGGATGAATTCGTTGCAACCACTATCGATCGTGGTTATGCAGGCCTTGAAACCCTTAGCGGAATTCCCGGAACAGTAGGTGCTGCACCTATTCAAAATATTGGCGCATATGGACATGAAGTCGCTGAATTCATCACCCGTGTGCGCACATACGACCGTCAGAATAAAGCAGTAAAGACTTTTACAAACCTAGAATGCGAATTTTCCTATCGAAGCTCGCACTTTAAAGAGCACCCCGGTCGCTATGTGATTCTTGATGTTCAATTTAATCTCCGCGAAGGAGAACAGAGCACGCCAATTACATATTCAGAGCTTGCGACGAAGTTAGGAATCTCTGTGGGGGAGAAGGCGCCAATCAAAGTTGTCCGATCAACTGTTCTGGAACTCCGCGCAGCAAAAGGAATGCTCCTCAACGCCAATGATCGAGATTCTTGGTCTGCCGGATCCTTCTTCACTAATCCGATAATTTCAAAAGAAGTTGCAGAGAAACTTCCAGAGGGTGCGCCACGTTGGCCAACATCAGATGGTTTAGTGAAGACCAGCGCTGCATGGTTAATTGAGAATTCAGGAATCCATAAAGGCGATAGTCATGGCGGCGCTCGTATCTCAACAAAGCATGTACTCGCATTAACGAATTCAGGAACTGCAACTGCAACAGAGATTGCAGAACTTGCAAAGACGGCTCAGACGAGCGTCTTTGAGAAGTTTGGAATTAACTTGGTTGCTGAAGTTAACTTAATTGGTCTAAAACTTTAATTAGTCCAGTTGCTTTAAGTTTTATTCGCTTAACAACTTCTTGATCCGGCCGATTCCTTCGACAATATCTTCATCGCTCGTTGCATAAGAGAAGCGCAGGTAGCCAGAAGGTCCAAATGCTTCGCCCGGAACAGCAGCTACCTCAACTTCTTCGAGAATGATCGTGGCAAGTTCTGCAGATGTATTTGCCACTTTGCCGCGGATTGGCTTACCAAGTGCACCCTTTACAGAAGGGTAGACATAGAAAGCCCCTGTTGGCGTTGGGCAGTTAAACCCTGGAACTTCATTGAGCAAACCAACAATCAATTTGCGGCGACGATTGAATGCTTCACCCATCTTGTGGACTGCATCAAGGTTTCCAGTTACTGCTGCGATTGCTGCGCGCTGGGAAACATTTGAAACGTTTGATGTTAAATGTGACTGCAAGTTTGCTGCTGCCTTGATGACATCTTTAGGTCCGATCATCCAACCCACACGCCAGCCTGTCATTGCATATGTCTTTGCAACGCCATTAATGATGATGCAGGTATCAGCAAGTGCCGGAACTAGAACCGGTAGAGAAGGTGCAGTGGCACCGTCAAATAGTAGGTGCTCATAAATCTCATCAGAGATAATCCAAATATTATTCTTAACGGCCCACTCACCAATTGCCTTAACTTGCTCTGGTGAATAAACAGAACCTGTTGGATTCGATGGTGAACAGAAGAGGAGCGCTTTAGTCTTTGGTGTTCGGGCAGCTTCAAGCTGTTCAACTGTTACTAGGTAATTCTGAGTCTCATCTGCGAAGACTTCAACAGACTTTCCGCCTGCAAGTTTGATTGCTTCGGGATATGTCGTCCAGTATGGAGATGGAAGAAGTACTTCATCACCTGGATCGATAATTGTTGCGAATGCTTGATAGACAGCTTGCTTGCCACCATTAGTGACAAGAACCTGGTCAACTGTTATCTCGTAATTTGAATCGCGCTTTGTCTTCGCAACAATTGCCTCGCGTAATTCAGGAAGTCCTGGCGCAGGTGTGTAGCGATGATTTGCAACAACTTTTGTCGCTGCAGCGGCTGCTTCAACGATGTAATCAGGAGTTGGAAAATCTGGTTCGCCTGCTCCAAAGCCAATGACTGGACGACCGGCTGCTTTAAGCGCCTTCGCCTTTCCATCTACGGCCAATGTGGCTGATTCTGCGATAGCTGCGATTCGTGCGGAGATTCTGCTCATAAGCGAAGTCTGCACCATGGGCTGCATCTCTAGCACGCTCAAAACTACGCTCATATGGAGGGGGTAGGAATTGGCCGGTTTTACTCCTGAAGGCCCCTGCCCTTACACTTCGACGCTCACGATGAATTTCTTCCTCGCCTTGGCGCGCCTGAAAATTCGTCGCGAAGGGCAGTAGCTCAATTGGCTAGAGTTGCCGTCTCCAAAGCGGCCGGTTGGGGGTTCGAGTCCCTCCTGCCCTGCAAGATGTTCGACAGCTTTACCGAAGTTTTACCAAAGTTCTAACAACGAATGAACGACGAAAGAGAAGGACGATCATGACTGATGCAGTTGAAGTTCCCGAGGAGAAGCTCGGAATTTTTGCGCGCGTTGGACTTTACTATCGTCAAGTCATCTCCGAGCTCAAGAAGGTTGTATGGCCAACACGAAATATGTTGACCACCTACACCGCAGTAGTTCTCGTATTCGTTGCCTTCATCATCGCAGTCGTTTCAGTCATTGACTTGATTCTGACCAAGGTCGTCTTCTGGGTATTTGGATAAGGAATAGAAAATGACTGAAGATTTAACTACCCCAACTCCTGATGCATTTGAGGCAGCCCTTGCTGCCAATGCTGATGACCTTGCCGCTCCTGCTGAAGTAATCGCAGAAGCGCCTGTTGCAGAGATCGCAAAAGAAGAAGTTTCTGACCTTGCGCTCGCAAGCGATGAAGATGGCGATATCGAATCAGATGAGAACGATCCAAATGCAGAATTCCGTCGCACACTACGTGCAGCAATCGGTGATTGGTATGTCATCCACTCCTATGCAGGATACGAGAAGAAGGTAAAGGGCAACCTTGCCAACCGTATCCACACACTCAACATGGAGGAGTACATCTTCCAGGTAGAAGTTCCTGAAGAAGAGGTAATGGAAGTCAAGAACGGTGCGCGCAAGATGGTTAAGCGCAATATCTACCCTGGCTACGTCCTTGTTCGCATGGATCTCACCGATGAATCTTGGTCAGTTGTACGTAACACTCCTGGAGTCACAGGCTTCGTTGGTAACGCACACAACCCAAGCCCACTCAGCATGGATGAAGTCGAGAAGATTCTTGCTCCACGTCCAGTTAAGAAAGCTGACAAAGCAGATATTAAGTTTGTTGATTTCGAAGTTGGCGAATCAGTCACTGTTATGGATGGCCCATTCGCAACACTTCCTGCATCTATTTCAGAGATCATGCCAGAGCAGGCAAAGCTCAAGGTATTGGTATCAATCTTCGGTCGCGAGACTCCAGTAGAACTTTCATTTAACCAAGTACAGAAGCTCTAACGAAAAAACTTTAAGTAGAAACTAAGGAAAAGAGAAGAGAAATGGCACCAAAGAAGAAGGTCACCGGATTCATCAAGTTGCAGATCCAGGCTGGCGCAGCAACACCTGCACCGCCAGTAGGTCCCGCGCTCGGTCAGCATGGTGTCAACATCATGGAATTCGTCAAGGCATACAACGCTGCGACTGAATCACAAAAGGGCCAGATCATCCCTGTTGAAATTACTGTCTACGAAGATCGTTCATTCGACTTCATCACAAAGACTCCACCAGCATCACGCCTCATCCTTAAGGCAGCTGGCGTCGAAAAGGGATCAGCGATTCCTCATAAGACTAAGGTTGCAAATATCACCATGGCTCAGGTCAAGGAGATCGCAACAACAAAGATGGCTGACCTCAACGCGAACGACATCGATGCAGCAGCAAAGATCATCGCGGGAACTGCGCGTTCAATGGGAATCACAGTCTCTGCTTAATTAAATGAATTTCTTCTAGCCACGGTGGCTAGAAGATGTGGGAGAACCGCGCTGGTTCGCTGACCACAACCTATCTCGTAGTAATACGAGGAATGAGGAAGAAATGAAGCGCTCAAAGAAGTACAACGAAGTAGCAGCGAAGGTCATCAAGGACCACCTCTACACACCTCTTCAAGCAGTAACACTTGCTAAAGAGACAACAACAACTAAGTACGACTCAACAATCGATGTTGCACTAGTTCTTGGCGTTGACCCAAAGAAAGCTGATCAAGCAATCCGCTCAACTGTTAACTTGCCGCACGGAACAGGTAAGACTGCTCGTGTATTGGTATTCGCAAACGGTGAGCGCGCTGAAGAAGCTCGTGCAGCTGGCGCAGATATCGTCGGTGGAGATGAACTCATTGATGAAGTATCAAAGGGCCGCCTCGACTTCGATGCAGTAGTTGCAACTCCAGATTTGATGGCCAAGGTTGGTCGTCTCGGTAAGGTTCTTGGAACACGTGGTTTGATGCCAAACCCAAAGACCGGAACAGTTACAACAGATGTAACTAAGGCAGTTAATGACATCAAGGGCGGAAAGATTGAATTCCGCGTTGATAAGAACTCAAACCTTCACTTCATCATCGGCAAGGCATCATTTACTGCAGAACAACTTGCGGATAACTATGCAGCAGCTCTTGAAGAAGTACTTCGCGTAAAGCCAAACTCTTCAAAGGGTCGCTACATCGCAAAGGCTGTTGTCTCATCTTCAATGGGACCTGGAATCGCTGTAGATCCAAACCTCACACGCGAACCATCAGCAAACTAGTAAACACTTCACAGAAAGGCCTCGGTTAATTCCGGGGCCTTTCTGCTTTCAAGGCAACTAACATGGAGCCATGGCATCCGTTGTAGAAACTGCACCACTCGTACTTAATGTCGGTGCTGTTTTGCTTGTAGCGGCCACCAGTGGACTTGCCGCAAGAAAAGTTGGATTACCTGCAATTGTTGGCTACCTACTTACAGGGCTTCTAGTTTCACCATTTACTCCAGGGCTTGTCGCAGATGGAAATCAAATCGCATTGCTTGCAGATATTGGCGTTGTCTTACTTCTATTTGAAGTAGGAATTGAAATTGATTTAAGACGCATCCGAAATGAACACGGCGCACTGTTATGGGCATCTCCCCTCCAAGTAATTACCGGAACGCTTCTTGGTACGCCAATCTTTTTACTTCTCGATATTCCATTATTTGGCGCCGCTCTATTGGCGCTATCCCTTGCGATGTCTTCCAGCGTGGTGATTGTAAATATCACTCGAAGTCGCAGAAGAACTACAAGTGTTGCAACAGAAGAATCGCTTCTTGGCTGGTCAGTCCTGCAAGACATCACAGGTGTCACATTGGGTGCACTAATCATCACCTTATTGGGTAGCAGCAGTGATTCATCAGTGCGTTCAATACTGGGGTTGGTCGGCTTTATCGTTCTTGCATATATTGCTTCACGTTTAATTCCATTTCTACTTCGAATTGTCCGCTGGGAACATGATTTGTTCTTGATCTACTCCGTAGCGATTGGCCTTTCCATTGCAGCTCTAGGAACCGTACTCTTCGATATTCCGATGGCACTTGCAAGTTTTGTTGCTGGATTAGCAATTAACCAAACTCGCGACACCGATAATGTGCGCAAGGCTGTGCTGCCATTTAAGGATCTCTTTCAAGTGCTCTTCTTCGTTGTGATTGGAAGTCTTGTTCAGCCAGACTTAATTCTTGAAGCACTTCCTTTTGCTGGGATTCTGCTTCTCCTTATGCTCGTTTTAAAAACTCTCCCAGCCTTCCTACTTTCGCGTTATGGAAAAATTGGAGATAGCGCAGGCCAACTCTCAATTGGATTGAGCCAAGTCGGGGAATTTTCATTCGTACTGGGAAGCGCAGCTCTTGCTGCAGGCGAGATCACGAAAGTTCAATTCACTGGCGTGCTCTTGGCAGTTATCTCTTCAATCATCTTCTCAACCTTGGCCGTCCGCAGGGCGAGCCGAATTTCACGCTCGTTCTGAGCGGATTTGACCCTCATGCCTGAGGCCCCGTAACCTACGGGCATAACCAAAGACCGCAGGTCTGAACTCGCAAGAGTGAAGATAATTGAGGAATCTCAGCCCGCGTAGGTGTTCACATTAATCCGTGCGCATTTACGCGTCACGGATTTTTTTATTGCCCGCGGTCACCTGAAAAATCTAGCGAAAGGTGAACCGAATGGCTCGCCCAGATAAAGCAGCAGCAGTTGCTGAGATGACTGAAGATTTCAAGTCAGCTACAGCGACTTACCTCACTGAATATCGCGGTCTAACCGTGACTTCGATGAAGGCACTACGCCGCAGCCTTGGTGCAGATACCAAGTACAGCGTCGTAAAGAACACTCTTACAAAGATTGCAGCAAAGAACGCCGGCGTAGAGATCTCAGACGATCTTCTCGCTGGCCCATCAGCTGTTGCATTCATTAAGGGCGATGCAATCGATGCGGCTCGTAACCTCAAGAACTTCCAGAAAGAGAATCCACTCCTAATCATTAAGGGCGGAATTTACGAAGGAAAGTTCGTTACAACAGCAGAGATCATGAAGCTCGCAGACCTCGAGTCACGCGAAGTACTTCTTGCAAAGCTTGCTGGTGCAATGAAGGGATCGCTTGCTAAGGCAGCGCGTACCTTCGATGCACTTCGCATCAAACTTGAGGCTGGTGCACCTGCACCTGTCGCAGAAGCTGCTCCAGCTCCAGTGGCGGAAGAAGCTCCAGTAGTAGAGGCAGAGGCAGCACCAGCTGCTGAAGCTGTTGTCACAGAAGAAGTTGTCGCTGAAGTTGCTGCAGAAGCAACAGATGCAGCAGAAACTCCAGCGGAATAAGAAAAGGAAATAAACAAAATGGCAAAGCTCTCACAAGCAGATTTAATGTCACAGTTCAAGGAAATGTCACTTGTTGAACTCTCAGAGTTCGTCAAAGCATTCGAAGAAGAATTCGATGTAACAGCAGCAGCTCCAGTTGCAGCAGCAGGCGGCGCAGCAGCAGCAGGCGGCGGCGCAGCAGATGCACAGGATGAGTTCACAGTTATCCTCGAAGATGCAGGTTCACAGAAGATTGCGGTTATCAAGGAAGTACGTAACCTCAACTCTGCACTTGGTCTTAAGGAAGCTAAGGATCTTGTTGATGCAACACCTGCAACACTTCTTGAGAAGGCAAACAAGGAGACAGCAGACAAGGCAAAGGCAGCTCTCGAAGCAGCTGGCGCAAAGGTCACACTTAAGTAATCGATTACTTACAAAAATACCCCGTACCGATTGGTGCGGGGTATTTTTCTATCTAGTGCCCGTTCTCTTCAAGATAAATACAGGCAGTTTCTCTGAATATGAATTGACATAAGTTGGATCGGTTGGATCAAGCAGAGCCTGAATGCTCCACTGTCCCGTTACTGCTGGCTTCCATTCGCATGTAGCCGAAGAGCTTGCCGCCTTGTTTATACAACCTGCGATTCGCTTGCCATTCCAGAAGAATGTGATTTTCCCAGCCTGGCTAACTTGTGCAGTAATCGTGATATTTGTTCCCTTGGTTGCTGTTGTTGCAGAAGCAGTCAAAGTTATAGAAACGGATGCAGATGCTGATGGAGTAGAACTCATCGCAAGTGACTCAAGTCCATCGCCGAGATTTGATACCGCCTTAATTTTAATTGAATAAGTTGTTCCGTTAGTCAATCCAGAGATAGTTACTGGAGATGCTGCATCAGTGGGCGATAACGCTGTGAATGCCCCACTATTTAGTGAGTATTTGTAATTGGAAACGGTAGAACCATTTGCCGAACCCGCTGAGAAATAAATGGTCAGAGAGGCATTGTTTGCGGTGATTGAATCAATCGTTGGCGCGCTAGGAGGCTGATAAACATTGACACTTGAAGTCACCGGCGGTGTAAAGGTCAAAGAGGTCATGGCATTTGTAGCCAAGTCTGCAATAGAGCCTGAGTTTAATTCAAGTGGCGAGTTCACCACGATTCCATCAAGATCAATGTCGCTGTAATCGACGGTCACTGTAAATCTGAATGTAGCCGTTTTGGAATCTGTGAGGGATAGAAAATTTGCATATCTAGTCGTGCTACCAATTGTTATTGGGATTCGCGGAGTGCCTGTCACCGTTACTGATTCACTAAATCCAACCGTGAAGTTCATATTTGCATTTGAAGTTGCTTGGTAGTTCCCATTAGTCGTGGAGACACTCGAAATCGTTGGAGCGGTCATATCGATAATCGCAGAGGTGGAGTTTGTATTACTAATTGGGCCGGTTTGAGAACTGCTATTTGTAGCGACATTGGCTGTAATCGTGAGATAAACCGTGCCTTGTGAACATCCCGTTAATGGGATCGCATACGTTGTTCCAGAGCCGGTGACAGTTCCTTTTGTGCAGGTGGATGATCCCGTTCCGGCAACAGCAAAATCACTCGCATCAATACCTGTGACTGATTGTGAGAATACGAGATTGAAGGTAAGGCTGGAACTATTGGTGAGTGTGCTTGCAGGTGTAAAAGTTGAGATTGATGGCCCAAGTGAACTGATTTCAACAGAGCCAGCTCCCGAATTCGAAGAACTAGTTCCTGACTGGTTTAGACCATTGTTCTTCGAGTACGCGGCGACTGAATTCGTTCCACCAACCCACCCCCCGCCTCCTGTGCGCGCATCGTCAGTAGCACCACCACCACCAAAACCTCCAGTGCCAGTCGAACCCCCCCGACTGTAAGAACCACCTGTACCGCCGTTTTCAAATGAAGTCCCGCTTGAGGTGCTGCCTCTGTAGCTACCACCGGAGTTTGATCCATCGCCAGTGCCGGATGAAGTGTGGAGTCCTCCAATACCTGGAGAGGAAGTCCTTTGATAGATTGGATCGTTTGACCCGCCACCACCAGCGGCAATAATTAAAACTTGAGAGTCCAAAGTCCCCGACGCGCCTGAGATTACAAAGGTTCCGCCGCCACCCGAACCCGATGCGCCGTCACTTGCGTTGTACCCAGAGTTCACTCCCATTTGACCAACAAGAATTCGAATCTTGTCGCCTTCAACCAAATTGAAGTCACCTTGAACTTGGGCTCCATTTCCGCCAGCTGCAGACCCACCATTTCCGGCAGATCCTGCGGCACCCTTGGCGATAATTCGGAAAAGCCCTGAATAAGGAACGGTCCAGATTTGAATTCCACTGGCCACCGTGAAATTGGCATCACTTTCGTCCCAAGTTGTTGAGTATGCGGAGCGACATAACGCTTGAGCTGGTCCGCTTTGACCGGTCTGGCCGCAAGTAGTGAAGGTGTGAGATGAGAATGCGTAAGCTGCCGAGGCTGGTGCAATTGGGAAGACATTTCCAGCAAATACCAGCCCAAGAACGACGCCAATCCGAATCAGAACCCGACGCATGGAGTCAGAATACCCGCCAACGCACGTTCAAAATTCGCCATAGATCTCCACAAATTTCCTTATTTTGAGGACAAATTGACCCACTTGGGTATATAAGCCCCCGGTTTGCCCCCAAAGGGGGTGAGCCGATACCCTTTCCCTTCGCACAATTTTTCTGAGGGTCTTTGCATATAGCGGCGGCGACCTTCTAGATGTGCGTGTCCACGTAAATGTGAACTTGTCTGAAAGGACATCTCTTGGCCGCGAAAAAGAGTTCAACTGCCCCCCGTCGTATTTCGTTCGCAAAGATTCGTGAACCTCTAGAAGTTCCTAATCTGTTAGCGCTGCAAGTTGAAAGCGTTGACTGGTTGTTAGGTAACGATCTATGGCGATCACGTCTTGCTGAATCAACCAACACCAATCGAGGAGAACTTCCTTCGAAGTCCGGTTTGGAAGAAATCTTTGAAGAGATTTCACCAATCGAAGATTTCCAGGGAACGATGTCACTGTCATTCCGTGACCACCGCTTCGAGCCACCTAAGTATTCAATTGCTGATTGCAAAGAGCGCGACATGACATATGCGCAGCCACTCTTCGTAACAGCTGAATTCACCA
>JBFYOX010000004.1:0-80377 GCA_041303615.1 Actinomycetes bacterium
GTTGGTGCAACATGCTTTGACTGGAGAACGAATGTCATCACCTTCTTAAATACCGGGCCACCTAGCGCTCCACCGTAGTGACCATTCTTAGGATCTTGCAAAGTAACGCTCATGACATATCGAGGAGCATCTGCTGGCGCAAAACCAATAAATGAAGCGGTGTAGCCGCTATAGCGACCGGTCTTTGAATCGTAACGTTGCGCAGTTCCAGTCTTGCCAGCCACGCGATATCCCGGAATTGCAGCACTTGGCGCTGTTCCATTTGCAGAGACAACGCTCTCCATCATGATGCGCATTTTTACAGCGGTATCTTCACTAATCACACGTGTTGTTGTGCGGTTGGCAGCAGGAGTGAAGTGACCAGATGCATCACTTGTTCCGGCAATAACTGTTGGAGAGACACGAACTCCATTGTTGGCAATTGTTGCAAAGACGCTTGTTGCCTGCATTGCCGTGACCGAGTAACCCTGACCGAATGCGACTGTCGGTGCAGTCGTTGCAGACCAATCTGAGACAGGGCGCAGAATTCCAGCAGATTCTCCCGGTAGTCCAGATCCTGTCTTTAAGCCGATTCCGAACTTTGTAAGGTAGCTATGAAGAGTGTCATTACTGAGTTTTTCACCAATCATGATCGTGCCTGTATTACTAGAAACAGCGAGAATTCCAGAGGCTGTCAGCTGCTGCACTGGATGGCGTTCGTGATCATGGAAATCTTCGCCTCCGCGCTTAATTCTGTAAGGAACGCTCATTACTGTCGTTGGAGTAACTACTTTCTCCTCAAGGGCAGCAGCCATTGTCATAACCTTGCCGGTCGAACCAGGCTCATAGACATCTTGAACTGATGGATTTCTCATCAGCGAAAGGGCAACCTTCTTAGTGTTATTTGGATTAAATGTCGGTGCTGTTGCGTGGGCTATAACAGCTCCGGTCTTTGGATCCATAACAATCACAGTTCCACTAGAAGCGCTGTACTGCTTTACCGCAGTTGCAATTGCTTCGGCCGCAACCCATTGAACATCTCGGTCAATTGTCAGACGAACATTTGTTCCGGCTTTTGCCGCGACAAGTTCTTGCTGAGATCCAGGGATTTCTGCGCCATAGCCGCGAGCATATGAGTAGCGACCTTCAGTGCCAGTGATGACCGAGTTCATGCCTGATTCAATTCCCGATGCGCCTACGCCATCTGCGCGAACGAAGCCAATGAGCGATGAAATTAATTCACCAGATGGATATTCGCGAATAAAAACGCGTTCTGGGAAGAAACCAATGATGCGCTTTCCGAGATCTTTATTTTCTAGAACCTTGTTGTAGTCATATAAGGCTTTTGTCAGACTCTCCCACATCGCTGGACGCGCATTTCTCAACACGATTGCATATTTACGTGTACCTGTAATGCTCGTTTCAATATCTTCCGCAGGAAGATTCAGTATTGGTGCAACAAATTCAGCAACACGGGCAGGATCAGTGATTTGCGTCTGATCAACAACGATATTGATTGCTGAGACGCTTCGAGCAAATGAGACTCCGTTGATATCCGTGATTTCACCACGAGGCGCCGGAATCACACGGGTTGTCTGCATCTCAAGGGCAGCCTTTTCTTGGTAATCCCCAGCTTGAATAACTTGTACTCGTACCAGCTGAATTGCAAAGAGAATCAAAACTCCAAAAATTACTGTGACGAGAATTCCGATTCTCGCTTTAGCTAGACGTAAATTACCCACGCTTGACTCCTGACGGTTCTACAGGAGTCAGGTCTAGAAATACTGGAGTATCTGATGAGCGCATTCCAAGTTCAGTAGCCAGCGCAGCAAGGTTTTCGGGAGCTGCATAGGAATCGATTGAGCGAGTGATTGCATCTCTCTGATCGGCAACTTGCTTCGCCTCTAACTTTAGATTTGAGAGAGTGAATGCATCTTGCGCGAGCAGAGTATTGATGCCAAGCAATACTAGGAATCCAACAAGGCTTACGATGGTGAGAAACTTTGCAAAGTACTTATGTGTGGCGCGAGCTCCACTATTAACATCTGGAAAGAGCCCCAAAATAATCTCTGCGGTGCGCTCTGTGACAGCCTTGCGCTCTCTTGGCCTCGGAGAAGTTCTAAGCGAATTGTTTTTACGGGCGATTGCTGTAGACATTACGCAGCCACCCTCTCTATTGCACGAAGGCGAACAGATGCCGAACGTGGATTGCTTTCGAGTTCTTCTGCAGTTGGAGTCTCACTTGAGCGGAAGACAAGTGAGAACTTCGCTGCAAATTCAGGGAGTTCGATAGGCAGATCGCGCGGGCTCTTTGATGTTGATGCTTCTGTGAAAATCTCTTTCACGATGCGGTCTTCAAGGGACTGAAATGACATAACGACAAGACGTCCGCCAACCATGAGCAAATCAAGGGCATCTGGAATTGCGCGTGAAATTGCGCCAAGTTCATCATTGGCTTCAATGCGCAGAGCTTGGAAAGTGCGCTTTGCTGGGTTGCCACCTGTGCGACGCGTTGCTGCAGGGATGCTCTCCTTTACCAAAGTGGCTAGTTCTGTAGTGGAATTCAGCGGACCTTTGGCACGAGCTTTAACAATGTTCTCCACGATTCTGGTTGCAAACTTTTCTTCGCCGTAAGCGCGCAAGATATGAACGAGCTTTCCAGGTTCGTATGTATTGAGAATTTCAGAAGCTGTAATTCCACGGCTGCGATCCATGCGCATATCAAGTGGCGCATCTTGTGAGTACGAGAATCCTCTATCGGTTTCGTCAAGTTGAATAGATGAGACTCCGAGGTCAAAAAGTGCGCCATTAATTTTGGTAAAGCCAAATCCGGAGACAACATCCGAAATTTCATCGAAGACGCAGTGTGCTGTTTTGAGTCGATCTGCAAAAGGAGCTAAGCGCTTGGTTGCTCGCTCAAGTGCAATCTCGTCGCGATCTATTCCAATGACAGTGAGATTTTCAAAGCGTTGTAGCAAAGCTTCCGCGTGGCCGCCAAGCCCAAGAGTTCCATCGACAATTACAGGATTCTCTGATGCAAGGATTGCAGGAGCGAGAAGATCGACACAGCGATCGCGCATTACAGATATATGTTCCATCTTCTCCCCCTTTCACTTTCCTTACCGTGACTTTTACTTTCTGACTAATAAGAATTTGAGCGCTCATCTCTGGTCACCGCCGGCCGACGGATCTATTGCGATAGCGACGCCGGGGAAGGGACGTCGCTGCCGGCCCCATTTTTAAGGAGAGGTCGGCGGTGGCCACAAATGAGCGCTCTATGTAGTTTTTCTTGCTGTTTAGTTCTTATTTAGTTGTTTAAATATTTTTTGCTGATGTTTAAAAAAGTCCCGGAAAAACTTCTTCAGAAACATCAGCAAAACTCTTTTCGCGATCTGCGAGGTACTCGTTCCATGCAGCGCTATCCCAGATTTCAACGCGGGTATTTGCGCCGATAACAACGCACTCTTTTTCTAGGCCTGCATATGTGCGAAGTCCTTGTGGGATGGTGACGCGACCTTGACGGTCAGGAATTTCATCGTGTGCGCCGGCAAACATCACGCGCTGGTAATCGCGAGCGCTCTTTGCTGTGACAGGCGCTTGACGCAACGTTTCAGTGATCGTTGCAAATTCAGAAGCTGGAAAGACGTAGAGGCATCGCTCTTGGCCCTTGGTAATTACGAGACCAGTAGAGAGCTCTTCGCGGAATTTCGCAGGAAGGATGAGGCGGCCTTTTTCATCGAGGCGTGGCTCATGAGTTCCGAGAAACATCGTTAAACCACCTTCCCCAAGGTCATTGAGCGTGAATTTCCCGCTCAATTCCCCACTTTACACCACTTTCCCCCTTTTTTCTCCACTTTCTGCCATTATTTTCCCTGCCTCTCCCCCTTGCGCCCCACTGCTTTTCCTGGCTTTTCGGGCGCGAAAAAAGCCCCGACCAGGTGGTCAGGGCTTGAGCTTGAAGAGCTACTTACTCGAAATTACGGCGATCCCAGCGCTCCTGCATACGCTCTGAGAATGAGGTGCGGGCTCCCTTTGGGCGGGCGGCGCCCTTGAGCGCCCCGCTAGCGATAGCTGAGATTGAGCGTACGAGGGTCAGTACACCTGAAAGTGCGAAGAGGAAGCCCAATACGCCGACTGGGGGGTTCTTAGCAATGAGGCCTGTGAAGATGACGGCAATTCCGAGTATTACAAGGCCTAGGCCCAGGAATAAACGGGGCTTTGTTGCAGCCATCGTTGAACCTGTAAGGGTTGTCTGAAGGCGTGGGTCATCTGCAGCCAGAGATGCTTCCATCTCGGCTAGTAGGCGGCGCTCACGATCAGATAGGGACATAAACACACTGTAGAACACTTCTAATTTCAACGCTAGTTGGACTCTTCAGGCTCGATTAAACGCCCTGGGCGCACGCTCTCTCGGCCAAAACGGGCCTTCGCCTTATCGATAGCGGTATCGGCATCTCGCCAACCCTTCTCGCGGGCACCAAATTCAAGCTGCACTGGTGAGGCTTCGGTGAGATTTCCAAGTGAGACTCCAACTAAACGGATGCGCGCTCCTTCATTGCGGAGAGCCAGATATAACTTCTTCACAATGTCATAGACCTCTTGCGTTCCATCGATTGCAAGCGGGACAGTTTTGGCGCGAGTAATTGATGTGAAATCTGCGAATTTAATTTTGATGCTGATTGTTTTTGCAAAGAGATTTCTTTCGCGAAGACGGGCAGTTGCTTTCTCTGTCATGCGCAGGAATTCGCGCAAGATTTCTTCAGGGCTATCTATATCTCGAGCAAAGGTTTCCTCGTTGCCGATACTTTTTTCGGGTTCATCTGGAATGACGTCGCGGTAATCGCGCCCCCAAGCAAGTTCATAGAGTGATTCACCGGTTGCATCCCCTAGTGCACGAATCAAAGTTGATCGTGGAGTGTTGGCGATATCTGCAACGGTGTGAAGTCCTAGGCGGTCGAGTGATTCTGCCGTCTTTGGTCCGACTCCCCATATTGCACGCACAGGAAGCGGGTGGAGAAATTCAAGGATGCGATCAGATTTAATCTCGAGCATTCCATTTGGTTTGCAATGTTGTGATGCCAGCTTTGCAATAAATTTAGATTGCGCAATACCCACAGAGCAAGTAATTCCCTCATCTTTCTCTACCTGCGCCCTGATCTTCTGTGCAATCTCGCGACCATCACCAAAGAGTTTTCGTGAACCTGTGACATCGAGAAATGCTTCATCGAGTGAGATGGGTTCTACAAGTGGCGTATAGGAATGAAAGATCTGCATGACACGTTCGGAAATTTCTGCATAGCGGTGATGTTCGGGTGCGATAAAGATTGCATGTGGCGCCATTCGTTTTGCTCGCCCGACCGGCATCGCAGCGCGGATTCCAAATTTACGTGCCTCATAATTTGCAGAGAGAACTACACCTCGCGCACCTGCGCCTACAACCAGCGCCTTACCTTTATATTGCGGGTTATCGAGTTCGGCCACCGATGCATAGAAGGCATCCATATCGACATGCAGAATTGCTGACTCTTCTTCTGCCGCGCTCATATCGCCACACTATCTGTTTGCGCTCTTTGTGCACGCCATTTTTCGTAGGCGAGGCGGAGATCCCATACAGCAGTTGCTCGTATTGATATTCCACGTTCTCCGGTGCGACGGGTCTGCCCACGGACAAGCAGCAGCGATGTCGAATACAGGGTTGATGCATGATCGACTTGTGCATCAGGAAAGAAGGTTGAATCGCTGCAGCCATATCCATCATCGAGAGTTAAGAAGATAACGCGACGACCTGAACGAACTGGCGGTGTCTGCAAGGCAACTTTTACTCCAGCTACAAGAACAGATGATTCAGATCGAAGAGTAAGAAGATCGGAAGATTTAACTGCCCCGATGGCATTGAGAAATTCAGAGTAGAAGCTGAGCATATGTTGGGTGACATCCATGCCTAACTTCTCAATCTCGCTACGTACCTTTTCGGCAGAGTTCATAGGTGCAAGGCCGCTACTTTCAAGTGCAGGTGCTGCGAAACCAAAGGTGAGCTGTGATCCCGGAAGATGGGCCACTGGTGATTTCTGCAGATCGGTAAAGTGCAGCAAGAGATCTCGTTGATTTGCGTGAATCGAATCGAAGGCGCCGGTGAGAATAAGGTTTTCGATAACAGGAGTCGATGCGCCTGATCTGCGATAGAAATCAGCGAGATCTATATATGGCTGACCCAGAACGATAGATGCAATCTCTTTCTCGGATATTCCGGCAACTGTAGAAAATGCAATACGGATTGCATCTCCATCAAGTGTGCGTTCGACGCGATAGTCGGAAGATGATTTATTGATATCAAGGGGCGCAATAGCGACGCCCATCTGCCTGGCTTCATCGAGCATCAACCGCTTTGGATACATGCCAGGATCGTGAGTCAGTACTCCTGCCATAAATGCTGCAGGGTAATGAGTCTTCAGCCATGCAGATTGATAGGTAGGAAGTGCGAAAGCTGCAGCATGTGCTTTACAGAAACCAAAGGATGCAAAGGCGCGTAAAACATCCCAGACTTCGGTAACTACCTTTAACTCGTAACCTCGCTCTGTTGCGGCAGGAAAGAACCAATCGCAGACCTCTTGTTGTCCCGCCCTATCCCCCAGTGCGCGACGTTTTTCGTCGGCGGCAGCGAGAGTTATGCCAGTCATGATCGAGATAATCGAGATAACTTGTTCGTGAAATACAACAACGCCTTCGGTTTCAGATAAGACGGGCAGTAGATCAGGATGAATGATCTGCGCCGGGTTCCAGCCATGTCGCGCATTGAGAAATGGGCGGATCATGTCGCTCTTCACCGGCCCTGGTCTAAAGAGCGAGATATCGATAATCAAATCGCTAAAGGTGCGTGGCTGAAGTTTTCCAACAAGCTCTCGTTGTCCAGGGCTTTCGACTTGGAAGATGCCCAGGGTGCGCGTTGATTGAATCAGTGAATATGTATCTGCATCATCAAGTGGCACTGCATCGATATCAATCTCTTTCTGATCAACTCGCGATATCTCGTGCACCGCATGGGCGATTGTCGATTGCATGCGAACTCCCAAGATATCGAGTTTCAATAAGCCGATATCTTCAACATCATCTTTATCGAATTCGACCATAGGAAATCCACCTGCGTTGAGTTGGATAGGAGCACGGTCGAGAAAGGCTGCATCAGATAGAACCATCGCGCATGGGTGCATCGCAAGGTGTCGCGGCAGCCCATCGAGGCGTGCTGCAAGTGCGATCGTTGCGCGAGTAAGAGGCGCAGATGTATTGAGCCCTTTAAGTTCAGGAAGTGAGTTAAGTGCTGCATCGATATTGCCTGCGCGAATGTGTGGCATCGACTTTGCCAGTAGATCAATCTCCATTGCAGGCATGCCCAGCGCTGCACCTGCATCGCGAATCGCATTACGTGCACGGTAGGTATCGACCATTGCAACAGTTGCGCATCGCGATAGCGCACCCGGCTTGCTCCAATCTTGGGCGCCATAACGTTTAAAGACCATCTCGTAGATCTCAAGGCGGCGTGCAGATTCGACATCGATATCGATATCGGGAAGTGCGCGGCGAAGTGGAGAACAGAAACGTTCCATCAATAAACCATGCTGCATCGGATCAACGCCTGAGATTCCGAGTAAGTGACAGATCAGTGATCCTGCACCGCTGCCACGTGCTGCTACGCGAATGTTGGCAGCTCGCGCCATATCGGTGATATCTGCAACGGTAAGGAAGTAAGACTCGTATCCCAGAGTTGCAACAGTTGCGAGTTCATCATCAAGACGTGCACGCGCTTTAGCGATTGTTGCGCCATCGTTATAGCGCCAGTTGATACCTGCTTCAGAGCGAGCACGGAGCAAGGTGCGCATGCCGGCAGGAGAATCTGCACCGACAATATGGGCTTCCGGTAAATGAATTGCACCTAAACCAATATCGCGTTGCGGTGATAAGACTGCGCGTTCTGCCCATTGTCTTGTTGTCTTGAGCAGCGCACGCGCCGTGCGTTCGCCGGCAGCTTGCGCAATCTCTGCAGCAAGTAGTGACATCTCTTGACCATCTTTCAGATACGCCTCGGCATTACGACGTTCGACGTTACGTGGGTGGAGCGGCACCAGTTGGCGAGCGCTATCGAGGACATCTGCAACTGGCCCATCGGCGCGATCGCGCATACGTACTGCATTGGTAATGACTGCATCAACATCGTTATCGCGAGCAAAGATCAGGGAACGCGCAGCATGGGCGGTAGAGCGCGGACCATTGCCTGCAACAAGGTGCGAGACGCATTCGATGGCATGGTCTGCAAATAAGTCACGGGTACGGTTAAAGATTTCAAGTGCTGCATCAAAGCGGTGTGCGGCAATCGCTTGCGATACAGGTGATTCGGGTCCATGCAGTAGATGCAGGTTCGATGTATAGCTACTGAATTTTTCGAGGAGTTCGAGAGTCAATATTGGCTTACGGTCATCTACATTCATATGTAGTCCTGTCATTAATCGAACAAGGCTGCGCCATCCCCCATCGCTATGAGCCAAAATTGTTAAGCGCGGCAAGGTGCCTGAGGTATCGCCCCCAGATAATGACGGGAGGTGAATAGGTAAGTTGACTCCGAGGATCGGTGCAACGCCATGAGATACACATGCCTTGGTAAAACGGATAGCGCCAGCTAAGCCATCGCGATCTGTGAGTGCGAGCGCCGGCATCTCAAATTCAGATGCACGCGCCACAAGATCGCGCGGCTGCGTTGTTCCGTACTTAAGTGAATATGCACTTGCTGTGCGTAGATGGATAAAACTCATAGCGACCTAATAATCCACTGACCTGTTGTCTCATCGCGTTCGAGTTCAAATGTTGTTAGCGCCCCAATAGGAGCTGCCTCAACTTTCCATAAGGCGCGTGCTTGATCATCGGGGCGGAAGATTCCATCGCTAATGCGGTTCCACCATCCACCTGCCTCGCACCATCTGGAGAGAACTGCATGGATACGAAAACGTCTGCCTTTAAATGTGAATTCGATCGGGGTTAAACCGCCATCGGATATGACCTCGTGAGGCCTTACTACTTCTGCTGTCATTTTTTACTACTTCCCCTGGTACTTGTGCATAATTCGAACAGATGTTCGAAAAGTAGTCCAGACCCCTGACAAGGGCAACTCCCCCTGGCTTTACGCTCAAAACAGGCTCGATCAGGTGGCGATTGAGCGTGTCGCTGGTGAAAAATAGTTGAAATTTCAACTACTCTTACGAGGTAAGAATCCGCTTTAACCTTAGGAGAAACAATTGGACGTAGTACTAGTTATCGGGCGCATCTTGTTCGCCCTTCTATTCATCGCATCAGGTCTGGCTCACTTCGCAAAGCTTGAGGCCATGACAGGTTATGCAAAGTACAAGAAGCTTCCAGCAGCGAAGTTCGGAGTACTTATCTCAGGCCTCTTCTTCCTACTTGGCGGCGTCTACATCGCAGCTGGATTCTGGGTTGACCTTGGCGCGCTTATGCTCGCTGTAACACTTGTCCTTGCAGCATTCATCTTCCACAACTTCTGGAAAGAGACAGATGCAACTGCAAAGCAGAATGAGCAGATTGCATTTAACAAGGATCTCTCACTTGCAGGCGCAGCACTTATCCTCTTTGCACTCGTTGCAACAGGTGCGCTAACAGATTTCGGCCCAAGCGTCGGAACTCTTGCATTCTTCAACCTCTAAAAAATCTCATCGGAAAGCCCCTCGAGAAATCGGGGGGCTTTTCCATTTCCCTGAGACGATAGGGGTATGGAAATCCTTGGTGCACTCATTGCAGGTTGTGCAATCGGTGCAGTTCTGGGATTTGTCGGCGCAGGTGGAGCGATGCTCTCTGTGCCGATTCTTATCTACGGCTTTGGCTTTGATCCCAATCTAGCTACAACAGCGGCGCTTGCCATCGTCTTTCTGGCGGCTACATCTGGGTTGATTCCGAAAGCGCGTAAGAAGCAAATTCTCTATCGCGATGCTTTTGTCATCTGGGCTATCGGGCTTGTGACAAACCTAGGCTTCTCCTCCATCGTTGAGCGCCTACCTGATGCCTTCATTACAACTGGCTTCTCGATAATTCTCGCCCTTGCCGGTCTATCGATGTTGCGGCCACCGACACTTACTGCTCAGAAGCGAATGCCGATATCTATTCTGATTGTGATGTCACTGGTAATCGGTTCGATCACAGGTCTCTTTGGAATCGGTGGTGGATTCCTTGCAATCCCTGTACTGGTTCTCTTCTTTGGTACACCTCAAAACATTGCAGCAGGTACTGCGCTTCTCATTATCTCTATCAACTCGCTCACTGCATTTATCGGACACAATTCACAGTGGGACGATGTTCAGTGGCATATCCCGATCTTTATCGGTGGATCTGCAATCGTTGCCGCGCAAGCTGCTTCACATTTCTCGCACTACACAAATCCAGAAATCTTGCGAAAAGGCTTCGCTTATCTACTCTTTGCAATCTCAGCATTTACCGTAGCTCAGACCTGGCTTTAATATCTATTTTAGTTCGCGCACCTTGATGTACTTTGATTGGTGTCCTGCCACAAAGAAAAGTAAGACAGGGAATGCAAATGCAACAGGTAATGAAGTAGCTTCTGCGATTCCTCCCATCAAGGTTGGTCCGGCAAAATAGGCAGCGATTGCAATAAGGCCAATTCGCGCAAGACCCACAGATGGTGCAACTCCTGGAATAGATGCTGCCGCTAAATTAAATGCTGGGAAAAATGGACCAATTCCGATTCCAGCTGCTGCAAATCCAATACAGACAATTACCAATCCCCACATCTGATGAGAATCAGATAGCGGAATGCCTATCGCGAGACAAGCACCCCAAATAGATCCTCCGATGTAGCCACCGTACTTAACTGTATTGACATAACCCCAGCGTGCGAAAGATTTATCACCGAGTAAACGACTTGCGATCATTGCCAGCGAGAAAGTTGTTGCAGCTGCAGCGTTAAGGCCTTTACCGATACCCATGTGGTCTTGAAGAAGAATGCCACTCCACTCGTAAGAGCCACCTTCAGGGATAAGCGCAGACATTAAGCCAATTCCTAGAGCCCATAGGATCAAAGACTGTTTTCCGAAGAGCGGTATTTTTGACTCCGTGACTTCATCTGGTTCGCCGAGGTGCCCATCGATATCTGCTGACAATAAGAATTGGTTTGAAATAAGGAATGCAATGAAGGTAATTCCTGCAATAATCCATAAGTTAGTTTGAGGAGAGACAAGGTTTGCAATCAATCCACCGATAAGCGTAGCGCCGAAAGCTCCAACCGACCAGAGCCCATGAAATGTAGACATCCAGCGGCCATTGGTATGTTTTTCAACTTCTACAGCTTGAGCATTTATTGCAATATCCATAAAAGCTACGTTAAAGCCGGTGATAAACATTCCAACTAGAAGAACTGCAACGCTATCTGCAGCACCCATGATCGCAACGCCCACGGGAAGCAATACGCCGGAAATCTGAATAACCAACTTCGAAGAGTGCATATGAACTACTCGACCAGATATCTGAGCACCAGGAATTGCGCCCAAGGTGCTGCCAAGGAGAACTAAGCCAAATTGGCCATCACTTAACCCCAGCGAGTCTTTAATTTCTGGAATGCGGGGAACCCAAGCAAGGCCTGCAAACCCAAGAAGGAAGAATGCTGCCCACAGAGAGTTTCGCGCACGAATTCCACGCTGGTAAATACTCAGTGAGACTGAAGACATTTGGCGACGATATCTCATAAAGTTGGCATATGGATGGAATTCTCGAGAAGGCTGCCGTTAAAAGATTTCAAGAAGCAGCCACACAGCTCGGCGTAAAAGGCGAAGTTAATATTCTCGCCGAGACTGCTCGCACCGCAATTGATGCTGCTAATGGCCTCGGAATTGAAGTTGGTCAGATTGCTTCATCGCTGATCTTTAAACTTCCATCTGGCAATCCACTTCTGATTATTACAAGCGGTAGACATCGTGTTGATACAGATCTTGTAGTCAAGAACCTTGGCATTGCTGAACTCGGCCGTGCAGATGCGAATTATGTAAAAGAAGTCTCCGGTTACTCAGTTGGGGGCGTCTCCCCTATCGGCTGGACTTCACAACCTGAAATGACTTTGATTGATGAGGCGCTCAATGATTACCCCGTTGTATGGGCAGCATCAGGACATCCTCACGCTGTCTACCCAACGTCATTTGACGAACTCGTAGCTTGTACCGGCGCTACGCCAATGGTTATTGGTGATTAAGCCAGAAGTTCGGCTAACAAGTTTTCTACGCGCTGCTTAATTTCGTCGCGGATTACACGCACAGATTCGATTCCTTGTCCTGCAGGATCATCAAGAACCCAATCTTCATATCGCTTACCTGGGTAGAACGGGCAGACATCTCCGCACCCCATTGTTATAACTGCGTCAGATTCTTGCACCGCCTCAGTTGTTAGAACCTTTGGAGTGTTATTCGCAATATCGATACCGACTTCAGCCATAGCTTCAACTGCGATTGGGTTGATGGAATCTTTAGGTGCAGATCCAGCTGAGAGAACTTCGACGCGACCAGCACCGAGCTCGCGCATAAAACCTGCCGCCATCTGGGAGCGACCAGCATTGTGAACACAGACAAAGAGAACAGTTGGCTTGCTCATTTATTTTCCTGACTTTGCGTTTGATGTGAGGGCTTTAAATCCAAGGTAACCGAGTACTCCCCCGATGATTTCAGCGAGCACAAATAAGGGTGCAGAGCTTGGGGCAATTCCAGAGAAGGTATCCGAGAGCATGCGGCCAAAGACCGCTGCTGGGTTGGCAAAAGAAGTTGAGGATGTGAAGAAGTAAGCCGCACCTATCCAGGCAGCCACCAAGCGAGCAATCTTCTTATCTTCCTTCTGCTTTAGAGTTAAGAGAATAATAAGAATCAACCCTGCTGTGGCAACAACTTCACCCAGGAGAAGATTGGCCCCTGAGCGCTCTTTCTGTGAAATGTAGATCGCAGAGTATTCGAACATCAGATTGGCAACGATTGCTCCGGTCGCAGCGCCTGCAAATTGGGCTACTACATAGAGAGCAAATACTTTTGCCTTGATCTTCTTGGTGAATAACTCAACGCCACTGACTATTGGGTTGAAGTGGGCGCCGCTGATTGGGCCGAGCAAGGTAATAATGATGTAGAGAACGAAGACCGTCGCGATGGTGTTGATAAGCAGTTGGATTCCGATATCACTGCTCAGATTTGTAGCCATAGCACCCGAGCCCACCACGGTCGCGATTAAGGTGGCAGTTCCTAGAAATTCACTCGCTAGCTTTCTGCGCAACATGATGCTGGGTATCCTTTATCTATGAGCAACGGCGTGACCAACAATGAGAAAGTCACAGTTGCTTATTTCTTCTCTATTGGTCGAAAGAGTATTGCCTTCGCCTTCTGGAGCATGGCTATCGACAGGGTTCGTAGCAGAAAGTTCACCGGGATTTCATTTTCAAAGCTCTTGGGTACAGGTACAGGTCGCACATTTACACCAAGCGATGCCGATCTGACTCGATGGGGAATGGTCGTGGTCATCGACAAGACACGCCTTGAAGAGTTCGATCGTTCTGCAATTGTTGCTCGCTGGCGCAAACGTTCCACCAATGAATTCCGTGCAGTCCTAATGCCGCTGTCTTCTCATGGTTTATGGGCGAAGCAGAACCCATTTGATTTTATTTCAGAGCAGACCGATCCGAGTGCAAAGATTGCTGCAATCACTAGAGCCCGCATCAAGTGGAATAAAAATCTGATCTTCTGGAGATCAACCCCACCAGTAGTCATCGACCTTCACCAATCTCCTGGCTTGATCACTGCTATTGGCATCGGTGAAGCGCCAATCGGCCTGCAGGGAACTTTCTCGCTCTGGGATTCAGCTGCAGCGCTTAAAGATTTCGCCTACAAAGGTGATGCTCATAAAGTTGCAATCAAGCAGACTCAGAAAATCGGCTGGTATAGCGAAGAGTTATTTTCACGCTTTGAAGTGCTCGAACTTCGTGGTGAGATTTCTGCGAATACCCGTCCTTAGGGCAGACTTAGACCATGTCGATTCGCCACTACAACCCGCGCCGCAAGCGACGCGCTGGAATCACACCCAAGGCAAGAAATTTTCTCTATACATCTGTCCTTGCCACAATTCTTCTTCAGATTTCTTATCCGCTAATAGGAGGCGAAGCTCTACGCATCGTCACAATTGCAACAATTTATGCCGGCGCCTTTGCCATGGTTTTGCATGGGCATCTCTCATATGGTTTCAAGTATTCCTCGCGATATTTTCCTCTCGCATTCCTGTTTGGATTAGGAATCGAAGCGCTAGGACTTCATACAGGTTGGCCATTTGGAGTTTATGAATATTCGCCAACTTTGGGGCCTGATCTCTTTGGAGTTCCACTAGTTGTCCCATTTGCGTGGGTGATGATGATTCACCCAGCACTGACTGCAGCACGACGTGTATCAAATAGTTGGGTATGGCTATACGGCGGCGCAATCATGGCCGCATGGGATTTATTCCTTGATCCACTGATGGTCGGGGCAGGTCGTTGGACGTGGGAAGTAAATGGTGCGCATGTTCCATTTACTCCAGATATTCCGCTATCAAATCTCTTTGGTTGGTTACTTGCAGGAATTACCATCGTGGCTCTCTTGCACCTTCTCCTCCCCCGCGAACGCCGTAAAGAGAGCGCATCACTTGCAGCTGTTGATGCACTTTTAGCATGGACGCTTTTCTCGGGAATCATCGGAAATCTCCTCTTCTTCGATCGTCCAGGTCTTGCGGCATTTGGTGGATTTATTCTGGGTGCACTTCTCACTCCTTACTTCTTCTCTAGCTGGCTCGGCAATAAAGATTCATAAAGATGGAGTTAACTCTCTTCATAATTGCCTATCTTCTCCTTCTCATTTCGCTCTTTAATTACTACGCCATTCGTCTTCCCAAGAACTCTGCGCCAGTTCACGCATCTGTAACGCTCTTACTGCCGGTTCGCAATGAAGAAGCCAACATCGCCGAATGCATTGCAGCCCTCAAAGGCCAGAGCGATGTTGAGAATCTCAAATTTATTGTCGTTAACGATCAATCGACGGATAACACTGTAGGCATACTTATAACTGCGATTGCAGGTGATTCACGTTTTACTGTCCTAAATACTGATAGTCCTCGCGCGGGATGGCTTGGAAAGGTCTCCGCGCTGCAAAGTGGCTACGAGGCAGCCAGCGCAGAATTTGTAGTGACACTTGATGCTGATGTGCGCTTGAGCCACGATGCGCTTTGCCGGGCGATCAACCAGATATCCGAGCTCAACCTTGATTTCATATCTCCGTATCCCCGCCAAGAAGCAAAAACAATCGCAGAGAAGTTGATTCAACCTCTTCTGCACTGGTCTTGGATGAGCACAATTATTCTGCGCCTTGCAGAGAAGATGCCTCATCCATCGACAGCTGTTGCAAATGGTCAATTCTTTCTTGCGCGAAAGAGCGCACTTGATGCAGTGGGCGGTTTCCAATCAGTTCAGAACCAAATCTTGGATGATATTGAAATTGCACGTTCCTTAATAAAGAGCGGATTCCGTGGAGTCGTCACTGAAGGTGCCGAGATTGCACACACTCGCATGTATCAGGACTTCTCAGAGATTCGAGAAGGATATGGAAAATCCCTGCATAAGGCATTTGGTGGAAAGGTTGGCGCACTTATTGCATCAGCCTTTATTGCACTGACTGGAATCCTTCCGCTGATACTTGCCCTTCGCGGTTCACTTATTGCAACGATTGCATTTCTGCTCATCGCATTTACTCGAGCGCTGAGCGCCATGCGGGCGAAATCTAATCCGATCTATGCGCTGCTGCACCCAGTTTCAAGTGCTCTGCTTATCTATCTCATCGCATACTCTTGGCTTAAGCGCGGAAAGATCCAATGGAAAGGTCGAACTGTATGACCGGCCATGTGGGCAAGGTAAAGAACTCCGAAAAAATTGCAGTGGTCGGTGCCGGAATCGGTGGCCTCTGCACAGCAGCGCGCCTGGCTAAAGCTGGTCATAAAGTCACAATCTTTGAAAGCTCAGATCGCACAGGTGGAAAGTGCAGAACTGAATGGATCGGTCGATATGCATTTGATACTGGACCTTCACTCTTAACGCTTCCGGCCGTCTATCGTGATTTCTTCCAGCGCACAGGCGAAGTCATGGGGCGTGTCCTTGAGATTGAAGAAGTAAACCCATCCTTTGATTACAGATTCCATGATGGAAAGAACGTTAAGTTCTCTAACCTTTCACGCAAAAAAACTCTTGCCGCAATTGAAGAATCTTTTGGCAAAGATGCATCTGATGAATGGGATCGCATCATGGTGCAGGCAGAGGAGATGTGGGATGTCTCGCGCGAACCCTTTATTGAATCCGAACTAAAGTCACCAGCATCACTACTGAAGCGCCCTCGTTTGATTCGCGACCTTAAGACAATTGCGCCCTGGAAATCACTTCGCGCTATCGGCATTAAGAACCCGTACTTGGCAAAGATTATGGATCGCTATGCAACATATAGCGGTTCAGATCCGCGCTCTGCGCCTGCAGTTCTTTCAACGATCGCCTTTGTAGAAGAAGCCTTCGGTGCTTGGCATATCAAAGGCGGGATCGGAACTCTCGCAGAGAAAATCACCGAGCGCTGCGAGAAGTTAGGTGTAGAAATTCGCCTTAATGCCCGGGTCGATGAGATTACGATAAAGAGTGGAAAAGTCACTGGAATTCAGATTGCAGGTCATTTCGAGAGCTTTGATCGAGTTGTTGCAAATGCAGATGCTGGCCTTGTCTACAACAAATTACTGGCACCAACCAAAACAGTTGTAAAGGTACGTAAGCAGCTAGCTAAATCTGAGCCGTCGCTAGCCGGCTTCTCGCTCTTGCTTGGTCTTAAGCCAAGTAGCGCAGAGCCAATTTCACATCACACAATTCTCTTCCCAGAGAATTACGATCTTGAATTTGAAGCGATCTTCGGAAGCAAGACTCCAGTTGAGAATCCAACGATTTATATCTGCGCACCTCGTGATCCGTTAATGGTCAAAGACCAAAATCATGAAGCTTGGTTCGTACTTGTAAACGCTCCACGTCATAGCGCTGAAGGTGATGGTTTTGATTGGAGCGATAAAGATTTCAACTATCGCTATGCCCAAGAAATTATTTCTCAGATTGAATCGGCGGGAATTCCAATCCGTGAACGCCTTGAGGTGCTTGAAATTCGCACTCCCCTAGATTTACAAGAGTCGGTCAACGCACCTGGTGGGTCGATTTATGGTTCATCAAGCAATGGCGCACGTTCTGCATTCTCCAGGGCAAAGAATCGTTCGCCCATAAATGGTCTCTATCTCGTGGGTGGCTCTGCGCATCCTGGTGGCGGATTACCACTTGTCGGCTTAAGCGCCGAAATTGTTGCTAACGCAATCTTAGAAAAGTAACTCGCATAACACGGAGGAAGCTATAAATAAGCGCTCCGAGGAAAATATAAGAAGCGACTTCTAGACCTGGTAATTCAAAGATAAAGATAAGTAATGCGATCGCCATAAATATTGCCCGCACTGGTCGCTCAGTTGGAGTGACGACTCCAATTTCGTGATGACCCAGTGATGCAAGGCGGGCACGTGCATATTCCTGAGTCGATGCAATTGTCCACATTGAGATTGCTATCCAAGCCGGAATTCCAATCTTCCATCCCATATAGAGCCAGAACGCCTCAGAGATCCGATCAGCAAGTGAATCAAGGAGTGAACCCCAATTGCTCTCGCGCTTCTGAACTATTGCAACGCTGCCATCGATACCGTCGAAGATAAGCGAGGTAACGAGAAGAAGTAGGGCAATCACCGCGTAATCCGAAAAGGCCATTGCCGTAGCCGTTAGCAAACCTAAGAGGGTGAGAAAGTTTGGAGAGATTCGAAGCGCGCTACAGATTCGTGCCGCTTGATAAGAAATCGAGAGCCACCATGCAACAGCTCCCTTTATTTCTGCGCCACCATGTATCGCGCTCCACCGTGCCTCAAATTCAGATTGAGTTAAAACCTTCATCGCACATCCTTGATCTGAGAGTAAATCTCACGAGTGGCGGATGAGGTATTCATTGTGTAGAAGTGAAGCCCTGGTGCACCAGCAGCGAGGAGTTCTTGGCAGAGATTTGTTGCAATCTCAACACCTAACTTGCGAACATCTTCAGGGTTATCTTCTGCCTTTGAGAAAGCTTCAGAGATGTGCGACGGAATTGGTGTCCCACTGAGTTCTGCCATGCGATTAAGCTGCTTTACATTGGTAACTGGCAAGATTCCAGGAATAATTGGTAGCGCTGAACCTTTTGCACTTAATTTATCAACGAGCTTCTTCCACTTATCAACTTCGAAGAAGAATTGAGTCGTTGCAAATGTTGCGCCGCATCGCTCTTTCTCAATGAGGACATCTACATCTTTATCAAAGTCACCATTTGATGCGGGGTGTCCATCCGGGAAAGCGGCAACGCCAATAGTAAATCCACCGAATTCTGCTGCAAGCGTTACGAGTTCATCTGCATGATTGAGACCACCTGCAGTTGGGCTCCAAGGTGCACGCGGTCCACCTGTTGGATCTCCGCGAAGTGCAAGTATGCTTTTAATTCCTGCATCGCGATACTTGCCTAAAATTTCGATTAACTCGTCTCGGGTTGAACCAACGCAAGTCAGATGCGCAACAGTTGGAATATGAGTGCGAGCTGTTATTTCAGAGGTAATACGAATCGTGCGATCGCGAGTCGAGCCCCCAGCCCCATAGGTCACAGAGATGAAATCAGGTGCGATGGATTCGAGTTGCGACATCGCTTGCCAGAGACGTTCTTCACCTTCTGGGTCTTTTGGCGGGAAGAACTCAAAGGAGTACGTCACTTTCGTATTATCGCCAGACTTCGCGCTGCGTATCTCCACTGCCTCAGGGTACCGTTGCGCCGTGGATAAAGAGGTCATGGAGAGCGCATCTGCTGTTCGCGATGCAGTTAAAGATGAACTCACCCAATATCTCGCAGAACAACGCGACTATCTGACCAATATCGCCTCCGAGTTAGTGCCTGTGTGTGACGCTCTTGAAGATTATCTCCTTGAAGGTGGAAAGCGCCTTCGCCCTCTCTTTGCATACGCCGGTTACTTAAGCGCAGGCCGAATTCCAGAACGCAATGAGATCCGCGCAATGGCCAGCCTGGAACTACTTCAGGCATGCGCTCTTATTCACGATGATTTGATGGATGGCTCAGATACTCGTCGTGGAAAACCTGCGATTCATCGACACTTTGAAAATCTGCACCGCCAAAATTCAATGGCAGGGCTTGCAACACAATTCGGAGAAGCTGCAGCAGTACTTCTCGGAGATTTAGCACTCGTCTGGTCTGACCATATGCTGCATAACTCTGGAATTGCAGATCTAAATCTCAAATCTGTACTTCGTATCCATGATGAGATGCGTATTGAATTAATGGCGGGCCAGTACCTCGATGTCCGCGAGGCTGGCGAAGTTGAATATAGCGTTGAGCGATCACTTCGAATCGCACGTTACAAATCTGGAAAGTACACAATCGAGAGACCGCTACATCTTGGTGCAGTGATGGCACGCCCTGATGCCAGTGAACATTCTGAACTTCTCAACTTACTTTCTGCCTACGGACTTCCGCTCGGTGAGGCATTCCAGCTTCGCGATGATTTGCTTGGCATCTTCGGCGACCCAGGCGTTACTGGAAAACCAGCAGGCGATGACTTACGCGAGGGAAAGCGAACAGTGTTGATGGCGATGACAATGGAGGCCGCCTCTGATGCGGCTCGCGCGGAACTCGTTGCCAACCTTGGTAAGCCAGATCTAACCCCCGAAAAGATTGAATCTCTACGTTCATTGATTATCGAGACTGGCGCTGTTGATCAAGTTGAGAAACTCATTGATCGCCTTGCACAGGAATCATCCGATGCAGCGAACTCTGCTGCAATCGATTCACAAGCACGCCCATTCCTCTCGGCACTCGCCGAGACCGCTATCCGTAGGAGCCATTGATGACAAAGCGCGTTAAAGGACCAACCGATCACGTCGTAGTAGTAGGTGCAGGACTTGGCGGACTCAGCGCAGCGCTTCGCCTTGCAGGTGCTGGTCGCAAAGTAACTGTCATTGAACGCGAAGCAGTTCCGGGCGGACGAAACGGTTTACTGAATAAAAATGGATACTCATTCGACACTGGTCCAACAGTTTTAACGATGCCATCTCTCATTCAAGATGCATTTAGTTGCGTTGGGGAAGATTTGAAAGATTGGCTTGAACTCATGCCTCTCTCCCCTCTCTATCGCGCCTTCTATGCAGATGGTTCCCAGATTGATGTCCATGCAAATACTGCACAGATGGAAGAAGAGATCCGCACAAAAGTCTCTGCTGAAGAAGCTCTCGGATATAGAAGGTATGTTGATTTCGTAACAAAGCTCTACAAGTACGAGATGAATGACTTCATCGATAAGAACATTGATTCACCACTGAACCTTCTGACTCCAAATCTTGCAAAGTTGATTGCTATTGGTGGCTTTAGACATCTACAGCCAAAGGTTAATCAGTACCTCAAGGATCCTCGCTTGCAGAAGGTGTACTCATTCCAGGCGATGTATGCGGGTGTTAGCCCGCAGCAAGCGCTGGCAATCTATGCAGTCATCGCATATATGGACTCCGTTAATGGTGTCTTCTTCCCTAAGGGCGGAATGCATGCAGTTCCACGTGCACTGGCTGCGGCTGCAACGAAACATGGCGTTGAATTTAAATACAACACAACTGTTACCGGCCTAGATAAGCAGAACGGTCGCGTCAAGGCAGTACTGACAAATACCGGCGAACGCATCGAGTGCGACGTTGTTGTCATGAACCCTGATTTGCCAGTCGTCTGGCGTGATTTGCTCGGTAAGACACCGCTCAACATCAAGCGCCTTAATTACTCACCATCATGTGCAACTCTTCTCATTGGTTCATCTAAGAAGTATGACCACATTGCTCACCACAATATCCACTTCGGCGAATCATGGGATGGCGTCTTTGATGAGCTCATCAATAAGAAGCAGTTGATGTCAGATCCATCAGTGTTGGTAACAGTTCCTACACACGACGATCCATCACTAGCACCAGCTGGAAAGCAGTCCTATTACGTCCTTTATCCAACTCCCAACCTCGATGCAGATATCGATTGGAAGAAGCAAGCAGGTCCTTATCGCGACCAGATGATTAAGACTCTCGAAGATCGTGGCTACGCAGGCTTCGGTGATGCGATTGAGACTGAAGTAATGACAACGCCTCTTGATTGGCAGGCGCAAGGTATGGAACGTGGCGCACCATTTGCAAGCGCACACACCTTCTTCCAAACAGGTCCATTTAGACCCCGCAATATGGCGACAGGTTTTGAGAATGTTGTCTTTGCTGGTTCTGGAACACAACCTGGTGTGGGAGTTCCGATGGTTCTGATCTCTGGTCGCTTAGCTGCAGAGCGCATTGTGGGTCCGGTTAAGTAAATGGATCAAGCTTTACAAGAGTCGTATCAAGAGTGCAAGAGACTTAACTCTCTGCATGGCAAGACTTACTATCTTGCGACTCTTCTGCTTCCAAAGAGCAAGCGACCATACGTTCACGCTCTCTATGGCTTTGCACGCTACGCTGATGAGATTGTCGATGATCTTGCATCAACGCTATCGCCTCAAGAGAAAGCGGATGCTCTGCGCTCATGGTCGAGCGGCGTTCTGGAAGATCTCAAGAAAGGGACGAGCACCGATCACATTGGTCGCGCACTTGTCGATACAGCTCGCACATTTGATATCCCGCACCAACACTTCGTTGATTTCCTACATTCAATGGAAATGGATTTAACGGTTACTGAATATCAAAACTATGACGCACTCCTTGAATATGTCTACGGATCAGCTGCAGTTATCGGCCTTGAAATGGTCCCAGTCTTGGGTTACTCAGATCAGCGCGCCTTTGAAGCAGCGAAGAAACTTGGAATTGCATTTCAGTTGGCCAACTTCATCCGAGATGTCAGCGAGGATCTTGATCGCGGGCGTGTATATCTACCGCTTGATGAACTTGCTCGCTTTGGGGTCGATCGCGCGATGCTCGAGCGCAGAGTATTAACTCCTGAAATCGTCGAAGCCTTAAAGTTCCAGATTGCTCGTGTGCGAACTCTGCAGAAAGAGGCAGATGTTGGCATCTCATACCTTGATAGGACATCTCGCCCATGTATTCGCGCAGCTAGCGAGCTGTACTGCGGAATCGTTGATGAAGTAGAGGCAATCGGTTACGACATTTTCAATAAGCGTGCAAAGACTTCCACGGCGCGACGAGCTCGTGTAGCAGGTGTGGCGTATCTGCAAGCAATAGCAGCACGTATTCGCTAAGGTTGTAACAACGGGAGCCAAGGTGGCTGAGAGGACTTCACAGAAGTCGACCGTCTGACTGGTCCGGTAATGCGGATCTAGAAATTGAGGTACGTATATGTTCTCCACTTTTTTCACTGCATGGGGTTATGAAGTTTCCTATCTTGAATTTGTTGCATCGATAGTGTCGCTGGTCGGAGTCACACTTGGAATCACCGGCAAGAGAATTACCTGGCCTTGGTGGGCGCTGAGCAGTGTTCTATATGGCATCTTTTTCTTGCAGTACGATCTCTATGCAAGTGCAGCGCTACAAATAATCTTTATCATCGCTGCAATTCTCGGTTGGTATGGCTGGGAACCAACAGGTGCAAAACCTGGACCTCTTACCAATAAGAATCGAATTGTGATTGTTGCATCTATCTTCCTCGCAACCCTTGCGCTGGCTCCAGTACTTAAATCCTTGGGAGCGGCTTCTACATACGTTGATGCAATTCTCTTCTTCGGAAGTTTCGCTGCCCAGATGTTGATGGTCTACGAGAAGTATGAGAGTTGGTTAATTTGGCTTATTGTCGATGCTGGATACGTTGCTCTCTACGCATCTCAAGGACTTCTCTTTACTACGCTGCTCTACGTCGTGTTCACAGTTCTTGCAGCCCTCGGTTGGAGTAAATGGTATGCAGCTCACCGCAGCGCTATTAGATCTCTGTAAAGCTAGTTCGAAATCTGTCATAGCAATTGATGGACCTGCTGGGGCTGGAAAAACTACTCTGGCAACAAACCTGGCTCTTGCTCTCGCGCAAGATCTAAAGGTTCAGATTATTCATATGGATGATCTCTATGACGGTTGGCAGAACGCACTGGGTCCTCAACTTTCAGAGACGCTCACTCATATAGTTTCTTCACATAAAACTGGCAAAAAGGTGAAGTTTTCGAAATATGATTGGGCTCAAACTCAATTTAATGAAGCACATGAGATTCCGGAAGCAGATCTGATTATTCTTGAGGGAGTTGGAAGCGGCCAAATAGCTACTCGTGATCAATTAGCAGCGCTAATCTGGATTGATATCGATCACTCGTTGGGGTTAGAGAGAGTTATTTCGCGCGATGGGGATTCAATAAAAGCGCAGATGAACAAGTGGCTTGCGCAACAAGAGCAACACTTTGCCCTAGAAGGTACTCAGAACGCCGCTGATTTCATACTGACTACATAGAATTCGCTCCATGTCTGACCTGACCGGCGAGCTTATTGATGGGCGATACCAACTCATCCGTCAGATGGCTAACGGCGGAATGGCCAGTATCTATGAAGCAATCGATACACGACTTGATCGTAAAGTCGCCGTCAAGATCATGCACGCCCACCTTGCTCAAGATGAACAATTTGTAGAGCGATTTATCCGCGAAGCTAAGGCTGCTGCAGCCTTAGCTCATCCAAATATCGTTGCTGTACAAGATCAAGGGTGGAATCAGAGCGGAACCCCTGCAATCTTTCTCGTGATGGAGCTCATTGAAGGCCACACTCTTCGCGAATATCTCAACGAACAAGGCAAACTAGCAATTGCTGACGGCGTGAAATTTCTCCTGCCAGTTTTAAGCGCGCTAGGTGCTGCTCATAATTTGGGAATTGTCCATCGTGATATTAAGCCTGAAAATATTCTTATCTCCAAAGAGGGTCGCGTCAAGATTGCCGACTTTGGATTGGCAAAAGGTCCACTCTTAGGCACGACTATGACGGCTGAATCAAGCATCATTCTTGGAAGCGTCTCCTACCTCTCCCCCGAACAGGTTCAACGCGGCGTGGCAGACTCACGTAGCGATGTTTACTCGATTGGGATAACAGCATTCGAAATCTTTACCGGCAAAAAACCATTTGAAGGTGCAGAGCCAATCCAGATTGCATATATGCATGTTAATAATCGAGTTCCTCGCATCAGCGAATTTCTTTCGGGAGTTCCACAAGCTCTTGATGATCTGATCTATCGAGCAACAAGCGCCGATCCAGATCAGAGACCACGCGATGCCGCAATCTTCCATCAAGAACTTCAATTGCTTAATCCGCAAGAGAAACAGCTCAGCCTCGAACTCGATATCCCCATCGCCCCAATGCGACCAAAGAAAGCACCTAAATCCTTGAGAAAAAAGATTAAAGAACTTACAGAGACTATTCCTGTTCCAAAAGAGAAAGAGAGCACCGCTCAAGTTGCAAAAAGAAAGAAGGCGAGCAAGCGTGTGCGCCGCAATCGCTGGATTGCACTTGGGCTTGCTGTCTCTGTAGGAGTCTTTGGTTGGTATGCACTCATTGGCCCAGGTTCGCGTGTGGTTGTCCCCTCAACAGTTGGCGCTAATCAAGCTGAGGCGAAGGCGGCCCTGGATGTACTGGGACTCACCTTTGTAGTTGCTGAGAAGCGTTATAGCGAAGATATCCCTGAAGGTTTGGTCATTGAATCGAATCCTGCTGCTGGGAAACGAGTTAATCAAGGTGGCAATATCAATCTCGTTATCTCCAAGGGGCCAGAGCGCTACGTAATTCCACAATTACTTGGGCTTACACCGGAGGCAGCGACGAATCTACTTTCTCAACTTCCTCTCAAATTGCAACCAATTGTAGAAAAGTTTAGCTCTGAGATTCCAAAAGGCTACGTCATGGATTCCAATCCAATCTCTGGAGTGAAGGTAAAGAGAAACTCTAAGATTGCAATTATTGTTTCCAAGGGAGTCGAACAAGTTAAAGTCGCTTCGTATGCCGGCAAGAGTTCCGAGCAAGCGCTTAACGAACTTACTGAAGCTGGTTTTGATGTAGAAACTAAGTACGATTTTAGCGAGACAAGGTTGCTCGGCGAAGTAATCTCTCAGAAGCCAGCAGGGGGCAAAGAAGTTGATAAGGGCTCCAAGGTTGAGCTCATCGTCTCTAAGGGATCTCAATTTGCATACATCCCAAATCTCTTCTCGGTAGAAGAGACAAAGGCTGTTCAAACCCTTAAAGATCTAGGTCTCAAGGTAACTGTTAAGAAAATTGGCAAGAAAGCGATTAAGAAGGTCACGAATATCGCACCAAAGGTTGGCAGCAAGGTGAAACGTGGCAGCACTGTAACCATCACGGTAGGTTAGGCAGATGAAGAAACCACGTATCGGCGCCCATACTCCTACTTCAGGGGGTATGGCTAAGCGTTCAATTGCTTATGCAGAACTAACTGGCGCTGAAGCGATACAGGTCTTTACTTCTAACCCTCGTGGCTGGGCGATGCCTGAGACAAACCATGAGGCCGATGCACTCTTCCGTGAAAAAGCTGCAGCACTGGATCTCGAAACATATGTGCACGCACCTTTTCTCATCAACTTAGGTTCACCGACTGAGGGCACATATAAAAACTCACTTGCATCAACTGAATATTCGCTAAAGCGCGGAAAAGAGATTGGCGCACTTGGTGTTGTTGTTCATACAGGTTCTGCAGTAAATGAAGATTTCATCGATAAAGCCTGGAAGCAGATCAATAAGGGAATGATGCCAATTCTCGAAGCCCTTACAGATGATGCGCCGTACTTGTTACTGGAACCCACTGCAGGACAAGGGCAATCACTCGTCAAGCGCCTTGAAGATCTTGAGTATTACCTCAAAGCACTTGAGTACCACCCAAAGGTCGGTATCTGTCTCGATACCTGCCATGTCTTTGCTGCAGGCCATGACATCGCTAAGAAGGGTGGCATGAAGGAGACTCTCGATCTACTTGTTGAAGTCGCTGGCGCAGAACGTATCCAGTTAATTCACGCCAATGATTCAATGGATGTCTGCGGAGCTCTTAAAGATCGCCATCAAAATATCGGTGAAGGATTTATCGGAGTCGACCCATTTAAAGAGCTGATGAAACACCCAGCTGTGGCTAATGCGCCTTTGATTCTTGAAACTCCAGGAATGGAGCCAGAACACGGAGCAGAGATTGCACTCCTGAAGAAATTGCGTAGATGAGTTCTTCCCACGCACTTCGCTTACGCCTTGCACCATGGGCGCTCTTACTAGTCTCTGCATCATGGGGTCTTGCCTTTGTTGTAATGAAAGATGCCATCGAACGACAGAGCGTCAATAGCTTCCTCTTCTCTCGTTTCTCACTCGCTGTGCTTGTCATGCTATTGATCAAGCCATCTGTCCTGAAAGCAATCAATGGAGAAATACTGCGTAAAGGATTTATTGCAGGGTTATTTCTAGCAGCTGGTTACATCCTGCAGACCTTGGGTCTGGCTCTCACAGGTGCTGCAATCACTGGGTTTATTACCGGCTTGTATATCGTCGCAACTCCACTACTTGCATCTCTTCTACTAAAGGAGCGAGTTACAAGATTTACATGGGGTTGTGTTGGGATTGCGACAGTTGGACTTGCACTTCTTTCACTAAAAGGTTGGAGTTTGGGCTTCGGAGAATTCCTCGTATTCCTTTGCGCGATTGCATTTGCTGCCCACATTATTGCGTTAAGTCGCTGGAGTAACGGCCTCGATGCTTATGCAATGACGATTGTGCAGCTTGCAACATGTGCGCTAGCAACAGGTGTCATCTCATTTGCCCAAGGGTATGAAGCACCACCTGATGCCACTGTCTGGTGGGTCGTTATCTATACCGCCGTCTTTAGTACTGCTGTCGCCTTCGTTGTGCAGACTTGGTCACAGGCGCATATGACTGCAACGAAGGTTGCGGTTATCTTGACGATGGAAGTTGTCTTTGCTGCTCTCTTTGCTGTGATCTTTGGAGGAGAAACCCTCTCAATTCGCGCTCTTATCGGTGGAGTTCTGGTGATGGCAGCTATGTTTATGATTGTCCTCAAGGAGGGCAAATAATCATGGCCATTCAAGATTCTTACATTGATCTTCGTTCCGATACCGTCACCAAACCCAGTGATGGAATGCGTGCTGCAATTTCATCTGCGCCTGTCGGCGATGATGTCTATGGAGATGACCCGACTGTTAATTCACTTGAAGAACGCGTAGCTGCACTCTTCGGTAAAGGGGCAGCTCTCTTCTGTCCTACCGGCTCTCTTGCAAATCAGTTAGCTATTCGTACCTTAGTAAAACCAGGAGAAGAGTTATTGGTTGAAACTCGCTCTCATATTGTCCGTGCAGAACTTGGCGCAGCGGCAACATTTAGTGGAATAACGACTCGCACCTGGCCATCAAAAGATGGACAATTAGTTGCAGATGATGCACTCGCCATTGCCCACGAAAATGCAGGGCCTTACTTAGTTTCTACCGCTGCCATTGCAGTTGAGAACACACATAACTTCGGAGGCGGAACGGTGCAGCCAATCGCAGAGATCGAGAAGCTTGCTACGCAAGCACGCGCTCGTGGGATTGCGATGCACCTCGATGGCGCTCGAATCTGGAATGCTCACGTTGCAACCGGAACTTCATTTCTAGATTTCGGCAAGCACTTCGACACCATCAGCGTCTGCCTCTCTAAAGGGTTAGGTGCACCAGTTGGTTCGGTAATGCTTTCAACCAAGGCACGCGTTGCCGAAGCTCGTATATGGCGTAAGCGATATGGCGCCGGAATGCGACAGGTGGGAATTTTGGCTGCCGCCGGACATTACGCACTTGATAACAACATTGATCGTCTTGTCGAGGACCACGCTCGAGCAAAGAAGATTGCTGTAGCACTGCATGCAGTTGATTCATCGCTGGTGGATCCTGCAAAGGTTGAAACTAATATCGTCGGGCTTGATCTATCTCATATCGGAATCTCTGCTGCTGATCTTGCTGCTCGTTGCAAAGATGCAGGGCTTTGGATTAGTGCACTAGGTCCACACTATGCACGCCTTGTGACGCATTTGGATTTCACAGACTCCGACTGCGATCAAGCGATTGAAATCTTAAAGCGCGCCCTCGTGGCGAAGTAACCACTCTTTCTTACCCAACCCATAAGCGTAATTACCGAGCGCTCCTCCCGTCTTGACGATGCGATGGCATGGAACAACGATCACAATTGCATTCTTCGCACAAGCACTTCCTGCCGCACGAACAGCCTTTGCACTTCCCGCCCGGTCTGCAAGATCTGCATAAGAGATTACAGAGCCCGGACGCACCTTCTTCATCGCCTTCCAAGCTTCTTGCGAAAATGGAGCACCTGGCTGGCTGACTTTTATTGCATTCAGCGCTGAAATATCTCCATCAAAGTAATCGGTAATGAGTTCTGAAATTACAGGAATCTTCTTAACTTTTTTGATTTCACGCGATTCATAACGAGAATCCAAACTCTCTTGGAGCGCCTTGAGATTTGAGAGGTTTGCAGCAAGTAGAAGCTGCTCATCAGCGATGAGATTGAGAGTTCCGACCGGTGTATCGAGGCTGGAAAGGAGTAACGTCACGCTCGCTAAATTAGCGGTCGCGCAACATTTCGGCAACCAAAAATGAGAGCTCAAGTGATTGCGAGTGATTGAGGCGAGGATCGCAAGCGGTCTCATAGCGTGACTCAAGGTCCTTTTCGGAAACTTGATCTCCGCCGCCGAGACACTCGGTCACATCGTCACCTGTAAGTTCAATATGGATTCCACCCGGGTGGGTACCGAGCTTCTTATGGACTTCGAAGAAGCCACGAACTTCATCGAGGACATCCTCGAAGTTACGAGTCTTGTAGCCATTCTTAGATTCAAATGTATTTCCATGCATTGGATCGCAGACCCAGAGAACGTTAGCTCCGCTCTTGGTAACGCCATCAACTAAGGCAGGTAGCGCTTCACGAATAGCCTTCGAACCCATTCGTGTAATAAATGTAATTCGACCTGGCTCGTTATCTGGATTGAGCTTGGCAATAAGAGCAAGCGCATCTTCTACTGTCGACTTTGGTCCAAGCTTTACACCGATTGGGTTACGGACCTTTGAGGCGAAATCAACATGTGCGCCATCGAGCTGACGTGTGCGCTCACCGATCCAGATGAAGTGGCCAGAGACATCGTAAGGAAGTTGTGTTCGTGAATCGATACGGGTTAAAGCCTTCTCGTATTCGATAATCAACGCTTCATGGCTTGCATAAAAATCAACGGCTTTGAACTGTTCTGGATCTACGCCAGCTGACTCCATAAATGCTAGTGCTCGACCAATCTCCGTTGCCATCTGCTCGTACTTCTCGCCAAATTGAGAATCGCGGATAAAGCCCTTATTCCACTCGTGAACTTGGCGAAGATCAGCAAAACCACCACGAGTGAATGCGCGAACTAAGTTAAGAGTTGCAGCAGATGTATTGTAAACGCGTACAAGACGTTGTGGGTCTGGCATGCGAGAGCTTTCGGTGAATTCAATATCGTTAACAGCATCACCGCGATATGCAGGAAGGGTTACATCTCCTCGAGTCTCCATATCGTTTGAGCGAGGCTTTGCGAATTGGCCAGCCATGCGCCCAACCTTGATTACAGGAAGACTTGAGTAATACTGAAGCACTGCAGCCATCTGCAAGATGGTCTTGATTCGATTACGAATTGAATCAGCTGTTGCTGATGCAAAGGTTTCGGCGCAGTCGCCACCCTGTAACCAGAATGCGCGACCGGCCGCAGCCTCTGCAATCTTTGCTTTGAGATCATCGCACTCGCCGGCAAAGACAAGTGGAGGTAATGCCTTGAGATCTGCAATTGCTTTAGCAAGTGGTGCACCATCTTTTCCGCCTGGCCAATTTGGTTGCTGTGCAGCAACAAGGGCTGGGTCGAAGAGGTTCTCTGTGCCGGAAGCAGATGTCATAGTCATAAGGGTAGAGCGTTCAGGTCTGATCTCGCAGGGAGATTAACCAAAGAACGAAGTGATCTCCTCGTATCGCTCGATTGGAACAGTCTTGAGAACATCAGTTGCTGATGCCAATGGAACGCGGGCAATTTTTGTGCCGTGTAGAGCCATCATCTTTCCGAAGTCACCTTCGTGAACAGCAGTGATTGCCTCAAGACCAAAGCGTGAGCTAAGAACACGGTCAAATGCAGATGGTGTTCCACCGCGCTGAATGTGTCCAAGAACTGTGCAACGAGTCTGGTAACCAGTCTTTGTCTCAATCTCTGCCGCGAGCCAATCGCCGATACCTGAAAGTTGAACGTGACCGAATGCATCAAGTGGCTGATCCTTAGTGATCATGTCGCCATCTTGTGGGATAGCACCTTCTGCAATAACGATGATTGGCGCTGTGCCAGTTTCAAAACGAGACTTAACATAGTCGCAGACCTTTTCAACCGAGAACTTAACTTCTGGAATCAAGATACAAGCTGCATCGCCTGCGATACCTGAATGAAGTGCAATCCATCCAGCGTGACGACCCATGACCTCAACGATCAGTGGACGGTGATGTGACTCTGCTGTTGTATGAAGGCGATCGATTGCCTCCATTGCAATATTGACTGAAGTATCGAATCCAAATGTGAAATCTGTGTTGTTGAGGTCGTTATCGATTGTCTTTGGAACGCCGATTACCTTTACGCCAAGTGCATCGAGCTTCGTAGCAACTCCCAGAGTGTCTTCTCCGCCGATTGCGATAAGAACATCGATTCCTTGATCGGCAAGGTTCTGCTTGATGCGCTCTACACCATTTTCGATCTTAAATGGATTTGTGCGAGATGAACCAAGGATTGTTCCGCCCTTGGCAAGGATTGGCTTAACAGTGGCAAGGTCGAGAGGCATAGTAAGAGCCTCTAGTGGACCCTTCCAGCCATCGCGGAATCCGACGAACTCGTATCCGTAATCTTTGATTCCCTTTGTTACTACACCACGGATAACTCCGTTAAGTCCAGGACAATCTCCGCCACCTGTAAGAATTCCAATACGCATTACTAGCTCCAAAATTAAGTGAGATATCGGCCAGGTAAATAGGCCGCACTGTGGTCATCATTGACTGGGACAGTCTAGCCTTAATTTATGAAGGCCGCCCTCATCCTCAATGACCACCTCAATCGCTACCGAGGAGTTCTCAAAGGCGCGACCCCCGCAACCCATCAGATACTCGTTATCGAAAGTGCGCGAATGCTGGAGACTCGCAAGTGGCACATTCAACGTCTCTTCTTCCTACTTGCTGCACGCGATCACTTTATTGAGGAACTTAAGGGCGAAGGATTTGCCGTCACATTTATTAAGAGCGCCGATACTCGTTCCGGCATTGAGGAATTTCGAAAGAAGAATCCAGAGGTTGATATCGAAGTTGCAGAACCCTCATCACATAAACAGTATGAAGATTTAAAAGAGTGCGGTGTGACATTTGTTGAGAATGATTTCTTCCTAACTTCTCGAACCCTCTTTGCTCAATGGGCAAATGCTCAGAAAAGTTTGGTGATGGAGAACTTCTATCGTGCACAGCGAGTGCGTCTAGATATCTTGATGGAAGGAAGCGAGCCAGTCGGTGGCAAGTGGAATTACGATGCCGATAATCGTTTGCCACCTCCTAAGGGAGCGCACACTTGGCCTACATATCTAGAACATCAACGTGATGAGATTGATAAAGCCGTTCTGAAAGAGATAAAGGAACGTGGTCTTGAAACCTTTGGTGATGATCCGGATGCCACATGGGCAACAACGCGTGAAGGGGCGCTGAAGCAGTTAGACCACTTCCTCAATTTCGCATTTGCCGAGTTTGGAGCATATGAGGATGCCATGCCGCATGAGAGCTGGGCAGTTAATCACTCGCTCTTAAGTCCATATCTCAACGTCGGGCTTTTGCATGCTGATGAAGTTATTAACGCCGCATTGAAGAAGTTTGCAGAAGGTGGAATTCCGCTGTCGGGCGCTGAGGGATTTATCCGTCAGATTATCGGCTGGCGCGAATACATCAACGGTCTCTACTGGCACTTTGGAGATCTCTACCGTGATGAGAATGCACTTGCAGCTAATCGACCACTCCTGCCTCTCTTTGAAGATTCCAGCAAAACAAAGATGAACTGCGTCTCAACACAAGTACGCGATATCGAAGCGCGTGCTTGGGTGCATCACATTCCGCGTCTCATGGTCTTAAGTAACCTCGCGCTGATTACTGGTACATCGCCGCAAGAATTTCTCGATTGGATGCGCCGGGCATTTATCGATGCTGCCGATTGGGTGATGGTTCCTAATGTCATCGGAATGAGTCTTCATGCAGATGGTGGGCGTCTTGCGACAAAACCCTATGCATCAGGTGGTGCTTATATTTCGAAGATGGGTAACTTCTGCAAGTCATGCCAATTCGATCCAAAGAAGCGAGTCGGCAATGATGCTTGTCCATTTACAACTCTCTACTGGGATTTCCTACAGAGAAACCGCGAACGCTTTGCAAAGAACCATCGAATGGGTCAACAACTCGCTGGAATCAATCGCTTGAGCGATTTACCGCAATTACAAGAGCGGGCTCAGGAAGTTTTGGAACTTCTCTCTCGTGGTGAGCTCTGATTCAATAACACCATGACTCTTGCCCCAGAAATAAAAGCATTCCTAGAAGCTGGTGCAAAGGCTGGACTGCCTCAGGTTTGGGAAGCGCCCCTTGATGTCATACGACGCAACACACAGACAAGGCCAGCACTTGCAGGACCTGCAGAACCTATATTTGAAATTGAGAATAGATTTATTCCAGGTCCAACTGCAGATTTACCAATTCGAATTTATCGACCTACGCACAATCTAACTGCCCCAGCAATCGTTTACTTTCACGGTGGTGGATGGGTACTGAACTTTCTAGATATCTACGATGCATCCCTAACAGCTCTCGCAAATCGTACTGGGGCAACGATTATCAGTGTGAATTACCAGAAGGCTCCTGAACACCCCTTCCCTATCCCCTTCGATGATTGTTATGCAACGCTGGAATGGGTTCTTGCTAACGCAGAATTACTCAAGATAAATCCACGGAATGTGGCAGTTGCAGGCGACAGCGCAGGTGCAAATTTAGCTTCAGCTGTTGCGCTCAAAGCACGCGATCAGAAGATCACGATTGCTTATCAAATTCTGATTTACCCTTGCAATGACCGAAACTTTGATAGCCCTTCTTACATAAAGAATTCAACTGGTTACGGTCTTTCAACTCAGGCGATGCAATGGTTCTGGGATCAATATTTACAAGGTGAAAGCCATGACCAGAATCCTTACGCGATTCCAGCTCGTGCAGAAAGTTTTAACAATCTAGCGCCAGCAATTATTTTGACAGCTCAATATGATCCGCTCTTATCTGATGGTGAACAGTATGCAGAATTACTTAAGGCGCAGGATGTAGAAGTTCGCTATCGTCAATTTGACGGAATGATCCACGGCTTTTTCACCAACTTAGCGGTGACCCCAAGAGCGATAGATGCAATTGACTTTGTTGCAGAGCAGATAAAGGTAATTACGGCGTAACCCGCATACCTTTACCGACAACGACGATCCCGCTCTCGGTAACGGTAAAGCGTTCGCGATCTCGTTCTAAATCAACGCCAATCTGAGCGCCAGCTTCAACGATGACGCTCTTATCAATAATCGCCTTGCGCACGACAGCCCTATCGCCAATCTTTACACCTGGCATCAAGACAGAACTATCGACAAATGCACCATTGCCAACATGTACATCGTAAGAAGTGACGGTATGGCTTACGTGTCCGCCGGCGATGATGGATCCTGCGCCGACGATTGAATCTTGCGCGATACCTGTCGAGCTAAATTTTGCAGGCGGCAGTGAAGGTGGATTGGTAAGTAGTGGCCATTCGCGGTTATAGAGATTAAATATTGGGTGAATAGAAACTAAATCCATATGTGCGTCGTAATAGGCATCGATTGAACCCACATCGCGCCAATAGCCCTTATCGCGTTCAGTTGCACCCGGCACAACGTTATTTTCAAAGTCGTAAACCCTTGCAAGCCCTGCCTTAGTGAGCATCGGAATAATATTTCCACCAAGATCGTGACGTGATTCAACATCTTCTGAATCAAGAATCAGTGACTCTTCCATGACATCGCGTTTAAAGATGTAGTTACCCATCGATACAAGTGAGAGATCAGGATGTCCCGGCATTGCAGGTGGGTTAGAAGGCTTCTCATGGAATGCCTTGATGGTGATTCCATCTTCAGCTAATTCAATGACGCCGAATTCGTGCGCTTCAGAGCGTGGCATACGAATTGCAGCAATTGTAATACCTGCACCAGTTTCGAGATGTTGTTCAAACATCTGGCTGGGATCCATGCGATAGACGTGATCTGCACCGAATACCAAGACATGTTTTGGATTTTCATCCTGAATCAAATTGAAGTTCTGCAAGATTGCATCGGCTGAACCGGTATACCAACGAGGTCCAAGGCGTTGTTGTGCTGGAACTGGAGTAATGTAATTTTCAAGAAGAGTGGACATGCGCCACGTTGTTGTGATGTGACGGTCGAGTGAGTGAGATTTGTACTGAGTTAGCACTGCAATCTTTCGCATCTGCGCATTTACAAGATTTGAAAGTACAAAATCAATGAGGCGGTAAGAGCCACCGAATGGAACTGCAGGCTTTGCGCGATCTGCGGTAAGTGGCATCAGTCGCTTGCCTTCGCCACCGGCAAGAACGATTCCAAGGGGAGCTTCGTATCTGGCCATATGAGTAGGCTACCCAAGTTGTCTCATTCAAGATAGAGCGCGTTACTCTTGGCCGGTGAGTACAACCCGCATTGGAATCGTCACTAAAGAGTGGCCACCTGCGGTCTATGGCGGAGCCGGCGTTCACGTTGTCCAATTGACCGAAGCTCTTCGCAAAGTTTCAGGACTCACCGTTGATGTTCATTGCTTTGGTGGCGCTCGAAGCGACGGCTCTTTCGGCTATGAGACACCAGTCGAATTCGCATCAAGTAATCCCGCTCTCCAAGCGATTGCGACAGATCTTGCGATTGCAGCAAACCTTGGCGAAGTAGATCTCATTCATTCGCATACTTGGTATGCAAATATGGCAGGACATACGGCATCACTTCTCTATGGCACTCCCCACGTTGTCAGCGCTCACTCACTTGAACCTCTTCGCCCATGGAAAGCCGAACAACTAGGCGGCGGTTACAAGATTTCATCATGGGCAGAAAAGACAGCATATGAATCTGCAGCAGCAATCATCGCCGTCAGCGATGGCATGCGTGCCGATGTGATCTCGGCATACCCCGATGTAGACCCAGCAAAGATTGTCACCATTCGCAACGGAGTGGATACGAAGAAATTTGCCCCCAACCATGATGGCTCGGTTCTGAAAGAGTTCGGAATTACAGGGCGCTATGCGATGTTTGTTGGTCGCATTACTCGCCAAAAAGGTTTGGCACATTTGTTGCGCGCTTGGAAGAACGTTCCTGCCGAATATGGACTTGTTCTGGCTGCGGGTAGTCCCGATGAAGAGACCGTCGGCAATGAAGTTGCCGCACTGATTGCAGAGCTTCAGGCAACAAGGCCAAATGTCTGGTGGATTAAAGAGATGCTCCCCCACGACAAGCTAACTGCAGCTCTTACGCAGGCCGATTTATTCCTCTGTCCATCAATTTATGAACCACTTGGAATTGTGAATTTGGAAGCGATGGGATGTCAGACAGCAGTTCTAGCTTCGCGTGTTGGCGGAATTCCAGAAGTCGTCTCCCATAAAGTTACTGGCGAGCTCGTGGATTACACATCTGACCATACAAAATTTGAAGCTGATCTCACTGAAGCAATCTCATCCCTGATGAGCCAACCGGAACTCTTACAACAATATGGCGAAGCTGGACGCAAACGCGCGATCAGCGAATTTGGATGGGATGCAGTCGCCGCGCAAACAATCTCGTTATATAGGAGTGTAATTTAATAATGTCACGTCGCGGCTGGTTCCTCTTTATCCTCGTAGGTTTCCTCTGGGGCGTTCCTTACCTATTTATCAAGATTGCGGTCGATCCCGACAATGGATTCTCACCTGCCGCGGTAGTGTGCTTGCGAACTGCAATTGGAGCTGCAATCTTGGTTCCTCTTGCAATGCGTCAAGGTCAGTTAGGTGCTGCAATTCGCGGAATTAAATATGTTGCACCTTATGCTCTGCTTGAAATGATTGGTCCCTGGATTCTGATTGGGACTGCTGAGCAGAAAATTTCATCTGGCCTTGCAGGGCTTCTTATTGCATCTGTCCCAATCTGGGCAACAATATTTGCTTCTATGAGGGGCGATAAGACTGTCTGGCACCACATGCGCTTACTTGGAATTGTCGTTGGCTTCATCGGATTGATTGCTGTAGTTGGTTTCGAAAGCATTAAGGGAAGCTCCGATCCGCTCTCGATTGCGATGGTTCTTGTTGCTGCAATCGGATACTCATACGCAGTCATGATGGTTCAAGGAGCCCTTCCTCATGTATCAGGAATTGCCATTAATGCCGTTGCTATGGCAATTACTGCAATCTTCTATCTACCTTTGACGATCATTCAATGGCCAACTCATGAGATTTCGACTGAAGCAATTACTGCGATCATCGGGCTAGGTGTTCTCTCTACTGGCGCCGCATTTGTCGCCTTCTTTGCACTTGCCGCCATTATCGGAGTCGCCCGAGGTTCACTTGTGACATACCTGAATACTGCGTTCGCAGTTGTTCTGGGCGTCATAATCCTGGATGAACCTTTCACGACTGGAATGGCAATCGGTCTTCCGCTTGTATTGATTGGTTCTTACTTCGCGAGCCGAAAGCCCGCAGAAGCGAAATAGTTGCGATACTTGCTCAATGTTTGAAGCGCTCTTTCTCGGTTTGATTCAAGGCCTTACTGAATTCATTCCAGTCTCATCGAGTGCTCATCTACGCATTGTTGGCGAGTTTCTACCTAGCGCTAAAGATCCAGGTGCAACATTTACCGCAATCACACAGATCGGCACCGAGCTTGCCGTGCTGCTCTACTTCAGAAAAGATATCTTCAGAATTCTTAGTGCCTGGTTTAAGCGCGATGGTTCAAGTGATGCCCGCTTAGGAAATCTCATCATCATTGGAACCCTGCCAATCGTTGCACTTGGATATCTCGGACAGAGCTATATCCGCGATAACTTTAGATCGCTTTGGATTGTTGCAACGATGTTGATTCTCTTTGGCCTAGTTCTTGGAGCCGCCGATAAGTTAGGCAAGAGAGAGAAGACTCTTGAAAGACTCAATAACAGAGATGGCGTTCTCTATGGTTTTGCGCAATCACTTGCCCTTATTCCAGGAGTCTCTCGATCTGGCGCAACCATCGCGCTAGGTCGCACCTTGGGTTACACCCGAGAAGCAGCTTTGAGATATTCATTCTTACTGGCACTTCCTGCTGTCTTTGGAAGTGGGCTCTATGAACTTAAGAGCGCTATGGGTGAATCGAGCACTAATGTATTTTCGTTGACTGAAACTTTCGGGGCAACAGTTGTGGCATTTATCGTTGGATACAGTGTTATTGCTTGGCTTATGAAATTTATCTCGACAAAGACATTTACGCCATTTGTAATTTATCGCGTTGTTGTTGGAACAGCTCTTCTAATTGCCTTAGCAACTGGATCTATCAGCGCTCAGTAAAACCAAGTCTCTCGAGAAGTTTGGGATCTCGCTGCCACTCTTTCGATACCTTAACGTGTAGTCCTAAGAAGATTCTTGCGCCAAGTTCGCGTTCGATATCTTTACGTGCACGCATTCCAATATCTTTCAGACGTTCACCTTGATGACCCAAGATGATTCCTGTCTGAGAATCACGCTCGACGTGGATAGTTGCGTGGATATCGAAGAATGGGCGACTGCCCTTCTCTTCGCGCTCTGCCATCTCATCGATAGTCACCATAATTGAATGTGGAAGCTCTTCGCGGGCATCGCGCATCGCAGCTTCGCGAATAAGTTCGCAGATAAGTTGCTGAATATCTTGATCGCTCTTCATATCCTCAGGATAGAAGGCAGGTCCAACGGGCAGGTTGTCGCCAATCAACTTTTCTAGGAGATCAATCTGTTCGTGAATCGCTGCAGAAATAGGAATGATTTCATCCCAGGTAAATCCTTGTGCGAGTTCTGAAATTCCAAGTAAGCGCGTAGCAATATTCTTCTTTGAAACTAAATCTGTCTTCGTCACCAGTGCGAACTTCTTGGCGCGTGGGTACTTTGCGATTTCAGCCGCGATAAATACATCTCCGGCACCCGAAGTCTCATCAGCTGGCAAACACATCATCACGATATCGACTGAATCCATGCTCTCGTTTACAACAGCGTTGAGGCGGTGGCCGAGAAGCGTCTTTGGCTTATGAACACCAGGTGTATCAACCAGGACTGCCTGGAACTCTGGATTGTTTACGATTCCGCGTATTGCATGGCGCGTGGTGTTGGGATGCGGTGATGTAATTGCGATCTTTCGACCAACAAGTGCATTGATAAGAGTTGATTTTCCAGTATTTGGGCGGCCCACAATTGCGACAAAGCCCGAACGGAATTCACTCATGTGCCTATTCTCGCACTAGATGAGGGCATTACCTAAAGGGCGGAGATTAACTCCACCGCATCTGCAACGGAAGTCACAAGTTCCGCTGCTCTCTCGCCGATTAACCGGTGACAGCCTTCAGATGATGGAGAGTTGATGGGACCTGGTATCGCCATGACAGGTTTCATTAACTCTGCAGCTTCGCGAGCAGTGCGAAGTGACCCACTTCTGAAAGCTGCTTCAACGACAAGGGTGCTCACCGAAAGCGCTGCAATTAAACGATTGCGGGTTAAGAATCGATGAGGCATTGCAATTGTTCCGGGCATTACCTCAGAGACGATTGCTCCGTTCTCGCAGATTTCTGCAAAGAGGCGAGAATTTCCAACTGGGTATTGAATATCTATACCTGATGCGATGACGGCGATTGTGCGACCTTCAGCAACTAAGGCTCCACGATGGGCTGCGGTATCAACACCATAGGCTCCCCCGCTGATGATTTGCCAATCTCGATCAACAAAACCTGCAGCAAAATCACCAGCGATACGGATTCCGTACGGAGTTGGATTTCGGGTTCCAACAATTGCCAGTGAGCGTTCAGACAAAATCGCACTGTCGCCTTTCACAATAAGTGCAATGGGTGGAACAGCAAGGTCTTCTACCGCCTTCGGCCAATCTGCGCTTTCGGGAGTTATGAAAACTCCGCCAGCTTTCTCTATGGATTCCAAACCTTCAGGGCAATTAAAGGCAGAGATCTTCTCGATCAGGTGGCCATATTTAATTGAGTCATACCCACCACCCATCAAACGGTCATAGGTTGCACTTGCGCCTCGCTCTGCAATCTCTCGACCCCAGAAGGCGATTCCAGGTTCGATAGATGCAAAGAGAGCCAGACGCTTCTGCAACTCATTCATAGATCTGAACCTTCTCTCAATGAATATGCTCGTTGGACATCGGCGAGAGTTGCAACTTCACGTTGGGCAAGATCTGCCAGTGTCCATGAAAGGCGAATGATTTTGTGAAGCCCTCGAGCGGTAAGCCTTTCTCGATCGAGTTCATCATGGAGAAAGTTCATTGCGGCTTTCTCGGGGCGATACGTTGTACGCAGTTCGCGACTAGGAATATGGGCATTGAGTTTCCAAGGTTTGCCAGCAAAGCGTTCTGCCGCAGCTGCCCGCGCCGCAATAACACGTTCTCGTATCTGTGCACTTGTTTCACCGAGTTCGGTTGCAGCCATTTCAACTCGAGAGACAGGCTCAACTAGAACTCGCATATCGATGCGGTCCATGAGTGGCCCCGATAGCCGACCCAAGTAACGTCTTACTGCGAGAGAAGAACATTCGCAGCCACGTCCTTTACCGCTGAACTTTCCGCAGGGACATGGATTTGCGGCGAGGATAAGTAGGAACTCTGCAGGGAAGGTAATGTTTCCAACGCTTCGAGTAATTGTGATCGTTCCGGATTCAAGTGGTTGTCGCAGCGAATCCAGTACACCCGTTGCGCATTCTGGCGCCTCGTCGATAAAGAGGACTCCGTGATGCGCGAGTGAACACGCTCCGGGCTTGATGACATGCGAACCGCCACCAACAATTGCAACACGAGATGCAGTGTGGTGCGGCGAGACGATGGGTGCGATTCGTGACATCGGTGAGCGTTGAGTAAATGAACCGGAAATCGAATGTACCGCTGTTACCTCCAAAGCTTGATCGAGAGTCAGCGTTGGCATAATCGTTGGAATTCGCGATGCAATCATGGTCTTTCCTGCACCTGGTGGACCAACGAGAAGTAAGTGATGTCCGCCGGTGGCGGCGACTTCTGCTGCAAAGCGCGCCTTGCTCTGGCCTGCGACATCTGAGAAATCGAATTGCAACTCTTCCGCTGAGTTGATGAGATCCAGCTCTTGAGCCTCTGGTTTCACACCAGTGCGCATCCATTGCAGTACATCTCGAAGATTTTCAAAGGCCAATATCTGCATCTGCGGCATTAACTGTGCTTCATCACGATTGGCGAAGGGAATTATCGCCTTTGTAACGCCGCTCTTATAAGCGGCAATCAGCGCAGGCAGAACTCCACGCACGGATCGAATCTTGCCATCTAGTGCCAACTCACCTAGAACTACAGTCTCGTTAAGAATATTTTGGGGAAGTACTTGGTTCGCAATCAAAATACTTACAGCAATTGAGAGATCAAAGCTAGATCCGCTCTTCGGTAGCCAAGCGGGCGACATCGAAACTGTTACCTTTCGATTGGGCCAGATCTCATTGCAATTGGTGATGGCAGCGCGCACGCGATCTCGTGACTCTTGCAGCGCTGTATCGGGCAATCCAAGAAGCGAATACATAGGAATTCCATCGGAGATATCGACTTCGATTTCAACGAGACTTCCGGTAATCCCAAGTAAGGCAACGCTCTGGGTCAGACCAATGCTCATAAAATGCCGCCGCGGTATTCGAGGGTGTGCGAACCATCGCTTCCAATCAGAATCGCAACGACATCGATTGCATATTCACAACCTAAGCAACCATGTGTTGCAAGCCAGGCCAGTGCAAGGCGTTGCATTCGATGGGCTTTATCGCGATTGATAGCTTCAAAGGGATGACCGAATGCGAGCGAGCTTCGCGTCTTAACCTCGATGAAGTGCAAGATCCCATCACTTGAGAGCGAGACAAGATCGATCTCGCCCTCTTTAATCCGCCAATTGCGGTCAAGAATTTCATCACCTCGAGTTACTACAAACTCTGCAGTTTTCAACTCTCCAAATGCCCCGGTTCGCTGTTTGGCGCCAGGTCTCTTTACGCGTGTAGACATCGGCGCAGAGTAGATATCTCTTGTATTTATCAGGCGAGAAAATTATGGAGCTGTGTAAAACTATTTCAGCAGGGCTGCAATATTTGAGAAAGATGTGCGGTGTTCTACACACGGGCCGTGTTCTGCAAGAGCTGCAGTATGAGCCGCCGTGATATAGCCCTTATGTTTTGCGAAACCATATTCTGGGTACTTCTCATCTAGTTCAATCATCTCCCGATCTCGGGTTACCTTGGCGATAATTGATGCGGCACTTATTGCAGTAACTACCTGGTCACCTTTCCAGACAGCAACGTTTGGAACTGCTAAACCTTCAATCGCATAGCCATCTGTAAGTACATAGGCCGGATCGATAGTTAGGCCAGCTACGGCCCTGCGCATTCCATCAAGATTTGCTGCATGAACACCGCGTGCATCGATTTCATCTACTGAAACTCTGATCACGCTAACGCTTTCAGCAATATTCATAATCACATCGAATAGCTCTTCGCGCTTGCTTTCAGATATCTCTTTTGAATCGCGCACCTGGGCAAGTTCGGGAGCAAAGGGATCTTTAAGAATGACTGCAGCAATTACAAGCGGACCAGCGCAAGGACCGCGACCGGCTTCATCTACTCCAGCGATAGGTGAGATTCCCGCCTTATGAAGAAGTTCTTCAATCGCCTTCATGGATCGTATTTATGGAACTACTGAATAGGGTTGTGAGAAGAGACGAAACTCAAATTCTTAAATGGCCAGATGATTGCAAAAACTCGACCTGTTACCTTGGAGACCGGTACAAATCCATTATTCATATCATCTTGGTGGTAACGAGAATCAGCTGAAGATCCTCGGTGATCTCCCATTACCCAGATCTTTCCTTCGGGGACAGTTATATTAAATTTCAGCTCGCTCGGTTTATTTCCCTTGAAGATATAAGGCTCATCAGCGACTTCTCCATTAATTCTTAACTTGCCATCTTTTGCGCAGCAGGTAATTTCATCGCCAGCTACGCCGATGACGCGCTTAACGAGAAATTGCTTCGCTGGATTGGGAAGTACTCCAACGAGGACTAAACCCTCTTTAATTTTAGAGACAATCTTGTTCTCTTCCTCAAAGTACTGCTCAGGAAGCCAATTATCTGGATCTCTAAAGACGACGATATCGCCGCGAGAAATATTCTTGGAGATAAATGGGAGCTTATTTACAGCAACTCGATCTTGAATCTGGAGAGTGTTCTCCATTGATCCAGATGGGATGAAGAAGAATTGGACAAGAAAAGTCTTGATAAGAAGTGAGACTGCGAGCGCAACGATTACAAGAATCGGGAACTCACGTAGGACTGAGCCCTTACGTGACATAAGTAAGTGTGGAGTTACTCTGGCTTGTCTTCAGTTGTCGCTTCAGCAGCTGGTGCTTCTGCAACTACTTCAGCAACAGGTGCCTCTGCTACAACTTCAGCTGGAGCTTCGACAACTGCCTCAACCACAGGAGCTTCTTCTACAACCGCTACAGGTTCTGGAACAACCTCAGCAACAGGTGTTGAAAGGATTCCATCACCGTAACCTTCAATACCATCACGCTTTTCGCGGATCTTTGCAGCCTTACCGCGAAGGTCGCGTAGGTAGTAAAGCTTTGCGCGACGAACATCGCCCTTCTTGACGAGTTCGATCTTTTCAATAACTGGTGTGTGAACTGGGAATGTGCGCTCTACGCCAACGCCGTATGAAACTTTACGGATTGTGAAAGTCTCGCGGACACCGTCGCCTTGGCGACCGATAACGATTCCCTGGAAGACCTGAAGACGTGACTTGTTACCTTCGATAACACGGACGTGGATCTTTAGCTCATCGCCTGCGCGGAACTGTGGAATGTCCTTGCGGAGTGAGGCAGCATCTACTACGTCGAGAATGTTCATCTTTGGTCCTGTTCATTACTTATCTATTAGGCACTGCGAGGTAACGCCGTGCAGACTGCGTATCTTGCCACAGAAGGGGCCTTGAGCGTAAATCGCCCTTTTCGCCCCAGGAATTACGCGAGAAAAGCTACTCTTTAAATCCGAGGTGGGCCTCGAGCTGGCCATGCAGATGCGGACCTGCCGCCATAGAGATCCGCATTGGAGCTTGGCCATACTGCTTAAAGGTGGCGCCAGCCTCAGTTGCTACCAATCCCCCTGCAGACCAATCCCACTCTTTAAGTCCTGCTTCGTAGTAACCATCAAGTGCGCCCATTGCAACGTGACAAAGGTCAACAGCTGCGGCTCCGTTGCGACGAAGATCGCGAACGATTGGAACAAGCTTTGAGAAATCTTCTAATTGAGTAACGCGATGAGCAACATCGTATTGGAAACCTGTAGCAATAAGTGCGCGATCTAATTCGACTGGGTTATTACATTTAATCTGATGTCCATTGTAGAAAGCCCCACCACCGCGGGTTGCCCACCATGTTGAATTGATGGTTGGCGCAGTCACAACTCCAACAATGACCCCTTCGCTATCTTTTGCAGCAATTGAGACATTCCAACCGGGAAGACCATAAAAGTAATTGACTGTGCCATCGAGTGGATCAATGACCCATGTAATTCCAGATTTGCTCTCGATAGATGCGCCTTCTTCGCCGATGATTCCATCATCAGGTCGCGCAGCTAAAAGAGATTCGACGATGAACTTCTCTGCCTTAATATCCATCTGTGTTGCGATATCGATTGCCGTTGACTTGGATTCAATCTCAAAGGCCAATGGGCGATCCATGAGCAGAGCGCCTGCCTCTGTGCCAACTTTCTGGGCCAAGGTCAACAAATCTTTATACATATGCTCATCCTAGAGGGTCGAACTCTCGCTAAATTCGCGCTCAATCGGTTATTCTCACCCCATGACTGAGCTTCGCCTGACAGGTAAGAGTGACGATGGAAGCCACATCAACCTTGTCGATAACAACGGCACCGAGTTCTCTCTTCGCATTAGCGACACTCTTCGTGCAACTGTAAATCAGCCGCGTTTAACTTCTGTTCCCTCTATCGATGCTGTCGAGACTATGTCGGTCAAAGAGATCCAGCGCCGACTACGTGCAGGCGATAGCTTCGAACAAATTGCTCGTGATGGTCAGATCACAGTAGATAAAGTTGAACGTTTCTCAGGTCCCATCATGCAGGAACGTGAATACATCCTTGATCGCGCACGAGAACTTGTGATGCGTAAGGATGTTCACCGCATCGAGATGACTTTCCGTGATGTAGTTCTTGCAAAGCTGGCACCTCGCGGTGTAGATACTGATGAAGTTAGCTGGAATACATGGCGCCTGGCAGATGGCACATGGCATATCGAATTGCACTACCCAAATCGTGACGGCAATGGCGTTGCTACATGGAACTTTGATCTATCTCGTCGCGCATTAGGCGCAACAGATGACAATGGTGCTTGGCTCATCGATGAAGATGCACCTGCTCGTCCAGCATCAACTGGAATTATTCACTCAGAGCCAGCTCACCCATCACGCATTGAGACGCCAAGACTTGATACGCCTCGAGTAGCAGATGTTTTTGAACCAGTTGTAGAAGAGAAGCCAGAGACTCCACGTCTTGCTGTAATCCGTGAGACTCCATCTGCTGCTGATTCTCAAGATGGAATTACAGCTCGCGCAAAAGTTCCTTCATGGGATGAAATTATGTTTGGTCACAAGAGCTCTGACTCTGATTTGGAAAACCCAGAAGATAACTAGACAGTTTGGCTAAGTAGCGGCACAGAACTTTCTACCGCTGAATCTCCACCATGATGGCCAACCATCTCGCCCTCTTTATCTGCACGTTCCGGATCTAGTAATACGACTCCACCACGTGCAATAGCAATGACATCGCCAGCACGTTCTGATGCATCAAGTGAAACATCACTTCCAAATAAACCTGACTCAATTGCAGATCCTCGCGAATGCATTAAGACCTTATCGCCCAGCGCCTCGCGCCAGCGATGGAGAACTTCCTCAACTGCAGCAGGTGATGACTTTTCACCCAGATATAAATGACGCGCACGAGGTTCGCCTGCCACCACTGAAATATCTGTCAGCAAATCGTTATCAACGCCCATAACAATCTTCTCTTCGACATTGATCATGCCGTGATCGGCTGTAACCCAGATACGTGTTCCTTTTGGCGCTTTCTCAATGAGTGATCCCACAAGTGAATCGACGCCTCTTAGAGCTGCAATCCACTTATCTGAACCAACGCCATCTGAATGTCCTGCAGAGTCAAGATCGTTGACGTAGAGATAGATAAAAGACGGTGCAGCACTGAGCGCGGCAACTGTTTCACTCAACATATCCGAGACGATATTTGCGCCCTTGTAATTGGCACCTCTAAAGACTGCACGAGTAAATCCAGAATTTTCATAGCGCTTAGCAGCGATATGCGTTGTTGTAATTCCTGCAGCCATTGCGCGCTCGAAGAGAGTTGGCACAGGTTGCCAGATTGATGGATCAACACGTTCATCCCACTTCAATGAGTTGAGAACTCGTCCCCCACTGCGCGGGACTTGGACGGTGTAACCCAACATTCCATGAGTACCAGGCATGGCACCCGTTGTCAGTGTTGCAAGGCTTGTTGCAGTTGTAGATGGAAATGAAGTCTGCACATTTCCGAGAGATGCCATTGAGAGCAGATTGGGTGCATGTGATCCGTAGGTACCCAGTACATCTGCTCCGAAGCCATCGATAAGAAATAGAAGTTCGCGGCCATTGGGACTTTCACCACAATTAATTGAATCTGACGCTGTTGCTAAACCGAGGCTCGAGAAAATCGAGGGCATGATTTGCGACAGGTGCACAGCCCAATCGTCTCATGACTCCGATTTCACCAATCATCGGCGCTAGACCGCGTGTAGGTACCGAGGTTTAACCACTTCACTTGGCAGAATACGCGCCATGGCAACGAAGAAGACAGCAGCTCCCAAGAAGTCGGCAAAGGTCGTAGGACCAAAGCCTGGTGAATATCCAGGAAAGATCGTCGATATCGATGTCTCTTCAGAAATGTCTGAATCATTTCTCGAGTACGCATACTCAGTTATCTACTCACGTGCACTTCCTGATGCTCGCGATGGTCTAAAGCCTGTTCACCGCCGCATCCTTCATCAGATGGCAGATATGGGTCTTCGTCCAGAGCGCGGACATGTAAAGAGCGCACGTGTTGTCGGTGAAGTTATGGGTAAGTTGCACCCACACGGTGACTCTGCAATTTACGATGCACTTGTTCGTATGGCGCAATCATTTTCGATGCAGCTTCCACTTATTGATGGCCACGGAAACTTTGGATCACTCGATGCAGGTCCTGCTGCAATGCGTTACACAGAAGCGCGCCTTGCACCAACTGCGATGGCGATGGTTGCAGAGGCAGATGAGAACACAGTCGACTTCGGACCGAACTATGACGGCCAGCTCTCTGAGCCACTAGTTCTTCCTGCAGCATTTCCTAACTTGCTCGTCAACGGCGGTTCAGGAATTGCAGTTGGTATGGCGACAAATATGGCGCCTCATAACCTTGGCGAAGTAATTGCTGCAACAAAGTTCTTAATCGATAACCCTAAGGCGACTCTCAATCAGTTGATGAAGCACATTCCTGCTCCAGATTTCCCAACCGGTGGAGAAATCGTTGGGCTTGAAGGTGTGCGCGAGGCATATGCAACCGGCAAGGGTTCATTTAAGGTCCGCGCAACAACAGAGATTTCAAAAGTTACATCACGCAAAATGGGAATCATCATCAAGGAGCTCCCATTTAATATCGGACCTGAAAAGGTTGTCGAGCGCATTGCAGATCTTGCTAAGGCGAAGAAGATTCAGGGAATCTCAGACATCATCGACCTCACAGATGGCCAGACAGGCACCAACGTTGTTATTGAACTTAAGAATGGCTTCGAACCAGAAGATGTTCTTGAAAAGCTCTACAAGCTCACTCCAATGGAAGATGCCTTTGCGATTAACGCAGTGGCGCTTGTTAAGGGAAAGCCACAGACACTTGGTCTGAAGGAGCTTCTACAGGTATTTATCGATCACCGTATTGAAGTTGTTCGTCGTCGCTCAGAGTTCCGTAAGGCAAAGGCTGAAGATCGCCTATCTCTCGTCGATGGTCTTCTTAAGGCGATTATCGATATCGATAAGGTCATCAAGATCATTCGCGGTAGCGATGATGCAGCTGCAGCTAAAGAGAAGTTGATTAAGGATTTCAAACTCAACGACGAGCAGGCTACATATATTCTCGATATGCCACTTCGTCGTTTGACCAAGATGAGTAAGCTTGAACTTGAGACAGAATCTAAGGAACTTAAGGCAATCATCGCCGCATTGGTGACTTTACTTAAGAGCGAAGATGCAATCCGCAAGCAAGTTTCAGAAGAGCTCACTGCGGCAAGTAAATCTTTCGCAACTCCTCGCCGAACACGTATCGGCGCCGAATAGTCAAAGTCACATGACCTTCGGTCATTGACTCGCTAAATTTCTTATCCCACTCACACTGTGGGAGACTTCGCCAAATGATCGCTACGACTGCCCTTGAACTTCGCGCCGGTGCGCGCCTTCTGGTCTCAGGGGTAACAGTTCGAATCAACCATGGCGATCGCATCGGATTCGTTGGACGAAACGGTGCCGGTAAATCAACTCTTGCAAAGGTTCTCGCGGGTGAAACTCTTCCTGCAGGTGGCGGTGTTCAGCGCACAGGAAAGATTGGCTACCTGCCACAAGATCCTCGCACGGGCGAAGACCAAGGAACCGCACTCGATCGCATCTTGTCTGCTCGTGATCTAGATCAGATTGCCGCTCGCATGACTCAGGTCGAAAATGAAATGGCAACAACCGAAGGTGCCGAGCTTGAGAAAGCCCTAGAGCGCTACACACGAGTCGATGCTGAATTTAATGCAGCAGGTGGATATGCAGCTACCGCTGAAGCAGAAGCGATTGCAACATCTCTCGGAGTCTCTGAATCTGTCTTTAACAATCAGCTCGAGACTCTCTCTGGTGGTCAGCGCCGTCGTATCGAATTAGCGCGCATTCTCTTTTCAGGTGCAGAGACTCTTCTGCTCGATGAGCCTACAAACCACCTTGACGCTGATTCGATCATTTGGCTTCGCAACTATCTGATCAACTACTCAGGCGGTCTGGTCATCATCTCTCACGATGTAAATCTGATTGAGACAGTTGTAAATAAGGTCTTCTACATCGATGGCAACCGCAACGTTATTGATGTCTACAACATGGGCTGGAAGCAATATCTCTTACAACGTGAACAAGATGAGCATCGCCGTAAGAAAGAGCGTGCCAACGCGGAAAAGAAGGCAGAGATCTTGCAGAAGCAGGGCGAGAAGATGCGCGCTAAAGCTTCTAAGGCAACTGCCGCTCAAGGCATGTTACGTCGCGCAGAAAAACTTCGTTCTTCACTCGATGATGTTCGCGTCAAAGATAAAGTTGCAAAGCTACGATTTCCTACCCCTGCACCATGTGGTAAGACTCCCCTATCGGGTGAGGAACTCTCTAAGAACTATGGCTCACTTGAAATTTTCACCGACGTCTCTTGCGTTATCGATAAGGGCTCACGTGTTGTAATCCTTGGACTTAACGGTGCCGGAAAGACCACTCTCTTGAAGATTTTGGCCAACCAACTTGAATCTGATACTGGAAAAGTTGAACATGGTCACGGCCTCAAGCTTGGTTACTACGCCCAGGAACATGAAATGCTCGACTTCGAACGCACCATTCTTGAAAACATGATGTCTTCTAAAGATGACCTGCGCGAACCAGAAGCACGTAATGTTCTAGGTTCATTCCTCTTCGTTGGCGATGATGTTCATAAGCCAGTAAAGGTCCTATCTGGTGGAGAGAGAACTCGTTTAGCACTCGCTACCTTGGTTGTATCTGCGGCTAACGTTCTACTGCTCGATGAGCCCACAAACAACTTAGATCCAGCATCGCGTGAGGAAATTCTTGGTGCGCTAGGCGAATATCAAGGCGCTGTCATCATGGTCTCTCACGATGAAGGCGCCGTACAGGCACTTAAGCCTGAGCGCGTGATTTTGCTGCCTGATGGTGATGAAGATATTTGGAAAGACGAGTACTTCGACCTGGTCAGTATCGATTAAAGCTTAAGCGTCGATCTGTTCACGATCGATCTCAGCTGTTGCAATAAATTCCTTACGTGGCGCAACATCTGAACCCATCAAGAGCTCAAACATCTTCTCTGCAGCCTCTGCATCTGGAACTGTGATGCGGCGAAGTGTGCGTGCATCTGGATCCATTGTGGTTTCGCGGAGCTGATCTGCATCCATCTCACCAAGACCCTTGTAGCGCTGAATTGGTTCCTTCCAGCGTTTTCCGTTCTTCTTCAAATCTGCAGTGACCTTCTTCATCTCATCGTCTGAGTATGTGTAGATGTACTCGCCCTTTTTGCCGCCAGCGCCCATAGTTTCAATGCGGTGAAGTGGTGGAATTGCAGCAAAGACGCGACCAGCATCGAGCATTGGGCGCATATAGCGATACATCAAGGTAAGGAGAAGGCAGCGAATATGTGCGCCATCAACGTCCGCATCTGACATCAAGATAACGCGACCATAGCGAGCATCATCAAGTTCAAATGATTTACCAGAACCTGCACCGATGACCTGAATGATTGATCCGCACTCTTTATCATCGAGCATCTGCGAAAGTGATGCCTTCTGGACGTTAAGAATCTTTCCACGAATCGGCAGGATTGCCTGGAATTCAGAGTTACGTGCAGCTTTTGTAGTGCCCAGTGCTGAGTCACCCTCAACGATAAAGAGCTCTGTACGAGTCACATCTTCTGAACGACAATCAGAGAGCTTTGTTGGAAGCGATGAAGATTCAAGAGCATTCTTACGACGCTGCAAGTCCTTGTGGGCACGTGCGCTGATACGCGTACGTGATGCGCCAGCAATTTTTTCCATGATCAACTTGCCATTGGCCTTATCGATACGACGAGTTGTTGAGAAGAATTCCTTCAACTTGTCAGCGACAACTGCAGAGACAATCTTTGTTGCTGCTGCCGTTCCGAGAACTTCCTTTGTCTGACCTTCGAACTGTGGCTCAGACATGCGAACTGTGACAACGGCTGTGAGGCCTTCCATCACGTCATCTTTAATGACATCTGCCTCGTTCTTCTTAAGAATTCCTGCGCTACGCATAGATTCGTTAAAGGCTTTGGTGATTGCGCGCTCAAAGCCAAGTACGTGCGATCCGCCCTTAGGGGTAGCAATAATGTTTACAAAAGAACGAAGCGTTGTATCGAAACCTTCGCCCCACTTCATCGCAATATCAACTTCCATATCGCGCTCTACATCTGTAGAGACCATATGTCCCTTGTCGTCTAGAACAGGAACAGTCTCTTGGTAATGCCCTGTGCCGTAGATTCGAATTACTTCGCCGACTGGCTGATCAGGTTGTAAGAAGTCGCAGTATTCAGAGATTCCGCCCTTATGGAAGAAGACCTGAGTTGTCTTCTCCTTCTTGCGGTTATCGTTGACAGTAATTGAGAGCCCTGGAACCAAGAATGATGTCTGGCGTGCACGTGCGTAGATATCTTCAAGATCCAGCTCTGCATCCTTGAGGAAGATTTGGCGATCTGACCACCACTTTGTACGCGTGCCAGTTACCTTTGCAGAAATCTTTCCAATTGTGCGAAGACCTGATTGCGGTGTGAACTCTGCCTTCGGTCCATCTCCATCGAATACACCTGCGACTCCGCGCTTAAATGACATCCAATAAATCTTGCCGTTACGGTCGACCTCAACATCAAGACGTTCTGCAAGTGCGTTCACAACTGATGCACCCACGCCATGGAGACCACCGGAAGCTGCATAGGATCCGCCGCCAAACTTTCCACCTGCGTGGAGCTTTGTCATAACAACTTCAACGCCAGTAAGTCCTGTCTTTGGTTCCTTATCGACTGGAATTCCACGGCCATCATCATGAACTTCGACAGAACCATCTGCCTCAAGATTAATTTCAATTTTCTTACAGTGGCCTGCAAGGGATTCATCTACAGAGTTATCGATGATCTCCCAGAGGCAGTGCTGCAACCCACGAGAATCGGTAGAACCGATATACATACCCGGGCGCTTACGAACTGCATCGAGGCCCTCGAGGACAGCTAGGTCCTTTGCGGTATAGCTATCTTTAGAATCTGTCTCAGGGGTAAAGTTCAATTCGTCAGCCACGGTGGCAAAGATTAGCCAGCGAACCCTTCGCATCTGCGTAAGCGCGCCGAGGAGTCTCAAATATCGATAATTTGCCGATTTTTGTGCGCTCAGCCCTATAAATATTTACATAATTGAAATCAATTTAAAGAGCGGGGAATAAAGAGAACTGGCATGATGTTCCATAGATGTACAGCACTACCTACCAACCTTAAGCGAACGGAGAGCGCGATGACCGAGCAAGTAATCCTCGAATCCACACCTCTAAATGCCCTCGATCGATGCGATCGTTGTGGTGCACAGGCCTATGTCCGTGCAACTTTGCTCAATGGTGGCGAACTCATGTTCTGTGCTCATCACGGCAAGGAATACGCCGAGAAGCTAAAGACTGTAGCTGCAGCGATTCAAGATGAATCAGAGAAGCTGGTTGAAGTTAAGTAACTTTAAATTTTGTAAAGACGGGCACTCGCAACTAGCGGGTGCCCGTTCTTCTTACTACCCAGACCTTCATCGATTCGGTCGCCGTTGAATATGCGCTATTTGTTGGCACCAGCCTTGAGCTAATGGTGACCTGCTTCTGAATTGATGGCTTCCACGTGCAGGTTTTGCTGGAGGTTGAGACAGCCTTGTTAAAGCAGCGAGGAATTCTCTTGCCATCGACGAAGAAGGAGATGCGCCCTGCTTGATCGACCGTTGCAGTAATAACTATTGCTCTGCCCTTTTGTGCCTGCGTGACTCCCCCGGCTAGTGAGAGAGCCAAAGATGTGACTCCATTAACAACAGTGATCGAAAGCGTGGAAGTTGTTGCGTTCTCATAGTTATTGGAATCAGTCGGTGTTAAAACTGCTGTCAGTGATGCCCCACCGAGAGCACCTGGCGTCCACGAACAGGTGGCAGTTCCTGCGCTGGATGAAACTGAAGAACACCCTGAGATTGATGAGCTGCCAAGTTTAAAGTTCACAGATCCTGCCTGAGAGACGCTGGCAGTGATTGTGATTGCGCCACCGAGGGCAGCATCAGATGCACCTCCTGGAAGTGAGATGGTGATTGTCGTCGACGCTTTATTAATCGTGATTGTTAACTGCTTGCTTCCGCTTTGCGGAGTTCCAGCCGAATCGGTCGAGACGACATTTCTCACATACGTTCCTGCAGGAGTCGATGCTGATGCAGTGACAACTCCACCAGAGATTGAAACACCGCTAGGTGTTGAAGAGAGCGTGTATGTATAGGGACCGGTGCCACCGGTAGATGAATATGTTCCCGTTAATGCAGCTTGCCCATATGTTGTTGTAAGAGTTGCATCACCTGAAACGACAACTGCAGATGGTGTTGCAGAGACTGCAGTTGAGGAATCTCCAGCACCGGCACCATTGACTGCGCGCAGTCTGACGTTATAGGCAGTTCCATTGGTAAGACCCAAGATCGAAATGGGCGAGGTTGTTGCAACTGGTGATCGTGTACTCCAGTTAGCTCCATTATCTGTCGAGTATTGGTAGTTGGAAATCGCAGAACCATTGGTTGCGCCTGCCGTGAAGGCGACAGAGAGCGTGCCACTGCTTGGAGTAATCGATGTGATGGTCGGAGCTGCGGGAGTTTGAGCAACGAGGACCGATGTGAGTGTGGGAGCAGTAAAGGTCAGAGGCGAGAGAGCGTTGGTCGCAAGGTCTGCAATGGCGCCACCATTGAGATCCAGGGTTGTTGATACTGCGATTCCATCGGTATCAAATTCACCACTGGCGGTGACCACTGTGTAGCGAAATGTTGCAGTCTTTGAATCAGTCAACGAGACAAAGGTTGCATATTTTGTAAGAGAGCCAACGGTGAGAGTGAGGCGCGGTAAACCTGTCACAGTCACAGACTCAGAGAAATTGACCGTGAAGTTCAGAGCGTTTCCTGGAATGTACGTTGAATTACTTGGGGCAGAAACGGACGAAATCGTTGGCGCGGTGCGATCTACAAGCACTGCTTGTGCGGTGTTGTTTGAAGTTGGTCCTGACTGTGCCGAAGTATTCACGACGGAATTAGTTGCTAGCGTGAGAATCACGGTACCCGGAGAACATCCGTTTACCACCAAAATATAATTTGTACCCGATCCTGAGGGTGCTTCGACTGTACAGCCCGATGAGCCAGTTCCACTTACAGAGAAATCGCTCGCGGCGAGTCCAGTAACCGATTGCCCAAAATTCACGGTGTAACTTAGAGATGTAGCTTTTGTAATTAACGTTGAGGATGAAAATTGGACCAGCTCTGGCCCTAGCGAAGTAATGGTCACGTAACCCGAGGATGTATTTGTTCCTGCTGTATTTAATTGATTAGTTCCATTGTTATAAGAACCACCACCGCCACCACTTCCATAATAATATCCACCTGAGCCGCCCGAGTACCCGCCGCCGCCGCCGCCGCCAGTCCAATAACACCAGTCACCAGATCCGCCGCCACCAAACCCACCAGCATAATTTCCTGAGGCGCCTGAGCCGCCATTCGTGAAAGCTCTTCCTCCATTGCCTCCACTTAAGCCACAGGAAGCGTAAGTTGTCGATCCGCCATCACCTGTGAATCCACCACCTCCACCGCCGCTCTTATCGTAATTAAAACCGCCACTTCCTGAACTTGCTGGGTTGTTTAGCAACGAACCAGTGTCAGCTCTGTACCCCGGCTGTCCTGAGTTGGTTGCAAGTGAATTCACGTTATTTGCATTTGAGCTATATCCGCCACCGCCTCCACCGCCCGCGATGACATAGATGCCAGAGACGGAATTCTCACTAGCTTTAACTACATAAGAGGCTCCACCGCCACCGCCATTTAGGCTTGAGCTATCTGTGCCAGATTGACCTACTAGAATTCGCAACTTTGTGCCTTCGGACAGAAGGAAGTTTCCCGATATTACGGAACCAGAACCTCCGACACCTGTCCTACCACGTCCACCTACTGCTCCAGCAGCCACAATTGAGTATGACCCCGTTGCTGGAACTGTCCAGAACTGAATTCCGTTGACTACAGTGAAGTTCGAATCACTCTCATCCCAAGTAGTCGAGTAAGCACCTCGACAATTCGCTAGCGACGGTCCAGTGGCGCCTGTGATGCCACATGATGTAAACGAGTGAGATGTAAATGCATAAACGGCGTTTGCTGTTGGTGTTTGGACTAAGGTCAATGCGAGTAAGTGCGCACCAAGAATGCTTATGCTGCGCTTCATCACCGCAGTTTAATACTTAGCCAGAGAATGGCCAAGAAACTAAGCCTTTGTGCGCTCTTTATGCGATCCATCGCAGTTTGGCTTATCTTTTGAGAGGCCGCACCCGCAGAACTTTGGATTCTCTCGCGTCTCAATCAGATTTCCCTCGGCATCGACCATATCCACGGTTCCGGTTATACGAATAGAACCACTCTTTGGATTGATAAATATCTTCGGATTTGTCATCTAAGTGAGACCTAGTTTTTAATCGAGGTAATCGCGGAGTGATTGCGAACGTGATGGGTGACGAAGCTTTGACATTGTCTTAGATTCAATCTGGCGAATACGTTCACGAGTTACACCGTGAACCTTGCCGATCTCGTCAAGTGTCTTTGGCTGTCCATCTGTAAGTCCGTAGCGAGCCTTGATGACATCTGCTTCGCGGTTGGTAAGACCACCAAGAACCTGCATCAACTGCTCCTGCAAGATTGTGAATGTCACTGACTCTTCTGGCTTTACAGCTTCAGAATCCTCGATGAGATCACCGAACTCAGAGTCTCCTTCTTCACCAAGTGGTGTGTGAAGTGAGATTGGCTCGCGGCCGTACTTTTGAACTTCAACAACCTTTTCAGGTGTCATATCAAGTTCTTTAGCGAGCTCTTCTGGTGTCGGTTCGCGACCAAGATCCTGAAGCATCTGGCGTTGAACACGTGCCAACTTATTGATGACTTCAACCATGTGAACCGGAATACGAATTGTGCGCGCCTGGTCAGCCATCGCACGTGTGATTGCCTGACGGATCCACCATGTTGCGTAGGTAGAGAACTTGTAACCCTTTGTGTAGTCGAACTTCTCGACTGCACGGATAAGACCCAAGTTTCCTTCCTGAATCAAGTCAAGGAACAACATTCCGCGACCGGTGTAACGCTTTGCAAGAGAAACTACGAGACGAAGGTTCGCTTCTAACAAGTGATTCTTTGCGCGCTTTCCATCTTCAACAATCCACTCGAGCTCGCGCTTAAGTTTCTTATCAATCTTCTTTGTATTCTTCAGCGCTTCCTCCGCAAAGAGGCCTGCTTCAACACGAGTCGCAAGCTCTACTTCGAGCTCTGCATTAAGAAGTGCAACGCGGCCGATCTGCTTGAGGTAATCCTTTACAGGATCTGCTGTCGCACCAGCTGTAAGAACGGTCTGCTCTGGTGGGAGGCGCTTGATTTCGATCTGGATAAATCGAGCTTGCTCGTTGAAGAAATATTGAAGTTCTTCAAGGTTCTTTAAATATCCCTGGTTGATTGACTCTGCAATGAGCTTCGCAGACTTCTCATTGAAGGTGCTCATCGCAAATTGCTGCTGAATCTGCTTGTAAGTCAGAGCCTTTGCATCAGCCTGATCAATATTGTGCTTAGGCGGTACTTCAACGCCCTGAATCTTTCCGTTGATTGCTTCGAGAACAAGGTTTACATTCTTAAGGTCTTTCTTATGCTTCTCGCGCTCGTTCTTATCTTCTTCTTCATCATCTGCATCAGTATCAAGAAGGGTAAATGATCCTTCTTCATTCTTTGTCTCATCAGAGAGAGTTACAACGCGTGGCTGATCTTTTCCATCTGCCTCTGCATCGATGATATCTGTTGCTTCTGCAATAAGAGTTTCAACATCTTCAAGCTCGATCTCTTCAACAACAATCTCGTTGCCATCTTCATCGAGAACAACTGCAGCCTTTGCGCCCTTTGCAGGTGCTTCTTCAATTGGCTTTGGTTCTTCCTTTGGAGCAATGAGTGCAAGCTGTGCCTTTGAAAGAATGCGGCTTGGTGAACCAAGTCCAGCCTTGCGAGCCTTCTCTGTTGCTTCTGGAATTTCAACATCTAATTGGCGGGCCTCTTGAGCGAGCGCCATAAATTCTTTCTTAACAGCCTTGCGATAATTCTCGATACCGCTTGCAGCGAGAGATTCAATGATCTCCTTCTGGCGTGAAATTGAGTTCTTAAGATCTACAAGTTGTTGTACTTCTTTCGCAGTTAAATCTTTCTTAATCTCAACCTTGGCTGGCTTAACAGGCTTTACCGGCTTTGCTGCAACTTTCTTAACTGGCGCAGCTTTCTTTGCGACCGCTTTCTTCGCTACAGCTTTCTTAGCGGGAGCTGCCTTCTTTGCAGGTGCCTTCTTCGCAACGGACTTCTTAGCAGGGGCAGCTTTCTTGCCCTTTGCCTTGTTTTTGAGCGCACTAAATACAGCCACAATTGTCCTTTTGGTTTTTTGAGTGAAACTTTCCTCGAACTGCTCGAGGTAATACCTATATTGTACCCGCAACCTGCAAGGCGTGCCGAATCGCATCGCCCATCGCTTCTGCCTCAACTAAGAATCCATCGTGGCCAAACTCCGAACTAATGACTATTGGAGCCGCCGCTGTGGGCGTTAACTCGGAAATCTCAACCTGAAGTCGAGGGACGAAGAGGCGATCGGTATCGATAGAGACCACGACAACGGGCACTGTGATGGCTGAGAGCGCCTTGGCGACTCCCCCGCGGTCTCGGCCAACGTCATGTGAGTTCATCGCGTCTGTAAGGGCGATATAGGTATTGGCATCAAATCTCTTCGCCAACTTATCTGCCTGATGGTCCAGATATGACTCAACTGCGTAGCGGCCTGTCTCATCTCCCTGAAGCTGGCGACCGAAACGGACATCCATCTCTGATTCGGTTCGGTAGGTCAGGTGGGCAATTCTGCGTGCGATTCCCATGCCATCGAGTGGTCCGCGGCTCTGCTCGTAGTAATCGCCACCATTGAAGTGCGGGTCAGATTTAATGGCGCGAATCTGCACAGATGCAGTTCCGATTTGGTCTCCCGTTGCAACAGCAGATGAGCCAATGGTGCAGATTGCACCGACGCGATCAGGCAATTGAATCGCCCATTCAAGGGAGCGCATTCCGCCAAGTGATGGGCCAACGGCAAGTAGGAATTTATCAATTCCCATTGCATTACTAAATGCGACTTCGGCGTTAACCATGTCGCGAATTGAGATGATAGGAAAACGAGATCCGTAGCGCTTTCCATCAGGTGCGATGCTTGATGGCCCCGTTGATCCCTGACAACCACCGATTACGTTGGGACAGACGATGAAGTATTTATCTGTATCGAAAGGCAATCCTGGGCCAACCATCTGTGGCCACCAACCAGTGACATCAGACCAACCTGTCATTGCATGGTTGATCAAAATTGCATTGGATTTATCTTTATTGAGAGTTCCCCATGTTTGATACGCAATGGTGATATCGGGAAGCGTCTCGCCATTTTCAAGAAGGAGAAATCCGATCTTGATAAATTTGCGATCGCCTGGATCATCGCCCTCGAGCCACGCACCGGTGACTTCTGTTGTAGGTCGCTTGCTCATATATAAATCCTTCACGCACTTGCAGCTCTAGGAGAGCTGCCTGGTCGTCACCCGGAGCACCCCACCGCGGTGGAGGGTTGCCGTCTAGTCAGCCGGGGCTTTCAACTAGAACTCGTGACCAGTGGAAATATTACCCGAAGATTCCTGCAACGACTTTTGGGTGGAGCTCCTTACGCATCGCAGTAAAGGATTGTGCAGGCCATCCCGCAGTAAAGACTCGTCGCAGCAGCAGAGCGAGCGAATATTTCTCGTCATCGGCCAAAGCCCGATCGAGGGCTCTCTGCGCTAAGGCTCCTTCACCGCGTTCGTAGGCAAGGGCTGCAAAGACAGATGCAATCGGTGCCACAAATCCGCGAGGAGCTGCCACCAGAAGTTCGCGCCACATCTGCCAATACCAATCGCTTGTCTCGGGGGTATGGCTACCCAGTGCGAAGTCACGAACTTGAATATCGCTCATTCGGCCAATGACACGGGCCACGAGTTCACGATCTTCAGCTGCGCGACCTGCTTCGAATTCACCTGCAAGATCAATTACAGCCGTGGCACCATCGCGCTGCAAATCATTGAGCTCTTCTGCATCACTTTCCACCCAATAGGAATTTACCTCTGCAAGCCAAACGGCATCGAGCGATGAAGGAAGGGCTGCAATTGAATTGATGAGTTGATCAACGTTTTGATACGGCATCGGATGTCCTGCAATGACATGTTCTGCAGCAATACGAGATGAATCAATTTCGGGTACTGCGCTGCCTTCAGGTGGGCAACATGATGCATCGATGCAGAGCAGAGATCTAAAGCGATCGCTCTGCACAAGAAGTGACTCTTTAATCTCAACTCCTGCCCGCATCAAAGCAGCACTTGCATTAATCAAAACGCTCTCACCCGTGTGGCAATCTTCTGGAATATAGGCAACTAAGAATGCGCCATCGGCATCTTCGCGGGTGAAATGTGTCGCGAGCAAGTCATAGCTGGCGCTCGTTTCAGAGGTGGGTAAATCGACGCGCATCGCCATTCCGACAGAATCATCTTTGAGGGCAACTAGGACAAGGGAGTTACTCGGGTGATACCCGATGAGAAATGGAACAGCTGCAAGAAGATCATGCGGGGATGTGAGTGTGGACATGGTGAAACCTTTCATAGTGGCGTTTACTGAATTAGCGAGAGAGTTGAACGGGTGCTGAGAAACGAGTTGGCGCAGCAACTACAGTGATGGGAATAATCGATACTGATTCGATCTTTCCTGGAATTTTCGTCGTAACACCCTGAACGGTGAACTCGCCATCCCACTTTGTAATCAACTGAACGAGATAGTGGCCAGGCTTTGAATACGAATGTTGAATCTGACCATCTGGGTATGGCCCACCCGCATTGCGCGTTAAGTAGATGACTCCGTCGCCGTAATGCCAGAGAAAAGTTGGTTTCAGCGAAACCTCAACAACTTCGCCAACAATCTGCAGCTTCTTTGTAACTACTGAAGGAATATCGCACCAGAAGAAGACGGGAACTTTGATAAGGGGTTGAAACGAGGGTGAATAAGCGATTCCGGCTGTGGGCAAGATTTCTACCAACTTATCGCTCAGCGATGTTGCCGGTGCACTTGTTTTCTTCACTACCGGTTTGCGCACAGTGGGTTTTCTCGTTGTCACAGGAGCTGGCGCCTTTGGTGTTGCCGTGACTTTCGGAACAGGAGCAACATTTTTGGGAACAACCGGTTTAGCGCTCTTTTTTGGTACTGGAGTTACCGACTTCTTCTCAACTGGCCCTGTGCCTTTACGGCCTTCAATGACGATCTTTCCATCTTGGGTATAGACCTCAATACATGCTTTCTCAATGCACTCTTTTGCATCTGCAGGTTGTGGCGATAAGAGCGTAATCAGCGCAATAACAAGAATTCTCTTCATGCGCGGCAGGGTAGGTCGTTGCCACAACCTGCAACGGAATTAAAAAGCGAACTGTGGATGGTTATGACACTCTAGGGGCATGGCTGCGCGCGATGGTGATGGATGGATTGAATGCGCATGCGGCTCTAAACATTGGGGCAAATTCGGAGCTGCTGGTTTACTGATCATTCGTGATGGCGCAATTCTTTTACAGCACCGGGCACCCTGGGTTCACAATGGCGATACGTGGGGAATTCCTGGCGGTGCACGCGATTCTCACGAGAGCGTCATTGAAGGTGCTATCCGCGAAGCAGTTGAAGAGACCGGAATTAATCCAGAAGATCTAACTCCGGTAGATACCTTCACCGATGATCATGACGGCTGGAGCTATTCAACTGTTATTGCATTTGCAAATGAGAAATTAGAGGGTCACGAACTCAATGATGAATCGCATGAAGTTCGTTGGGTGAAGTTCGATGATGTCACACGTTTGCCGTTGCACCCTAGCTTTGGAACGAGTTGGCCACAGCTCTTACAGCAGATCAATAACCTGATCACACCAGCCTAAAGAGTCGCGATCAATATGGGCAATTACCAATATTGTCTTTCCTTGATCTCGCATCGTTTCTAAGTAGGAAATGATTCTCTTCTTGCTCTGTGCATCTTGTGCCGACAGCGGTTCGTCAAGAAGATAGACAGGCGTATCGCGAATCAGTGCACGTGCAATCTCAACTCTCTGTGACTGGCCTCCAGATAGTGTGGTGACAGACTGATCTGCGAAAGCTTTCATATCAAGTACATCCAGAATCGACTCTAGCCGGGCAATTGATTCTTGATCTTGTCCCATAGAGATAACTTCGCGTGCAGTAAATGAGAGCCAGTAGCTCTGATTCTGCAGAACCACACTTCGAATCTTCGATTGATCTTCCAAGGTGATTGCTCGTAGCTCCTGTAATGAATACTTAATATCGCCGCTCTGATACTCGAGATCTCCAGCCAGGGCAGCCAAGAGCGTGCTCTTGCCCGAGCCATTTGCACCGGTAATTGCTGTGATTGAAGCTGCAGGAATGGTTGCAGAGAAATCTTTAATGATTTCGCGTTTACCGCGGAAAATTGAGAGATGTGAAATTTCAATCATCGCCACACATCTCCCCCGCGTTTAATTGTCATAATCAAGATGGGTGCGCCAATAAGAGAAGTCACCAATCCAATTGGGAGTTCAAGTGGAGCAAAGGCGCTTCGTGCAAAGGTATCGGCGCTTAACAAGATGATGGCGCCAATGAGCGCTGAGTGAATTACCAGCGAACGATTGCTTGGGCCAAATAAGTATCGGGCGATATGCGGAGCGGCCAGTGCCAAGAATGAGATTGCACCAACGGTACTCACCGTCACCGCAACAAGAATTGAAAGAAGTAAAAAGCCGCGGAAACGAATCTGTTGTGGGCTCTTTCCAATGTGGCGAACCCCGGAATCTCCAAGAGAGAGCAGATCTAATGATGGAGCAATTTTCCAAGCCACAATCGTTCCAAGAATCAGGATCGGTGCAAGCAGCAGAAGATTCTCAGGGGTTACAAGAGCAAAGGAACCAAATGACCAGAAGGAAATTGACCGTGCCTCAGGTTGAGCAACGGCTGTCAAAGCAAGACCTACGAGTGCGGATGTAATCGCAGAGACACCAATACCGATTATCACAAGAGTTAAGGCAGATCTAGCTAACGAGAACACCAGAGTTGTTATCGCAAGGGCTCCGATTGTTGCGAAGGCAATTGCACCAAGTGAGCCGACTTCAACGAGGTTTGAGAGAACACCAATTAATACTCCGAGCGCTGCACCTGCAGAGGTACCCAAGATGGCAGGCTCTGCAAGCGGATTATTTGTCGCAGCTTGTGCAATTGCACCCGCAACACCAAGGGATGCACCAACTAAGAGTGCAGCGGCGATACGAGGTGCGCGGATATCCCAAATAATCTGATGGGCAAGAGATGATGAATCAAATTGCGGATTAAAGATGTAGCGCCAGATTCCAGAGATTTCACTGGAGCCCAGAGAGAGCGCAAATAGCGAGAGCAGCAGAATGGCAAGAATTGAAGGAGTGATTTTGCGGGTCATTACTTCTCAACCGCCTTCGAAATTGCTCCGGAAAGTTGTGAGATTAAATCTGGGGTCCGCGGACCAAAAGAGAGGAGAAGAGAATCATCGACTGCAATGACCGCTTGATTCTTTCCTGCATCAGTTTGTGCAACACCGGGAAGTTTAAGAAGGCCATCGATACCGCCGACGGATGCCAAACCTTTCTCCATCACCAAGATCACGTGAGGGTTACTTTCTATCAGCGCCTCTGCCGAAATTGGTGTGTAAGCCTTTGAATATTTCTCTGCCCCAACATCGATGGCACCGACAGCGGAAATAAGTGAATCTGCACCCGAACCTTGACCGCCGAGAAGATAAATTGCACTTCCCCCACGTAGGTAGAGGAAAGCCACACGAGTTCTAGGCGCTACCTGTGTAACTTCGTTAAGGGAAGATTCCATCAACTTCTCAAAAGCAATGCCTGCAGAAGGCGCTCCGATTATTTGAGCAATCGCACGCACTTTCTGAGAGATCTCACTTAACTTCCATGCCTCATCAATTACTTCAACTCTTATGCCAGCTCGCTTAATTGCAGTGATTGCTTGGGCCGGTCCAGTCGTGTTATCAATAATGACGAGCTCTGGATTTAAGCCAATGATTTTCTCTGCAACCACTTGATGGCCAGATGTCACGATAGGAACGCTCTTAAGAGCAGAATCAGTACTTGCGATATCGCGACCCACCAGTGCCTTGCGATAACCCAGCGCGCTCACGATTTCGGCAGAACCATTTGCTAGCGCTACAACTTTCTTCACGACGCTCTCTTGCTCTGCAGTTACAGATAAAGCTTTAGCTGTTGAAATACTTTCAATCTTTGTAGGAGCGCCACCACAAGCGGTAAGAATGAGTAGAAGAGTGATGTAGGCAACTGTGCCTTGGATTACTCTCTTCATGGGAGCATCCTCTCAAATCAAGAGCCGACATGTTGCACCAAGTTGTCGGCTAACTGCAGCCCCTGACTCAATTATTCTCGCCATATGAAGAGAGTTATTGGGGCGTTCTGCATAGCAATAACTCTTGCCTCTACGCCTATGGCACATGCAAGAGTTACTGAGCAGGGAAATTCAGGACAATCAATCTCCATTAAGAGTTCAACGCTCGCGAAGAAAAGTAACGTCACTGTCATAGGAAAGAACTTCGATGAAACTGTCGGAATCTATCTCGCCTACTGCGTCATGCCTAAGCCGGGTAAGGCGCCGACACCGTGCGGTGGCGGAATCAATAAAGAGGGAGTCGGAGATTCTTCACTCTGGATATCTTCAAATGCACCTCCTTATGCAGAAGGTTTAGCTGAACCATTTCTGCCAGGTGGAAGATTTAGTAAGCAGGTATCAGTATCAAAAAAGATCGGTTCTATCGATTGCACCAAAGTTAAGTGCGCAATAACCGTCAGAGCAGATCACCTTCGCGAAGGCGATCGAACTCATGATTTGTACATTCCCATCACTTTCAAAAAATAGAGGAGATTAGAGATATGAAGAGAAATATCGCAGTAGTAGTCGCAATTGGAGCGCTTCTCCTTCCAATTGGAACGCCAATTGCCTCGGCTGAAACATTCTCATTTCAGAGCAATCCGCTAACAAATCTTGACCCGGCTGGAGCAAAAATCACCGGCACATTCTCGAACTTTCCTACGAAGGCTGGAATGTATGTTCAGCAATGCATCGCCCCGATTGGTACAGCTCGCCCTGCAATCTGCAGCGATGCAATCCAACTATGGGTAACTCCGGGTGGAGCACCAAGAACTACTAGCCCAACAGGTCCAATCGAGTTGACTCTGAGCGGAATCATTTCTGGTCGAGGAAGCATCATTGACTGCACAACAAGCCAATGTGGCCTCTTCTTCCGTTTAGACCACACCGCTCCAACAGATACATCCGAAGATAAGTTCATGCCGATTTCATTCCGCGCAGGTTCTGCTGCGCCAGCACTTGCATCTGATGAAGTCACCGTAACGCTCAATGGAAAAGCTTTAACTCAAAACGTTGCAAGTAACTTGGCCTACCGCGCAAAGGTAAAGGTTGCAGCAACTTCGAAATCTGGACTTCCAGTTACGCTCTCATCTTTAAATGGAAATTGCACAGTAAAGAATGGCGTTCTGACTGCACTTAAGGGTTCAGGAGGATGCTCATTGGGGCATGCAACAAAGGGAGATGCAACGTATTCGCCTTCAGTTGCTAACTACCCATTTACTCTCGTTCCAGGCAATCAAAAGATAAATGGCGTTGCAAAATCTCTCAAAGTTGGAACAAGGAAGTCACTACCACGTGCAACCAACTTCGGTTCCGCTGTTGAATATAAAACTGATTCGAAGAACTGCTCAATTCAGGGCAATGTAGTGGTGGCACAGAAGGCGGGCGTATGCAAAGTGTCTGCAACTGCTGCTGGAAAGTCAGGGACTTGGAATGAACTCAAGCAGGTACTTACCCTTAACGTTCAGAGGTAGTTTCAGGAGAGCGCTTTAATTCCAGCGATGCAGAAGGCTGTGGTCAATCTGATCTCAGCCTCTGCATCGTTTCCTGCTTCAATCCGCTTTGCTGCACTATCGGTTGTCGCCTGCAAGAGTGAGAGCGCCTTCTGAATATCTGTCACACCAATACTCTGCAAGTTGCGTGAGAGCGGTGCAAGTAATTGGCGGTGCGCTGCACCAAGGTCTGCTGCGCGCTCTCGAGGTAAATCCATTGCGTTTAACGCCTTAGCCAATAAATGCTGACCATCTGCGATGTAGCGAAGTGATCTCTCTATCCAGCGCTCAATTGCTTCCTCTGGCTCTTCGATACCCGCGATTGCCTCATCGAGTAATTTTGCAAAGCTCTTTAACTCATCAAGGACAAGATCTGCCGCTAAATCTGCAGAGGATGCAAAGTATTCATATACCGAAGTACGCGATAGACCTGCACGTGCAGCAACTGCCGCCACAGAAATAGATGCTCCACCAGATTCCAATGCAATAGCTGCAGCAGCATCAATGAGCTGCTGTCTGCGCCATTGGCGATGGTTTAGGGAATCACTTGTTTTGGTTGTGGGCACGTAAAAATTATTCCATCTTTTCTGCAAGACGTCGCAGTGAATCTCGAACCACTGTCCCATCACTCGTGCGCCAAAGCGGTGGCATTGAGTTGAGAATCACACTGCCGTAGCGTTTAGTCACGATTCGCGAGTCAAGGATTGCAACAACTCCACGGTCATCAATGCTTCTGATCAAGCGCCCTGCACCTTGTGCCAGCAATAACGAGGCACGGGGAACCGAAACCTGCATAAATCCTGAACCGCCAGATGCATCAGCAAGCGAAGATCGAGCAGACATCACCGGCTCATCGGGACGTGGAAATGGAATGCGATCGATAGCGACCAAGATGCAGGAATTTCCAGGAACATCGACGCCCTGCCAAAGCGACATTGTGCCGAGCAAGATTGAAGTCTCATCTTTTGCAAAGCGTTCCACTAAAGGCCCCACTGCATCGCCACGTTTTTGAGTGATGATGGAAATAGGAAGATCCACTAATACCGAACGCAAATGTGCATCTGCAGCTTCTACTCCACGCCATGAACTAAAGAGCGCCAGGGTGCGACCACCTGCTGCATCAATGAGTTCGCCGAGTTCATCAAGGACTGCTTGGCTTGGGCCATCGCGACCAGGTTCTGGCAAGTGCTTTGGCATATAGAGAACGCCTTGATTAGCGAAGTCGAATGGTGAACCTACATCGAGCATCTGCACATTTGCCGGATCGATATCGCCATCGCCAGATTCTTGGTCGACATCAGAACCCACAACAAACCCAATACTGCGCGCCATCGCATCAAAGTTATTTCCCACGGTCAGGGTTGCAGATGTAGCGATTACTGGGGTCTTGGTCAGCAAGTTGCTACGAAGAACATGTGAAACAGAGAGTGGCGCTAAATGTAGAGTTGAAAAAGTTGGTTCGTACCAGAGGACATGCTCATCACCCATTTTGAGCAACTTGCCGGCAGTCGTTGCAATCTCTTGTACTGCACCCTTTACTCGCGCACGCTCTGCATTTTCATCGGGATCGATAATCTCGTCATCTGCCGAAATCAACTGCACAAATGTTGTTGCAGCCTCCTTGAGCTTTCTAATCGGAGCTTCAAGAACACTAGGGATCTCCTCTAAGCGTCCTTGAGCTGCAAAATCACCTTTAATCATCTCGCCATAATCGGCCATCGAATCATGGAAGCTATCTGCAGCATTTGTTAATGCATCAGATGGTTTACCTGGCATGTACTTGCGCGCCATTGCAGCAGCTCGTTGTACGCGACCTGATGTCAGCTCCTCGGTAACCGCCTGAGTGGTGCGATCCATAAATTCATGGGCTTCATCGAGAATCACTGCGTCGCGCTCGGGCAAGATCGGGTGCGAATCAACAATCTCAATTGCCAGCAAGGTGTGGTTTGTAACAACAACATCGGCCTCTTGCGCCCTTGCTTTGGCTTTAGCCGCAAAACATTGTGCGCCCCAGGCACAAGCATCAGCCCCGACGCATTCGCGGCCCGATAAAGAATTCGCGGCCCATACTCTGCGATCAACTTCTGGCGCATCATCACGATCACCAGATACTCCTGGCGTCTTCGCCCAGGCAATTAGGCGTTTTGCATCTTTTTCAAGATAGGAAGATTCAAGTAAGAGCTCACCATCTGGGTCGGTATCGTCTGCATTCATCTTCTGCAGACATACATAATTGCCGACGCCTTTATAAATTCCATATGTAATCGAGCGACCTAAAGCTTTTTCAAGAGCTGGAACAACGGCCGGCAGATCGCGTTCAACTAATTGTCTCTGAAGTGCAAGCGTCGCAGTTGCTACCAATACTTTTCGCCCGTGAACAAGAGCCGGCACTAAGTAAGCAAGTGACTTTCCGGTACCTGTGCCCGCCTGGACCATTAAATGGTGGCGATCAGTCAGAGCATTAGCGACAGCTTCAGCCATCTCTATCTGGCCATCGCGAGTTGAACCACCGATAGCTTCTACCGCTGCATCGAGCGCTTTTCTCACCTGTGCAGATAGTTCGCTCATGGGTGGCACTTTAACGGTTCAATCGCGATACTTATGGACATGACAACGACACGTGTGATTGGTCCATTTACCGTTCCTGCAATTGGTCTCGGCTGTATGCCGTTATCTGGAATGCCACCGAGCAAGCAGTGGATCCTCAATGAGCGCGATACGGCACTGGGCGTAGTGCATGCCGCACTGGATGCAGGCGTTCGTCTTCTTGATACAGCAGATATCTATGCGCCAACCTGGAACTCAGTTGGCCATAATGAAATTCTTGTTGCTGAAGCTGTTCGCACTTGGAGCGGAACTGCGGCACAGAAGGAAGAGATTGTTATCGCAACAAAGGGTGGAATCACTCGTGCCCCACTTGAAGGCGATTGGTTTGGTATCGCAGGTCGCGATGCGCAGGAGCATTACTTGTATCGCGCAGTAGAAGCATCAGCAGCAAAGATGGGCGTGAGCACAATCAAACTTTGGCAGCACCATCGCCTTAATCACCACATGCCATTTGAAGAGCAATTTGAAAATGTAATGAAGCTCAAAGCACACGGCATTGTCCAGAATATCGGCGTCAGTAACTACACGGCAGAACAGTTGCGCCGCGCAATCAAGATCGGCGGTACACCTGCACAGGGTGGTCTCGTTTCTATTCAAAACGAGTGGTCTCCGCGATCACGCGCATGGGCCGATGTTCGCGATATCTGTCTCGAATACGGAATCGCATTCTTGCCATGGTCGCCACTGGGTGGAATCGATATCAAAGATAGCCTCGAAAATGGCGCCTACGATGCTTTTGCTGAAGTTGCTAAGGCCCATAACGTCTCGAAGTTTGCAATTGCAATTGCTTGGCATCTTGCGACATCCCCTGTTGCTATTCCAATTCCTGGTGCAACTCGCAAAGAATCAATCCTTGATTCGTTGACGGGACTTGATGTGAAGTTAAGTGCTGCAGAGCTTGAGATGCTTAACGCTTCTCTACCACCTAACCCACCACTTGCTGATGAATTGGTGCCGCAACCGCCATTTCGCGACTAGAGCTCGAGCAATTTAAGCGCTGCAAGGGCGCTGTCGTAGCCTTTATCTTCTTTACTTCCGGGACGTCCTGAGCGAGCAATTGCCTGATCAAGGTCGTTACACATCAATACTCCATAACCAATTGGCTTCGAGAACTTCAGCTGCACATCAATGACGCCTTGTGTGACACCTTGACAGACATAATCAAAGTGCGGAGTCTCGCCTTTAAGTACAAGGCCAACTGCCACCACTGCGTCATAACCTTTTTCAAATGCCTTCTGTGCAGCAAGTGGAATCTCAAATGATCCAGGCACATAGATTGTCCTGATTGTCTTTACATTTGCGGCTTCAAGAGCGCGAGTGGCACCTGCGACAAGATCCCCGCAGATATCCATATGCCATGAAGAAGAAATTATCGCGACCTTTGCCTTAGGCAATTGCGGAACTGAGATATCTGGTGCGTGGCCGGCCATTATTTTCCCCCGAGATTTCGTGCATGACCTAAGCGCTCTGCCTTGGTCTGTAGGTACTTCTTATTAAATTCATTCTCAGCGATATCAATCGAGATCTGCTCGCATGCGATTCCTGAATCTAGAACTGCCTGAACTTTTACTGGATTGCTTGTGAGCAACTTAATTGATGAGACCTTAAGGTTCTTCAGAATTGCAATCGCCTCATGCCAATCGCGTGAATCAATTTGGTGCCCTAATTGCAGGTTGGCATCGACTGTATCTAGCCCTGAATTCTGCAAGAGATAAGCCTTGAGCTTCTCAGTTAAACCAATGCCGCGGCCTTCGTGATCGCGCATATAGAGAATGTATCCACATCCATAGGCTTCAATAGCTGCGATTGATGCGTCTAGCTGTTGACCGCAATCGCAGCGTTGTGAGTGAACCACATCGCCGGTAAAGCATTCTGAGTGAATGCGGACCAGTGGAGTCTTATCGCTTTCGCAGTAGCGCATCACAACTTGCTCGCGATGCTTGAGCGATGGATATGTAGCGATATCCCATTCTTTATTCTTTAATTGAACTGGTGCCCATTCAAATTCATGACGCGGATATGTTGCAACAGTTGCAGGTTGTTCAAGGCGCTCTTGGTAACTGCGAATCTCTGCAATAGAAACAACTGGAATCTGATGCTCGGTTGCGAAATCAAGGAGCTCTTGTCCACGAGCCATAGAACCATCAGCGGCAACAATTTCAGATAGCAACGCTGCAGGGTATGCACCAGTGAGTTCTGCAAGTGCAACGCCAGCTTCTGTATGTCCTTGGCGCTCTGCAAGTCCGTTGGCATGTGCAATCAACGGAAATATGTGGCCCGGGCGAATGAAATCTGTTGCCAGTGAAGTTGCACTGCCCAGCGCGCGAATCGTTGCTGTGCGCTCCTTCGCGCTGACACCTGTTGTTAGACCCTCTGCTAGATCGACAGAGACGGTAAATGCAGTCTTGCGAACATCTTGGTTCTGCTCGACCATGTAAGGAAGGCGAAGACGATGTGCTTGATCTGCGCTAATTGCAACGCAGAGAATTCCAGTTGTGTGGCGAACAATGAACGCAGTCTTTTCAGCTGTTGCATGCTCTGCCAACATGATGAGGTCTCCCTCATTCTCGCGGTCGTGATCATCGACAACGATAAGCATTTCACCCCGTCTGAAACGATCGAGAGCATCTGCGAAATTAATCTGCATTTTTAAATCCTTTTGCGATCAAACGCTCAACATATTTAGCCAAGATGTCGACCTCGATATTGACCAGATCACCGGTCTTCTTTCCTGAAAGATTGGTCTTGGCCAAAGTCTCTGGAATCAACCAGAGTGTGACAAGGTTCTTTACGTCATCAAGTGCGCCAACTGTCAGCGATACTCCATCGACAGTAATTGAACCTTGCGCAACGACATATTTCATTAGAGGTTCAGGTACCGCGATTTCGAACTGCACCCACTTCTCGCCAGGTGCTGATTGCACAACAGTTGCCACGCCATCGACATGGCCCTGCACGATATGGCCACCCATGCGCATATCCATCTGCGCTGCGAGTTCAAGATTTACTGGAGTTCCGACTTGAACTTCAGCAAGAGAAGTCAGGCCAAGCGTCTGCACCATGACATCTGCAGTAAAAGTTCCATCAGTAATCGATGTTGCAGTAAGACAAACCCCGTTAACCGCAATGGAATCCCCCACTGATAGCTCTGCAGTAGATGTAGGTGCTGCGATAGTGAAGATAGCTGAGCTCTCTCCCCGTGAAATCTCAACGACTTTTCCAAGCTCTGTGACTAGACCAGTAAACATTTAGCGCCCCTTCACAATGCGATAGTGCGATTTGATATCTGAACCCATAACGACTGATGAGATCAATTCAAGTTCGATGTGGTCTTTCAGCGTTGAAATTCCTAGGTGGCTGACAAACTCTTTACCTGCTCCCAATAACTTCGGAGCCTGATAAATAATCAGTTCATCGATATTTCCACTGGCCATCAGCGCTGACCCAAGAGTCGGACCCGCCTCAACAAGTACTTGATTGAACATCTCTTCCTTCAATACAGAGATCAGTTCAGGAATCGACTTTGACTTCACAAGCACTGTGCGAGCCTCATTATCGAAAACTTTATGAGTTGGCGGCACTACTTGCTCGCCGCTAATGATACGTACGGGACGCTCTTTATGACCTTTAGGAATCAAGTGAGGGTTATCGACAAGGGCCGTATTGGTGCCGATCAAGATTGCATCTGATTGAGCTCGAAGTTTCTGCACATCCTCACGAGATTCTGGGCCGCTAATCCACTGCGATGTTCCATCACTTGCTGCGACCTTGCTATCTAGAGTTGTTGCAACTTTCCAAATCATCAAAGGGCGACCCACTGCCTCTTTACGGAGCCAGGCACGTTGTGCGAATTCAAGATCAGCCGACTCGACATGCTCGACTGCAATTCCTGCGTCACGCAGCTTCTGGGCACCGCCTGCAGCTATTGGGTTTGGGTCACTGACTGCATAGATAACTTTTGAAATTCCGGCATCAATAATTGCCTGAGTACACGGTGGCGTTGCACCTGTATGCGCACATGGCTCGAGCGAGATAATGATTGTTGCGCCACGTGCTGCAGTGCCCGCCTTTGTAATTGCTACAACTTCGGCATGGTCAATCGATTTGGTTCGATCGTGAATTCCATCAGAGATGAGTTCGCCCTGTGCGCTATAGATTGCAGCTGCAACATTTGGGTTAGGCGAAGATATGCCTTGTGCCGAAAGGCTCAAGGCATATAGATGCGCGTAGGCGTCATCGATAAACATGGTGCACCGATTCCGCTGTTATCTCTCATCCGGACTTTAACCGTCGGTCTCAGAGTTTCACTGAGTCAACCGCCCACTGGATGTGTGCGGGTCGCGGACTATAACCGCCGGTTCGAAATTACATCGACCCCGATAACAACTGATGCGCAGTCTACGCCATCGACAATAGTGTCCGCCAATGCAAAATCCCCCAGCCGCATTGGCTGAGGGATTTTGTACGCCTTAGAGATTAACGCTGGAAAGCAGCAAGGTGGTTATAAGAACCCTTGAGTAGGTTCTCCAACACGAGCTTTACATCTGCTGGCCACTTCTTCTCAAGCATCTTCTCTAGATCAGAGATATCAAGCTCTTCGATTGAGACGCCAACTTCGATTGCCGCAGCAGGGCTTGCCTTGCCTTGAGCAATCAGATCCTTGTACAGCTTCTGAAGCTCGTCATTTTTAAATACACCCGCCTTGCGAGAAGTAGTTGGATTCGCAAGGTTGTATGTCTTGAGAATCGCAGAAACTTGATCCATATGTGTCTGCTCAGACTTAAGAATGTTGGAGAACTTCTGTGAAGTCGCATTCTTAGCTAAATATGTGTACACATCGCGAGCTAACTTCTCTTCTTCAACTAGGTACTTAAGCTGCGCCTTTTGTGTAGTAGTCAAGGTTGTTGGTGTTGCAGCGGAAGCACCTGGCGCCAAAGCTAGAGCAGCAAGAAGTGATGCTGCAACTACTGCTGAAATATTCTTAACTTTAAACATTTTTTACTTCCCTTGAAGGCGCTTTAGTAAGTTCCAATTTGGAACCTTTTCGCCTACAAGAGAAGATTCCCCCATCAACCCGAGTGTTTACGTAACGGTTCCTGAGAACCAGATGTGAAGTTCTCTAAAACCCGCACCTTGAGTGCTAGCCCCAATAGTTTTTATCCCGAAGATGCAAAAACCCCGCCGAAGTTAATCGACGGGGTTTTTGTACGGGGTTGGATAAGTTTTAGCTGCAGCCAGATGTATTTCCGCATCCTTCGCAAACAAAGCATGCACCTGACATACGCATCTTTACACCGCATGTCATACATAGTGGCGCATCTGATTTGATACCCATTGATTCGAGTAGATCAGATGATGAGCCGATTGTCTGAGTTGGAGCAGCTGGTGCTGCTTCAATCTTTACTGCAACTGGCTTAACTTCAGCTTTTGCAACCGCAGCTACCGCCGCAGGAGCAACTACTTTTGGGGTATCAGCACTCGCTATAGGCGCATATTCTCCGCCGTTATCAAGTGCAGCTGCGCGCTCTGCTGATGTGTAGAGACCCATTGCTGAACGCTGATCGAATGGTAGGTAATCAAGTGCCAAGCGACGGAAGATGTAATCCATCATTGACTGTGCCATACGAATGTCGGCATCATCTGTCATACCTGCTGGTTCGAAGCGAAGGTTTGTGAACTTCTCAACGAATGTCTCTAGCGGTACTCCGTACTGAAGTCCGATCGATACTGCGATTGAGAATGCATCCATAACGCCTGCAAGAGTTGAACCCTGCTTGCCAAGCTTCAAGAAGACTTCACCAAGTGCGCCATCTGCATATGCACCTGCTGTCATGTAACCCTCTGCTCCACCAACTGAGAATGAAGTTGTTGTTGCTGGGCGTGCCTTTGGAAGACGCTTACGAACAGGAGTTGCTGCAGCTTCTACTGGAGCATCCTTCTTCTTCGCCTTGCCATCTGAAAGTGGCTGACCGACCTTGCAGTTATCGCGGTAAACAGCGAGCGCCTTAAGGCCGAGCTTCCAACCTTCGTAGTAAACCTCTTCAACTTCTTCAACAGTTGCATCCTCTGGGAGGTTAACTGTCTTTGAAATTGCGCCCGATAGGAATGGCTGGCATGCAGCCATCATGCGAACGTGGCCCATTGGAGCGATTGATCGTGCACCAAGTGCGCAATCGAATACGTCGTAGTGCTCCTGCTTTAGCCCTGGAGCATCGATGACGTGACCGTTTGCAGCGATGAATTCAACAATTGCTTCGATTGTCTCTTCGGTGTATCCGAGCTTACGAAGTGCTTGTGGAACTGTCTGGTTAACGATCTGCATAGATCCGCCACCGACAAGCTTCTTGAACTTAACGAGTGAGAAGTCTGGCTCGATACCTGTTGTATCGCAATCCATCATCAGACCAATAGTTCCTGTAGGTGCAAGAACTGAGATCTGCGCGTTGCGCCATCCGTTCTTATCGCCTGTTGAAAGACATGCATCCCACGCCTTATTTGCTTCTGCCCATACATCGATATCAAGAGTTGTCTCTTGCTTAGCAGCAGATGATGCAGCTGCGTGCTTACGCATAACGCGAGCGTGTGCTGATGCGTTACGTGCGAAGCCGTCGTATGGACCAACAATTGCTGCAAGTTCTGCAGAGCGCTTGTAGGTAATACCTGTCATAAGAGATGTGATTGCACCAGCAAGTGCGCGTCCACCTTCAGAATCGTATGCAAGACCTGATGCCATAAGAAGTGCACCGAGGTTTGCATATCCGATTCCGAGCTGACGGTATGCACGAGTTGTCTCGCCAATCGCCTCTGTTGGGAAGTCTGCGAAGCAGATTGAGATATCCATCGCGGTGATGATCATCTCTGCTGCCTTGCCGAATGTCTTTGCATCAAATGAACCATCAGCCTTGAGGAACTTCATCAAGTTAAGTGAAGCCAAGTTACATGATGAGTTATCAAGTGACATGTACTCAGAGCAAGGGTTAGACGCATTGATGCGACCTGTCTCTGGGTTTGTGTGCCAATCATTGATGGTGTCGTCGTACTGGATTCCTGGATCAGCACACGCCCATGCAGCTTCTGCCATCTTGCGGAAGAGCTTGCGAGCATCTGTTGTCTCGATAACTTCACCAGTTGAACGAGCCTTGAGACCGAACTCTGTGCCTGCATCGTATGCACGCATGAACTCATCGCTTACGCGGACTGAGTTATTTGCATTCTGATACTGGACAGAGATGATGTCTTTTCCACCGAGGTCCATGTCGAAGCCAGCATCGCGGAGTGCGCGAATCTTCTGCTCTTCTGAAACCTTTGTCTCGATGAATTCTTCGATATCTGGGTGATCAACATCTAGAACAACCATCTTTGCAGCACGACGGGTTGCGCCACCTGACTTGATTGTTCCTGCAGATGCATCTGCACCACGCATAAATGAAACTGGACCAGATGCAGTTCCACCTGACTTGAGGAGTTCCTTTGATGAACGAATACGTGAAAGGTTAAGGCCGGCACCAGATCCGCCCTTAAAGATCATTCCTTCTTCGCGGTACCAATTAAGAATTGAATCCATAGTGTCATCAACAGACAAGATAAAGCATGCAGAAACTTGCTGTGGGGCAGCTGTTCCTACGTTAAACCAGACTGGGGAGTTAAATGAGAAGATCTGGTGCAAGAGCATGTATGTGAGTTCGTGTTCGAAGATCTCTGCATCTTTCTCTGTTGCAAAGTATCCAAATTCTTTTCCTGCTTTTGCATATGTAAGTACTACGCGATCAATGACCTGCTTAAGAGACCATTCGCGATTTTCAGCACCTACTGCGCCACGGAAGTACTTGGTTGTAACGATTGTTGATGCGTTGACTGACCAAAAGTCTGCATACTCAACACCGCGTTGTTCGAAAACAACTTCGCCTGTCTTCCAATTCTGTTGAACAACATCGCGGCGTTCCCATGTGACCTGGTCGTATGGGTGGATACCTTCTGTTGTGTAAATGCGTTCGATAGTAAGACCCTTGCCTGTCTTAGCTTTCGACGATGGTCGATTGATGACCGTATCTGACATAGTTTTATTTCCCCGTCTTCTGATTACTTGTGCTGTTGATATCTGGTGTTGTTACGAGTGTTGCTTTTTTAGCTTGTGTTGCCTGATTTGCATTCGAGGGAAGGGCGCGGAGAAGTGCAATCTCACCTTCGAAATCTTCAAGGGAGGCAAAGTTACGGTACACAGACGCGTATCGGAGGTAAGCCACCTCATCGAGTTCGCGGAGTGGCGCAAGAATGGCCAGCCCTACTTCTTGAGCTTCGATTTCAGCCTGACCTGTTGAGCGAAGGGTCTCTTCTACTCGCTGGGCCAGGAGAACCAAATCATCTTCATCTACCGGGCGACCCTGGCATGCCTTACGAACGCCCACGAGAACCTTCTCGCGGCTAAATGGCTCGGTAGCACCTGATCGCTTGATGATGTTGAGTAGCGCTACCTCTTGTGTAGAAAAGCGCTGTCCACATTTAGGGCATTCACGGCGGCGACGGATTTCTGTTCCATCGACAACCGGACGAGAGTCGACAACGCGAGAATCTTCATGTCTGCAGAACGGACAAATCATTTCGGCGTGTCTCCCTTCGAATGCTCACTTTTTCCCAAAATCGGGTGTATTGGCGAATTGGCTAAACTACCGTAAAACCACTACTTATGGAAGTTTTCGCGCTTTCGACCCCTACATATAGTGTGAACTGTAAAGCAAATCTTGAGAGTTTGCAGGATGAAAGGCTCGAGCCCGAAGGCGTGTCGCGCCCATTCCGGATTTCTGGGAGTTATGCCAGCAGGCGAGCGCCCCTGTGGGCCTTAGCCAAGGTCGAATCACAGGTCCATAGCTGGGCTTTGTGAGCAAGGGCGGTCGCCGAAATCATGGCATCGGCAACCGTGAGGTTCTGTTCGCTTCGAATTTCAGCCGTCTTAATCGCAAGGGGCGTCGTGAAGTCGAAAATATGGTCAACCGCATCCGTGATCGCAAGGACAGCTTCCCTTCCCTTGGCTCCGGATCTGCGCATCGGTTGAATTAAAGATTCAGTCAAAGTGATTGCAGCGATTGCAATGTCGCCTTTGTAGGAAGCGAGCGCCTCGACTGCCCTCTGATGATGTGCATCATCACTCTTTCGAAGAGCTATAACAACTGAAGTATCTAAAAGAATTACCGTCACGCACGATCCCAGGATGCGCGTTCTGCTGCAAGGTCAAAGCCTTCATAGTAATCGGTCATATCCCCCGCTAAAGCCATTATTTTATGCTGCTTTTGGGAAGTAATCTGAATCGGCTTTACCTCAATAACATTATCGTTCATGACAAATTCCACTTGATCTCCTGCTGCTAATCCAATTGCTCGCAAGATATCGACAGGGACTGTCACCTGGTTCTTGGAGCTGATACGACTTGTGGATGTACGGCCTGCGCGAACTCTTCGAGTACCGCCCGCTTTCACAGGCTTCTTCTTACTCTTTACCTTAGAATTCATAGGTAAAGGTTAGCACTTAGCGAAGGGGAATGCGGATCTTCTGCCCTGCTTCGACATCTACTGACTTCAGTGAGTTGACCTCGAGGATCTCAGAGACCAAGCCACGTACATCGCCTGAATCGCTGCCCATACGTGTTGCAAGGGACCAGATTGTTTCTCCTGGAGCGACTGTGACGGTGATAAACGAGGTAGCTGCAGCAGCCGGCACTTCTGTGCCCGCCCCCGCCTTGGCGCTAACCAATGATCCGAGAACGATTGCAAGAGAGAGGACCACGAGGGTGCGTGCCAAGCGACCACGGCGATTGAGAATAATGCCTGACGGACGGTTGCTTGATTCAACTGCGTAAAAGCCTTGATTTACACTGGTTATAGCGCTCATGGTCTTCTGCTCCTGCACTTACTAAAACCTTGGGGAAGGTTTTCGAACACTTGTTCGATAGGAAAACCATACAGCCCACCACCGACACCTGCAAGTTATTTTCGAACATTTGTTTGAATTTATCCCCAACCTGTGGAATCATCTGTGTATGGCCAAAAAAGCAACCTCCCCAGCAGGCAAGGCTGAGCTCACCGCTCGCCAGATCTCCATCCTCGAGTTCATCAAGAGCTCCACAGATTCTCAGGGCTACGCCCCATCCATGCGCGAGATCGGCGATGCCGCCGGCCTCAACTCCCCTGCCTCGGTTAAGTACCAGCTCGATATCCTCGAGGAGAAAGGCTTCATCCGCCGCGACGAAAACCGCGGCCGCGCCATGGAGGTCGTACTTCCCGACCACATGACTGGCGAGAGCGCCTCTACAGATAAGACTCGTTTTATTCCACTGGTTGGTTCAATCGCAGCTGGTGTTCCCATCACTGCAGATCAACAAGTCGAAGAAACTCTTCCACTTCCAGAATCTCTTGTCGGCAAGGGCGATTTGTTTATGCTCAAAGTCAAAGGCGAATCAATGATCGATGCCGCAATCTGCGATGGGGATTACGTTGTTATCCGCCAGCAGAAAGATGCCAACAATGGCGAGATCGTTGCTGCAATGATCGATGGCGAAGCAACTGTAAAGACTTTCTCACGCAAGGGCGGCCATATCTGGTTGCTTCCTGCAAACGATGACTTCGCACCTATCGATGGCGACACTTGCGAAATCCTCGGAAAAGTTACAGCAGTCCTTCGCAGTATTTAACTGGTTACTTGCACCTGCCCATCCTTTAGAATTTAACTATGCCTAAAGATCCAAGTCGCGAGGCCCACTTCCCCGCTATCGAAAAGCGCTACGGCGAGAAGATGAGCTACTGGTTTAAGGTCATGAAGGAAGTCAAAGACCTCAAATATCCAGAACAGATCGCACACTTGCGCGAGAACTACGGCTTCTCGCAGGCTCATGCCAACGCACTGGTGATGTACTCCCGCGGATCAACGTCATCGAGGCGACATGACACCCACGCCGATTTCTTCAAAACTATTAAGCCCGAGCAGGCAAAGACGATGAAGAAGATTTTCAAAGTTATTAAAGATAAATATCCAAAGGTTGAACCAGTCATTGCCTGGAACCAACCGATGCTCAAGCTCGGCAACGATTACATCTTCGGAATTTCAGCTTCCACCAACCATATGACGATGGCCTTCTGGAGCGACGATGTTCTTCATGCCTTCCGCGAAAAGCTCGCCCACCTGGACGTCAAGAAGAAGACCATTGGCATTCCCAATGACTGGGATGTTGAAGAGAAGTTAATCCTCGCGATGACTAAAGCCCGCATCGCCGAAACCAAGTAACTACTTTATCTGCGCGTAGGCTGCATCAAAGAGTTCAGCAAATCGCAGCGACTGCGATAGCGGCATTACCCAATCACTTCCACCCATTGCCCGACTAGCAAAGTTATCGGCCATCACCTGATACGGATCTACCGGTCCAAACTCTTCAATCGTGACTTTCTCACCGATAGTAATTTCAAGTTTGGTATCAATATGTCGTGCATTAAATACGTTATGGCCAAGCATTTTCGCGCTGCCCTTGGTGCCCTCAACAATTAACCAGCTTGTCTCAGGGATATTGCATGAAGCAACTGTCTCGCAGACGGTATTGCCCAACTTGTAATTCACTCGCGTCGTCTCGTCCACGCCACCGGCATGCTTTACCGACTGAACAGATAGATCTGAAACCGCCGGAAAGTCCATCAACCATAAAGGTGCCACAGTTGAATATGGCCCCAAGTCATACAAAATTCCGCCACCGATTGTCGGATCGAGACGAATATTTGCATCATCTAAACCGTCGTACGTAAATGCCGCACGGATACGAGTGATCTCACCAAGCTGACCTGATTTAACAATCTCTTCAATGCGCTGCGTGCGCGGATGCCATCTATTCCATGATGCCTCAACAAATAAAACGCCAGATTTTTCAGCAACTTCCATCGCTTCTCGAACCTCTGCCGCATTCATACCAAGAGGCTTCTCACACAAGACATGCTTTCCCGCCTTCATCGCACGAATAGCGACAGGCAGATGAAATGCATTGGGTAGAGAGATATAGATACCATCTACTTCAGGGTCTGCAAAGAGCTGATCGTAATCTGTATAAATCTTGCCCTTCGGCGAGATTGTCATCGCCTTATCGGCATCACGAGATGCAACTGCATAAATCTCGCCCACATTAGAACGCGAAATTGCAGGATATAAAGCTTTCTTGGCGATCATTCCTGCGCCGACAAATCCCCATTTAAATGTGCTCATGGGGCCACTCTATTTCGCATTCACGACAAATTCAGGCCTTTTTAATCAGCAATCCACAGATTTCATCTAGTGCAACCCTTGCCTTACCCGTAACCTCGAACAAGTCCAATGCGGACTGCGCTTAAACGGAGAGGCACCACCATGGATGAGAAATCCTTACTTAAGCAGTGGAACCAAATGCGCGCCCAGATCATTCAGGCGCGGCGGTGATTTCGAGTAAAACTACTTATTGCGTCTATGCGCACTCTTTGACATAAAGATTGCAAAGACCAGCGCCACAACAATCAGTGCGTTAAGCCCCATCTCAACAACGGCTCTCTCGAAAGCGCTATCGCTCTTTCCGCTCTCAAGAGTCAGAGATGCGCCCACAGTCAAGATATGTCGCACCGCAGCAATAACACCGATGATCAAGAACTTATCGAGCTGATAAACACCATCGGTAAAGCGTGAAATAACGGTTCGCAGGATCTCCAGAATAATGACAATAAAGAGAATGTCATTAACGCCTTGAATCATTCCATTTGGGAAAAAGGGCGCTGTCTCGACCAATCGTTTGATGCTGAAGAAGAAGGCACCAACACCAATAGCAAAGAGCGCAATCGCCAGGACTGCATGAAACATATCCTCGACAAGATCAACATACTTAAGCGGCAGGATCGAAGTCTCTGCCCCTTCTTTATTCTTTTCGGCCATATCTAACGGTACTCCAGGCACCTGTACTTAGTAAGGCCCACGCCACTAGCAGCGGCTGAAATAGCAGTCGTACAAAACGTTCTGCACCTGAATCAAGCCCAAATGCATCTACCCCATTAACAAATTGCGAGATATTGCCCCAGAAGATTGCGACAAAGAAAA
>JBFYOX010000005.1:0-79161 GCA_041303615.1 Actinomycetes bacterium
TTGGAGCGGGTGTTCGTCGCGTTGAAGCACTTGTCGGAGTTGATGCTTATAAGTTCTTGGCGAGAGAACACGTATTGCTTAATTCACTTACCGAGATTGTTAAGGGTTCAAAGACTGAAGAGTTACCTGAAAGAATCTCAGATCTCCTCAACCGCGTGAAGGAGATTGAGAAGGAGTTGGCTCAAGTTCGCTCTCTTCAAGCGATGGGTGAAATATCAACACTCGCTAAAAGCGCGAAAGATATCAATGGAATCTCGACAGTGACGGCCGTACTTGCAGATGGCGTTGTGAGTGAAGATCTCCGAAAGATCGCTCTGGATCTTAGAAATCTCGCAGAGAAATCAGCTATTGCTCTGATTAGCTCTAACGAGGGCAAACCAGTACTGGTTGTTGCAGTAAGTGAAGCAGCACGCGCTCTTGGCATTAAGGCAGGAGTACTTGTGAAAGCTGGTTCAACTGTTCTTGGCGGTGGCGGTGGCGGGAAAGATGATTTTGCACAAGGCGGTGGAAGCGATTCAGCTAAATCTGAAGAAGCTCTCCAAGCGATAGCCAAGCTCATTTCAGGGAATTAATTCGATGAGAGGTCGCCGCATAGCCTTCGATTTCGGAGATGTGCGCATCGGCGTAGCTGTATGCGACGCGGATGCAATTCTCAGTACACCTTTAGTGCCACTTCGAAATAGTGATCCCAAGCTCTTTCTTAAGATTGAAGAGTTGATTAATGAATATGAACCAGTTCTCTTCTTTGTAGGCCTACCTTTGAACATGTCAGGTGCTTCAGGAGATAGCGCTGAGAAAGCGACTGCCTTCGGCTCTGAATTATCAGAACGTTTCACGATTCCTGTTATCTTCATAGATGAACGTCTCTCAACGGTTACAGCGCAGCGAAAGTTAAAGGAGGCCGGCGTCTCGACACGTGAATCAAAAGAACTTATTGATTCAATGGCAGCAGTGGCAATTTTAGAACAAGGACTTATTAGTGACCTCTAATTTTCAATCCGAGAAGATAAGAATTGCGCTAGCTCTGATCTTTGCCTTTCTCTTAACTTTCTCTATCAGAGAGGTTAGGTCATCAACTAGTTCAGCGCCGGATTATCCTTGTATCCAAACTGCACCGAAAGATACTCTCATAGAGGTTAGCAAGGGTGAGACAGGCTCATCAATAGCCCAGAAGCTCTTCTTGCGTGGAGTGATTGAATCTTCGGAATCCTTCTTTAGGGTTGCGGTAAGTGATGCACGATCAGCGCAGATAGCGCCCGGCGCCCATAGAATCCAGGTCGAGATCTGCGCAAAAGATGCTTTAGAGCAATTACTCGATACCAAGCGGATAGTTGGTCTTGTGAATATCGTCGAGGGGGCTTGGATAAGCGAAATTCTTCCACAAATGCAGAAGGCTGGTTTCGAAGCAGCAGAATTATCAAATGCCCTTAGGGCAATCGGTAAGCCAAATGGTTTCACAAGCGTTGAAGGGCTCTTGTTTCCCGCCCAATATAGTTTTGCAAAGGAAACGACAGCGACGAGCGCTTTTGATTCGATGATTTCTAATGCAAATGTTGCAATGAGTAAGGCTGGATTCTTCGAAAATAAATCAAATTTTACGCCTCAGCAGCTATTAATCATCGCTTCCCTTCTTCAAGCTGAAGGAAATACCGGCGACTTTGGCCAGATTTCACAGGTAATTCGAAATAGATTGAAAATAGGAATGCCTCTGCAATTTGATTCGACAGTTCATTATGTGAAGAAGAGTCGAGGGAGTGTCTTTCTCAGCACGCAATCAACGCTGATTAATTCGCCCTACAACACATACCGTCTTTATGGACTTCCACCAGGGCCAATTAATAATCCCGGCTTAGATGCGATGCGCGCGGCGCTCAAACCAACGCCAGGAGATTGGCTATATTTCATCACCGTTGCCCCATTTGATACTCGATTTACTTCCGACATCAAGCAATTTAACGAGTGGAAGATTGAGTACAAAAAGAATTTGAAAGCTGGAAAGTTCAGGAGTTCTGATGATTAAAGGTGCGGTATTAGGTTCGCCAATAAATCATTCTTTGTCGCCACGCTTACATCGTGCGATTTTTCAATTCCTCAATATTGAGGGCAGTTATGAGGCGATCGAAGTTAAGTCAGGTGAATTGGAATCATTCTTCGGATCCAGAGGCAATGAATTCGATTACCTGTCGCTTACTATGCCTCTGAAAGAGGAAGCACTTAAGCTAGAGGTATCCATCGATTCCCTAACTCAGAGAATTCAATCTGCGAATACGCTCTTTCAAAGTTCCGGAAGTTGGCACCTTTCAAGTACAGATGGTTCAGGATTCATCCAAGCCCTTGCAAATAAGGGATTCGTGAGATTCGAATCAGCTTTAATTCTTGGTGCGGGAGGAACTGCGCGGGCTGTAGCAGGTGCACTCGATGAGGTAAGCAACTCAATTACAGTTTTAGGACGATCATCTACTCGCGAAGATGCCCTTAATGCCGCGATTCAGAAGGCCGACTTTAATTACAGGAGATGGCAACCGAGTATTGATTTCGAAGATTTTGACTTGGTTGTTAATACAACCCCGGCTGGCGCAGCTGATCTCCTTGCTAACAGCGTTCCAGGAAAAGTAACACCTCCTCTCTTTGACGTTATTTATAAGCCTTGGCCAACGGTTCTTGCAGCGAGTTGGCAAGACCGCGGCGGAGTGGTTATCAATGGACTGGAGCTTCTTCTCTATCAAGGTGTAGATCAGATCGAGAAGCTCATAGGTCCAATTTCAAGCAGGGAAGAGTTGGTAACACATCTTCGCAAGACGCTCAATTCATAAGTTATACACATAGCTTCTTCTAACTTTACTCTCTCGCATTAACCTAAATTCGTGCTCATAGCGGCTGCAGTACTTCTCTATATATCGTGGCGTGATCTTCGTAGCCATCGGATCTCGAATCGAAGCCTGATTCTCCTCGCATTCTCTCTCTTGCTTACATTCGACTTCTCATTCCATGTCTTCGAGTTTTTAGGGATCTTGACTCTCCTGACTTTATCTGCGCTCAGATTGAGCTTAGGCGGGGGAGATATCAAACTGGTTGCAGTGCTCGTTCTCTTTGGTCAGTTGGTATTTTCGATGTCGCAGTATCTGGTCATCTCTGCACTGATTGGCTTCTTTCAGATAGTTCATCACTTCATAAGGAGCCGAACTTTGAAAGGAGAGATCGCTCTTGCACCGACGATTTGCGGTCCCATGCTGATAAATCTCCTCGTATCTGAAATCAGTCCTATCTAAATGAGTCGCAAGAAAGTCAAAGTATCTGCAAGAATATGCTCATGCGTTGGATCACGGCGGGCGAATCACATGGTCAGGCTCTCTCGGCAATTGTTGAGGGACTTCCTGCTCATATTTCTGTTACGACCGCTGATATCGATTTCCATCTCGCTCGTCGACGTTTAGGCGTAGGACGTGGTGCGCGCCAAAATTTTGAGGCGGACAAGGTAACCATTCTTGGCGGCGTGCGACTAGGAATTTCTCAAGGGGGGCCGATCTCAATTCAGGTTGGGAATAGCGAATGGCCAAAGTGGGAGAAAGTTATGTCCGCTGACCCAGTGCCACTTGATGAGATTGAAAAGTTGGCTCGTAATGCGCCACTGACTCGACCACGACCAGGACATGCAGATCTTGTAGGAATGCAGAAATACGACTTTGATGATGCGCGACCTATTCTTGAAAGAGCCAGTGCGCGCGAAACAGCAGCGAGAGTTGCTCTCGGCGCTATTGCGAGAAATTTTCTAGAACAATCAGTAGGAATCAAAATACTCAGCCATGTAGTTGCAATAGGTTCTGTTCGAATTCCAGATGGGTCGCCGCTACCGTCTCAGGATGATATGAATCGAATTGATGAAGATCCAGTACGTTGCGCAGATCCAGCAACAAGTGCAGAGATGATTACTGAGATTGAATCTGCACATTCCGATGGCGATACCCTCGGAGGAATCTGCGAAGTGTTGGCGTATAACGTGCCACCAGGCCTTGGTTCTCATGTTCACTGGGATCGCCGACTCGATGCGCGCCTGGCTGGAGCGATGATGGGTATTCAAGCAATCAAGGGCGTTGAAATTGGTGATGGATTTAGAACTGCTACACGTAGAGGTTCTGTCGCCCATGATGAGATTGAACGAGATAGCTCTGGTGGAATCGTTCGACGTACGGATAGGGCAGGTGGCACTGAAGGCGGTATGTCCAACGGTGAAATTCTTCGTGTATCAATTGCGATGAAGCCTATCTCTACAGTTCCGAAGGCTCTAGACACTATTGATGTACGTTCAGGAGAAGCGGCAAAAGCAATCAATCAACGTTCTGATGTGTGTGCCGTTCCAGCTGCCGGAGTTGTAGCTGAAGCGATGGCTGCCTTAGTTCTTGCCGAAGCAGTTCTAGAAAAATTCGGTGGAGATTCTGTTCAAGAGGTTCGCAGAAATTTTGAATCGTATATTGAAAATCTTCCCTTTAAGTAGACGGTTATGGCGCCTCGAGTAATCTTTATCGGCCCCATGGGCTCAGGCAAATCCACAATTGGAAAGTCGGTAGCTCTGGCGCTCGGATTACCTTTTCGCGACACTGACACAATCATCGAAGAAGTTGAAGGTATGGATGTCTCACAGATCTTCATCGATAAGGGCGAGGATTATTTCCGCACAGTGGAGAAGAAGGTTTTGAGAGATGAATTGCTCAGCGATGGTTCAGTCCTGGCACTGGGCGGGGGAGCGCCAATTTCTGTCGATGCACAGTCGGCACTAAAAGTTTCATCCGCGCCTGTGGTCTACTTAGATATCTCACTGGCAAGTGTGGCGCCTCGAATTGGTTTCAATCGTGATCGTCCACTTCTTCTTCATAACCCTCGAGGTCAGTGGCAAACGCTCATGGAAGCTCGTAGGCCTGTCTATCAATCTATTGCAAACTTTGTCATTGACGTTAATGGAAAATCTCAGAAGGAGATTGTCAATGAAGTCTTAGGAGTAATCTCATGACCGTAATCAGCGTTAATGCGGAGCGCGAGTATGAGATTCTCATCGATACCAAATGGATTGATCAGCTAAGGGTTAGGTCAACTAATAAGGAGCGCATCGCTCTTGTTTTCTCAGTAGCGATGAAAGAACAGATTAAGAATCTGGATCTAGGTTCTGCTGAAGTCTTCTACTTCCCAGTGGCCGATTCAGAGGCAGCGAAGAGCTCGGCGACACTCCTTCAGATCTGGGATTGGTTGGGAGCGGCTGGATTTACACGTTCTGACTTGATAGTTGGAATTGGCGGGGGAGCGATAACAGATCTATCTGGATTTGCTGCGGCAACTTGGCTGCGTGGAATCGATTGGATAGCTGTTCCAACGACCGTCGCGGGAATGGTTGATGCTGCTATAGGCGGAAAGACTGGCATTAACAGCGAGTATGGGAAGAACTTAATTGGTTCATTTCATTCGCCAATCGCAGTTCTCATTGATACTCAATGGCTTGCATCTCTCAGCGATAGAGATTTTGCAGCGGGATTGGCCGAGGTAGTTAAATGCGGTTTCATCAAAGATCCAGAGATCCTTACACTTCTCGAGGGCAAATCACTGAAGGATGTACGAGGCGATCTAAAATTAACAAGCGAGCTGATAGAGAGATCAGTCGCCGTTAAAGCTCAGGTCGTATCTGCCGATTTCAAAGAGAGTTTTGATCGCGAGATTCTCAATTATGGTCACACCTTTGGGCATGCTGTAGAGATTGATGCGAAGTATGGATTACGACATGGAGAATGTGTATCAATCGGAATGATCTTTATCGCCGAACTCTCGTTGAAGTTGGGCTTTATCTCTGAGGACACTCTCGAATTTCATAGAAGAATCTTGCAGAATCTCGATTTGCCGACCACATATAAGGGCTCATCCTGGGAAGTTCTACTCGGACATATGCGACTAGATAAGAAGGCTCGTGGAAATACACTTCGCTTCGTTGTTCTCGACGGAATTGGCAAGACACAGAGGCTTGAAGGGCCTGATGAAGCTGCTCTCTTATCTGCATATGAGAAGGTATGTTCATGAAAGTTCTTGTCCTCAATGGTCCGAATCTCGGGAGATTAGATATCCGCGATTCATCAATTTATGGTGATATGACCTACCCAAATTTGGTAAGTCATATTGAGAACTCAGCTAAGACTCATGGCTTTGAGGCCGATGTACGTCAAAGTAATGATGAAGCGGAAATCATCGGTTGGTTACATGAGGCGGCTGATTCACATACTCCAGTGATAATTAATCCAGCGGCTTTCACTCATTATTCATATGCAATTCGTGATGCGGCTGAGCTGGTGAAGGCACCATTGATTGAGGTTCACCTCTCCAACCCACTATCTCGTGAAGAGTTCCGACATACCTCTGTTATTTCAGGTGTTGCTAATGGAACGATTGGTGGCTTTGGTCCGAACTCTTATGTGCTTGCGCTCATTGCCCTGAAGGCGTTAATCGCTTAATTTCATGATGTAAACTTTCCTCATAGAGCGCTTCGAGAGACGAAGTCCTGAACTGGAGTTACTGTGGCAACAACTAATGATCTAAAAAACGGAATGACACTCGATATCGAAGGTCAGCTTTGGACCGTTGTTGAATTTCAGCATGTTAAGCCAGGTAAAGGCCCTGCATTCGTGCGAACCAAGCTCAAGCAAGTTATGACTGGCAAAGTTGTAGATAAGACATTTAATGCTGGAGTAAAGATTGAAGTCGCAATCCTCGAGAAGCGTGAAATGAACTTCCTTTATAAGGAAGGCGATGACTTTGTATTTATGGATAACGTTAACTTCGATCAAATGAATATTTCTGCAGCGACTGTGGGAGATGCCGCTAATTACATGCTCGAAAATACAGAGGCGATTGTTGCAATTCATGAAGGAAATCCTCTCTACCTAGAACTTCCAGCATCGGTTCCACTGAAGATCACTTATACAGAGCCAGGCCTTCAGGGTGACCGTTCATCAGGTGGCACAAAGCCTGCGACAGTAGAGACTGGAATTCAGATTCAGGTCCCACTCTTTATTAAGCAGGATGAAGTCGTTCTTGTCGATACGCGTGATGGTTCTTATCAAGGCCGCGCTAACTAGTGTCAGCTCGCAGTAAGGCTCGAAAGCAAGCCCTCGATCTTCTCTATGAGGCTGATATTCGCGGAGGCTCTGCTCTAGAAATTCTGCAATCGAGGGATATTCCTGAAGAAGGCCCCGATGCGCGACCTATCCGTGACTTTACAAAAGAACTTATTTCGGGAATATCTGATAACACTCGCAAGATCGATGAGCTCATCACAACATATGCTCAGGGTTGGGATATGGACCGACTCCCAGCAGTCGATAGAAATATTCTGCGCTTAGCTATTTATGAAATTATCTGGTCCAGCGACCTTGCTGATGGAATAGCAATTGATGAGGCTCTCACGCTGGCGAAAGAGCTTTCAACGGATGAGTCAGCTGGGTATATCCATGGCGTTTTAGGTAAAATTTCGTCTATCAAAGAGAGTATTCCTACTTAAACTCTCTTCTGTAGAAGAATTCCACTAGCTATAAGCCACTTAATAAGTTCAACCTTGCTCGTTGCTAAGAGCATTTCGAGGTTTCCTAAATCACTTTCGCGAAGAGTTATAACTTCACCGTTCCAGTCTTGACGGTCCTCAACAATTTTCTTAATCAGTCGTAGAAGAAGTGCAGGGTGTTGAGTTTCACTGTTTTCTATATCCGGCGATAATCGTTGAAGTCTTCGAATATCTAGCATCAATCTAGGAATTGAAGTGTGAACCTCTGCGACTGTCTCGCTTAGAAGCTGACCAACAGGGATGTTGTAGATTTCTGCAATCTCTATGGCTCGCTTAACTGTTAGATTTCTAGTGCCTCGCTCGTATGAGCCTAGGACGACGGCCTTGAGTTTGCCTTTGCTGAGTTCCTCGACATCACCGAGGGAGAGGGATCGAGAGCGACGAATGGATCGTAGGCGTAGGCCTACTTGGGTAGGTGTGATTCTTGTATACATCTGGCTACGGTAGTTGAGCGTGAATTTCAGGCGTGTTGGATATCCACAGGAGGCTGATGACGCCTGCTAATATTCGCCAACATCCTTTAACGACCCGTCCCGAGAGGCGGGGAAGGAGATTTATATGAGTCTTGCCCTGCCGGCGCCAGATATTGGCCGCGCAATTACGCGCATCTCCCACGAAATAATCGAGGGAAATTCAGGAACAGAAAATATAACCCTGCTAGGAATTCCTACACGCGGGGCTCACTTAGCCTTACGTATCGCCGAGAATATTCGAAGCATCACGGGTAGCGATGTCCAGGCGGGGACGCTAGATATCACTCTCCACAGAGACGATCTCCGCCTTCGTCCGCCAAAGGCCCTTATGCCAACGGTTATTCCATCTCTAGGTGTCGAAGGTAGAGATGTAATTCTCGTTGATGACGTTCTCTTCTCTGGCCGCACAATTAGGGCAGCTTTGGATGCACTGGGAGAGATAGGGCGCCCAAAGACAGTTCAATTGGCTGTGCTTGTAGATCGTGGACATAGAGAGCTCCCTATTCGTGCAGATTATGTTGGAAAGAATCTTCCTACCTCTGGCGAGCAAGTTGTAAAGGTACATTTCACCGAACTCGATGGCGTAGATGAAGTCCTCATTGAAGATGGAGTGCGCTCATGATCCATCTCCTATCAATCGCTGATCTCAGCAAAACCGAGGCGACCAATATCTTAGATACTGCAGAACTTCTATCCCGCGCATCAGATGGCCCGGTGAAAAAGTTACCTACTCTTCGTGGAAAGACAATTGTCAATCTCTTTGCGGAGGATTCCACACGCACTCGAATTTCATTTGAAGCTGCGGCGAAGAGGTTATCCGCCGATGTCATCAACTTCTCTGCAAAGGGTTCTAGCGTCAGCAAGGGAGAGTCACTTAAGGACACGGCTCAGACTTTGCAAGCAATGGGCGCCGATGCTGTAATTATCAGACATAGCGCATCCGGAGCTGCGCACACTCTTGCGGCAAATCAATGGATGTCTGGATCTGTTATCAATGCAGGAGATGGTACGCATGAACATCCGAGTCAGGCACTTCTCGACGCATTCACAATTCGCCAGCATCTTGCTCACGGAGCACCGGATTTGACTGGTCTACACGTTGCGATAGTCGGTGATGTCCTGCATTCTCGTGTCGCGCGTTCCAATGTATTGCTTCTCACCAAGTTGGGTGCATCTGTAACGTTAGTTGCTCCGCCTACTTTGCTGCCGGTAGGAGTTGAAAATTGGCAAGTAAATATCTCCTATAACTTGGATGAAGTAATTGAGAGCGTGGATGCCGTCATGATGCTTCGCTTGCAATTGGAGCGAATGTCAGAAATCTTCTTTCCAAATGCTCGCGAATATTCAGGATATTTTGCACTCAACTCGGATCGAGTAAAGAAGATGAAGACACATGCAATCATCATGCACCCAGGCCCTATGAACCGAGGGCTTGAAATCACTGCAGATTCCGCAGATAGTGCGCGTTCTGTCATTCTGGATCAGGTTAAGAATGGTGTCAGCGTGCGAATGGCGATTCTCTATTTACTACTTGCAGGCGCTTCGACAATTGGAGATTTAGCATGAGTTCAAGAATTCTGATTAAAGGCGGAAAGATTTCCAATGGAGAATCAGTCGACGTTGCAATAGTTGATGGTCATATCAAGGAAATCGGGTCCAACCTCATTCTCGACGACTCACTTGAAATAGATGCAAAAAACTCTGTAGTGATTCCTGGTCTCGTTGATCTTCATACCCATTTGCGTGAACCAGGCAAAGAAGATGCGGAGACCGTTCTCTCGGGTTCTCGCGCTGCTGCAAAGGGTGGCTTCGTCGCACTTAGCGCCATGGCAAATACATCTCCGGTTGCTGATACTGCAGGTGTTGTTGAACAGGTATTTAGACTCGGAAGGGAAGCTGGCCTTGTTGATGTATTCCCAATTGGTGCAGTTACAAAAGGATTAGCCGGAGAAGAGTTAGCCGATATTGGTGCAATGGCGGATTCCCAAGCTCGAGTTAGGGTCTTTAGTGACGATGGAAATTGCGTCTTTGATCCGCTTGTGATGCGTAGAGCTCTAGAGTACGTAAAGAAATTTGACGGGGTTGTTGCTCAGCATGCACAGGAACCACGTTTAACAGTTGGTTCTCAGATGAATGAAGGTTTTGTTTCATCTCAGTTAGGTTTGAAAGGTTGGCCTGCAATTGCAGAAGAAGCAATCATCGCTCGAGACATCTTGCTTGCTGACCACGTTCAATCTCGTCTTCACATCTGCCATGTAACAACCGCAGGTGGAGTTGAGATTATTCGTTGGGCTAAATCGCGAGGAATGAGCGTCACTGCCGAAGTGACACCTCATCACTTATTGCTCACCGATGAGTCAGCGCGAAGCTATGATCCAATCTTCAAGGTAAATCCACCGCTGAGATCGGAAAGAGATGTGATGGCGCTACGAGAAGCGCTAGCTGATGGAACTATCGATATTGTGGCAACAGATCACGCACCACACGCTGCAGAGAGCAAGGAGTGCGAGTGGCAGGATGCCGCTTTTGGAATGCTGGGGCTGGAAACAGCGCTCTCTATAGTCAATCAGACAATGGTTCAGACCGGCCTCCTATCCTGGGAGCAGCTCGTTGATCGGATGAGCACTAAACCGGCTGAGATCGGGCGGTATACGCAGCACGGGCGCGGCCTGGCAATAGGGAAACCGGCTCATGTGACTGTGATTAACCCGACCGCAACAAATAGGGTCGATCGTGACCGAGTTTCCTCTCGAAGCAGGAATACTCCCTTCCATGGAATGGAGCTGCAAGGATTGGTCACGGCGACAATTTTCGGCGGAGAGCTCACCTTTAAGGCGGATCAATCATGAGTAAGGCTTTCTTTGTATTAGATGATGGCCGCATCTTCGAAGGTAAATCATGGGCCGCTCAAGGAAAGACCTTTGGCGAGGCAGTCTTTCAAACAGGCATGACTGGTTATCAAGAGACCCTTACCGATCCTTCATATCACAAGCAGGTTGTGGTGATGACGGCTCCTCATATTGGAAACACTGGAGTCAATACAGCCGATAATGAATCAGAGAAATTCTGGGTCGCAGGTTTTGTTGTAAGAAACCCCTCCACCATTACAAGCAATTGGAGAAGCGAGAATGATCTCGAGGCAGCACTGATAGATCAAGGGATTGTTGGCATTCAAGGCGTTGATACTCGTGCGATAACTCGCCACCTGCGTGATCGCGGCGCAATGCGTGTAGGTATTTTCTCTGGAACTGATATGACTCGCGAAGAGATGGTAGTTGAAGTTCGAAAACAGGCGGCCATGTCTGGCGCACACTTGGCGGCCGATGTTTCTACAAAGAAGAGCTACGTAGTTCCCGCGCTTGGAGCGAAACGTTTTACTGTAGCTGCTATCGATCTTGGAATTAAAGCTGCGACACCCCGTTTAATGTCTGAGAGAGGGATTGAGGTTCACGTCATGCCTCATGACTCAACTCTGGATGAGATCAAGAGCATTAAACCAGATGGCGTCTTTCTCTCGAATGGCCCTGGAGACCCAGCGACCATGGTCGGAACTATTGAATTGGTTCGCGAGATCCTTGGAGAAGAGATACCTGTGTTTGGTATCTGTTTTGGGCATCAAATTTTAGGCAGAGCTCTCGGATTCGAGACTTATAAATTGCAATTTGGTCATCGTGGAATTAATCAACCAGTGATCGATAAGCGAAATGGGAAGGTTGAAATTACCGCTCATAACCATGGTTTTGCACTGAAAGCACCGACTGATTCAAGCTTCACAACTGTTTACGGTTCAGGTCAAGTTACACATATCTGCCTGAACGACGGTGTTGTTGAAGGAATCGAGTTACTAGATCGCGGTGCATTTAGTGTCCAGTACCACCCCGAGGCGGCAGCTGGACCTCATGATGCGTCCTATCTCTTCGATCAATTTGTTGACATGATGCTTAAATATCCACGATTGGTGGTTAACCACTAATGCCACTCGATAATTCAATTAAGAGCGTTCTAGTTATCGGTTCTGGACCGATCGTAATTGGTCAAGCTTGTGAATTTGATTATTCAGGTACCCAAGCCTGTCGTGTACTTCGCGCCGAAGGTATTCGTGTAATCCTCGTAAATTCTAATCCGGCCACGATAATGACCGACCCAGAGTTTGCAGATGCAACTTATATTGAACCAATCACCCCGGAATTTATTGAAAGAATCATTGCAAAGGAGCGTCCTGACGCCGTCCTTGCAACGTTGGGCGGACAAACAGCACTCAACGCTGCCATTGGACTCTTCCAAGCAGGAACTCTCGCAAAATATGACGTCGCGTTGATTGGTGCAGATGTAGATGCAATTGAACGTGGCGAGAATCGTGAGCTCTTTAGGGCGATAGTTGAAAAGGTTGGTGGCGAATCAGCTAAATCAATCATCTGCCACACGATGGATGAAGTTTTCAACGCTGCGCGCGAACTTAATTTTCCAGTTGTTATCCGCCCATCATTCACCATGGGTGGATTAGGTTCAGGTATTGCATTTGATGAAGAGACTCTGCGACAGATCGCTGGCGCCGGTTTGAGGCATAGCCCAACATCTGAGGTTCTTATCGAAGAATCAATAATTGGCTGGAAAGAGTATGAGCTTGAGGTCATGCGCGATAAGGTCGATAACGTCGTAATCGTCTGTAGTATCGAGAATATTGATCCGATGGGAGTTCATACAGGGGATTCCATAACCGTAGCGCCTGCCCTAACTCTTACCGATGTCGAGTATCAGAAATTACGAAATCTCTCGATAGAGATCATTCGTGAAGTAGGTGTGGAAACGGGTGGGTGCAATATCCAATTCGCGGTAAATCCTGAAAACGGCAGAATTATAGTGATCGAAATGAATCCACGCGTTTCGCGCTCAAGTGCCCTTGCATCGAAGGCGACAGGATTTCCTATCGCGAAGATTGCGACGAAACTTGCAATCGGTTACACCCTCGATGAGATTAAGAATGACATCACCCAAGTTACTCCCGCATCATTTGAGCCAACCCTTGATTACATAGTGGTCAAAGCTCCGCGCTTTACCTTTGAGAAGTTCCAGGATGCAGATCCGAGACTCACAACAACAATGAAGAGCGTTGGCGAGGCGATGGCGATTGGAAGATCCTTCCCAGAGGCTCTGATGAAGGCGTTGCGCTCCCTTGAACGTAAGGAAGCGGTCTTCTCTTTTCCAAAGGAGTTTGCGCCAACACTTAAATCTTCTTTGCTTGAGTCGATGAAGATTCCAACTGAGTACCGCTTGCAGCAAGTTCAGTTGGCCATGTGGTGTGGCGCTACGTCAGATGAGATTTATCAGTCAACAAAGATTGATCGTTGGTTCTTGCGCCAGATTGAAATTATCAATGATACGGCTCGTCAGATATCACAACCGGGTGAATTCAATGAAGAGATACTTCGTACTGCGAAGACAATGGGATTCTCGGATCTACAGATTGCTCGCCTAAGAGGAATGACAGAGGACGATGTGCGAAAAGTCCGCCATCATCTCAACGTTCGCCCTGTCTATAAGACTGTCGATACCTGTGCTGCAGAGTTTGAAGCCTTCACTCCTTATCATTATTCGAGTTATGAAGAAGAGACAGAGGTCAAGCCACGCACTAAACCTGCGGTAATTATTCTCGGTAGTGGACCAAACAGAATTGGCCAAGGCATCGAATTCGATTACTCATGTGTTCACGCTTCATTTACCTTGCATGAAGCTGGTTTTGAAACGATCATGGTTAATTGCAATCCTGAAACAGTTTCAACAGATTACGACACTAGCGATCGGCTCTACTTCGAACCGCTAACACTTGAAGATGTCCTGGAGGTTGTTCATGCCGAGACTCTTGCCGGGCCAGTTCTTGGAGTTATTACACAACTTGGAGGCCAGACACCCCTTGGTTTAGCTGCCGGTCTTAAAGCTGCCGGAGTTGCGATTCTTGGAACAAGTCCAGATGCGATCAACCTTGCAGAAGAGCGTGGCGCATTTGGAAATGTACTTCACGAGCAGGGTTTAACAGCGCCTGAATTTGGAATGGCTTCATCGGAACTTGAGGCTCTTACTATCGCTCAGCGAATTGGATATCCAGTACTTGTTAGACCTAGCTTTGTTCTTGGCGGTCGAGGCATGGAAATCGTTTATGACGACCAATCTCTTGCCAGCTTTATTTCTCGTGCAACCGATATCACTCCCGATCATCCCGTTCTGGTGGATCGATTCTTGGATTCAGCGATTGAACTAGATGTGGATGCGCTCTTTGATGGAGAAGAGTTACTTCTTGGCGGCATCATGGAACATATTGAAGAAGCTGGAATTCACTCGGGAGATAGCGCGTGCGTTCTTCCCGCTATGACGATTACCGAAGGACAACGCGAGGCTATCCGTGAGGCAACACTCAAAATTGCAAGAGGTGTAGGAGTTCGCGGCCTCATTAATATCCAATTCGCCATGGCGGAGAATATTCTCTATGTACTCGAGGCGAACCCCCGTGCTTCGAGAACAGTGCCATTTGTCAGCAAAGCCACCGGTGTTCCATTAGCTAAAGCGGCAGCTCGAATCTCACTTGGTGCTTCAATCGCTGAATTGAGAGTAGAAGGTCTTCTTCCATCGCTCGGTGACGCCGTTGCGAAAGGCATTTCGGTTAAGGAGGCGGTTCTTCCATGGAATCGATTTAGAAGGGTTGATGGACGCGGGGTGGATGCTGTCCTCGGACCAGAGATGAGATCAACTGGTGAAGTAATGGGCGTTGCAGATAATTTTGGCGAAGCTTATGCAAAGTCGCAAATTAGTTCTTTCGGGCCATTGCCAAGTTCAGGAACAGTTTTTATCTCTCTTGCAGATAAAGATAAGAAGTCAGGATTATCTCCAGCGCGAGAATTAGTATCTCTGGGCTTTAGATTGTTAGCGACAGATGGAACGGCAAAATTCTTGCAAGAAAATGGCGTGAAGACAGTTGTTGTACGAAAGAATTCCCAAGGAACAGGACCTTTGGGCGAGAAGACAATCGTTGAGATGCTCAATAGCGGAGATATCGATTTAGTGATCAATACTCCAGTGGGACGAGGAACTCGAGCCGATGGCTGGGCAATTAGAACAGCATCAGTGCAGAGATCAATCCCAATCATCACGACTACAGCTGGATTCAGCGCAGCGGTAGAGGGAATTAAGGCGCTACAGGCGGGCGACCTTGGTGTCACGCCAATTCAAGAATGGTTGCAAAGTTCATGAGCTCGATAAATAGAGCAGCTACGCAACAGATGGCCACAATTCTTTCTAATAAGAGAATCGGCGCTTATCACCAGATCTTGATTGGTGTTGGAGAGATAGTTAAATCTTGTCGGCCGGGAAACTTCGTTGCAATCAGCGTAGGCGGAGATAATTCAAGAATGGTCTTGCGTAGAGCCTTTGCAATCTCGCGCGTTTCAGAGAGTTCACAATATGGCGGCTCGATGGAGCTGATTGTCGCGCCACACGGATCAGGTTCTAAATGGCTCTGCTCTCTCGAAGAAGGTTCTGAGATAGATATGGTTGCCCCGCTTGGAACCGCTTTCGGTATTCCAACTCATCCAATAAATGCACTGCTCATCGGTGGAGGATATGGCTCTGCACCTTTGTTTGGTCTCGCAGATGTTCTTAAGAACCGAAATTGCAAGGTGGATATGTTGCTTGGTGCAAGCGTTGGAGCCAAAATTTATGCACCTCTGGAAGGTAAGAGGTCCGTTAACTCTTTGAAAATTTATACTGAGGACGGATCGATGGGGGAGAAAGGTCGCGTTACACAATCACTCCTTGAGATCGTTGAGAATCGCAATATCGATGTTATTTACTCGTGTGGTCCTATGGCGATGCTCAAGGCAATCACAGAACTTGTTGCAGGCACTGAGGTAATCCATCAATGTGCCGTTGAAGAGTCAATGGCCTGTGGAATTGGTATATGTATGACATGCGTTCTTCCTGTGTCGAATGAAGATGGAAGCGTCTCGATGGTGCGCTCATGTATTGATGGACCTGTCATGGATGGATCGCGAGTGAAATGGGATCTAGTTGGCAAAGCACCGGAGGTCATCGAATGATCCTTCCTGTAGATATGTCTACAACGCTAGGCAATGCTTGGTTTCCTTCACCAATATTTACAGCAAGCGGCTGTGCCAGCAGCGGTAAAGAGTTAGCGCAGTTCTTCCCTCTAAATAGCATTGGCGCCGTCGTCACTAAATCAGTAATGAGCAAGCCGCGTCACGGAAGACAAACACCTCGAATGGCTGAGACGCCTTCCGGAATGCTCAACTCAATTGGATTACAAGGTCCCGGAATTGATTCCTTCCTTGCAAATGATGTTCCTTGGCTGCTTGAACAAAAGGCACGAGTAATTGTCTCCATTGCAGGCGAAACTATCGAGGAGTATTCAACTCTTGCAAGGAAGCTGCGTTCTGTCTCAGGTCTCAGCGCTGTTGAAGTGAATATCTCTTGTCCTAATGTAGAAAATCGCGGGTTGGTTTTCGCGTGTGATCCAGATGCATCTCGAAAGGTGATTGATGGGGTTCGAAAGACCATCGGTGGTGAATTGCCGATCATTGCGAAATTGAGCCCTGATGTGACAAACCTTCCTGACATAGCTCGAGGCGTGGTTGACTCTGGGGCCGATGCGCTTGCCCTCATTAATACAGTTTTAGGAATGACGATCAACCTAGACTCTTTGAAGCCTCATCTCGGAGGAAAGACGGGCGGGTTATCGGGACCTGCGATCAGACCGATCGCAGTGAGAGCGATTTATCAAGTACATGAAGCCCTTCCTACTGTTCCAATTTTAGGGATGGGTGGTGTCTCATCGGGACGCGATGCTCTCGAACTGATTCTTGCCGGTGCATCTGGGGTATCTGTGGGTACTGCGAGTTTTGGAAATCCAACAGCTTTAGTCAAAATTCAGAATGAGTTACGAGATCTCCTCGCTGCAAAAGGCTTTGCAACTTTAAAGGATGCCGTCGGCTTTGCACACAGGAATGAGCAGTGATGAAAGCTCCGATAATTCTTGCAGTGGATACATCAGATTTAGAGACTGCTAAACGTTGGATAGAAGCAACTCATGAATCCGTTTCAGTATTTAAATTAGGCTTAGAATTCTTCATCAATTTTGGCCAAACTGGAGTCTCGGAAATTCAATCTTTGACAGATTCAGATATATTCCTTGACTTGAAACTGCACGACATTCCCCACACTGTTGCAGGTGCCGCAAAGGCAGTCGAGAAGATTTCTCCAAGATTTCTGACGATACACGCATCGGGTGGAAGAGAGATGGTCAAGCAGGCTGTGAAGGCTCTTCCAGCCACATCAATTACAGCTGTAACCATTCTGACATCACTTTCAGAGGAGGATCTCTTTGAAATTGGCTTCGCCAATCAGGCGCTAGAAAGCGCCGTCGCGCTAGCAAAAATGTCGGTAGATGCAGGCGCGAAGGCTATCGTCTGTTCTCCTTTAGAAATATCTGCAATTCGCTCTGCCGTTGGTCCTGCAATTGAGATCATCACGCCAGGTGTTCGTCCGGCTTCAGAGGTTGGAAGCGATGATCAAAAGCGCACGATGACTCCAATAGATGCCATGAATGCAGGAGCTTCCTTTGTAGTTATTGGTCGTCCGATTACCAACGCGTGGAAAGATGGCGCAGCGGCTATGAAAGAGCGGGCACGCGTTATCGCAGATGAGATTTTGAAGTAAATTACTCGCATGGCACTTCCTCCCAAGTTAACCCCTGAGGCAAGGAGTGCTGCACTCGCTAAAGCGAAGGCTTCGAGGCAGAGGCGTTCCATAGTGAAGGAACAAGTTAAGAGCGGTCAGTTATCAATCGCTCAAGTGCTGGAATTGGCAAAGAGTGATGAACATATTGCAAAGATGCGCATTCTGGAACTTGTTGAATCCAAGAGCGGGGTTGGAAAGATTAGGGGAGCAGCGCTGCTTGAGAGATTAAATATCTCAAGTACTCGAAGATTGCAGGGGTTAGGCCGCCTTCAAATTGAAGAGCTACTCAAAGAGTTTCCGTCTCGCTCATCAATCACGAGAGGATCTTTAGTCGTCCTCTCAGGTCCTGGTGGCGTCGGAAAGAGCACGGTCGCAAAAGAACTAAGGAGATCTTCTCCTTTCGTCGTTAGCGTCTCAGCAACAACTCGTTCACCTCGATTCAATGAAGTGGATGGCGTTGATTATAAATTTCTGTCTCAGGAAGAATTTGATAGAGCGATAAAACAGAATGAGTTCCTAGAGTGGGCAGAATTTGCAGGTAATAGATATGGAACGCCGATGGCTCCTGTCGTGCTTGCTCTTGAAGAAGGCCACTCAGTACTACTCGAAATTGAGATAAGTGGAGCAAAGCAGGTAAAGAAGAAGATGCCAGAGGCGATTCTGGTCTTCCTGGAACCTCCCACCTGGGAGGAGCTCGTGGCGCGGCTAGAGGGTCGGGGTACCGATAGCGCTGAGAGAAGAGCTGCTCGATTGGCACTTGCACAGGAAGAGATGGCCGCAGCCTCCTTCTTCGATAAAGTCCTCATAAATGACGAGGTCGAGAAGGTAGTCGCAAGGCTGATAGAATTCGCATCTGCCTAAATAGGCGAAAGTGATCTGGAGTTAAAATGAGCGCACATCTAGACGGCATCACAAATCCACCAATCGATGAACTTCTCGATAAGGCTGGATCTAAGTACAGCCTCGTTCTCTACGCAGCTAAGCGCGCCCGTCAGATCAATGCATATTATTCACAACTCGGTGAAGGACTTCTCGAGTATGTGGGACCTTTGGTTGATACACATGTTCATGAGAAGCCATTGTCAATTGCGCTACGCGAGATTAACGAAGGCCTCTTAACAATCGAAAACCTCGAACCAACCGCTTAATAAAGAAACTTCGCTCGCTATGGCAGTTAAAGGCAGTGAAGTCATTCTTGGAGTTGGTGGCGGAATCGCAGCATATAAATCGTGCGATCTCCTTCGAAGAATGCTTGAACAGGGTCATAAAGTCACCGTTGTTCCAACGCCATCTAGTTTGAACTTCGTTGGCAAAGCTACATGGGAAGCTCTATCTGGTAGACCTGTCACAACCGAGGTATTTGAAAGTGTTGATGAAGTTCGCCATATTTCTCTAGCTAAGAACTCTGACTTCATTGTCATTGCACCAGCGACAGCAGATCTCATTTCTCGTTTGGCCGCAGGCCGCGCAGATGATCTTCTTACTAATGTGGTACTTGCTTCAACGTCAAAGATTCTCTTGGTGCCAGCGATGCATCCTCAGATGTGGAGCAATCCTGCCACTCGGGCAAATATCCAAACACTTCAGGCTCGAGGAATTGAAGTTATGGAACCCGAGACGGGTGCTCTAACGAGCGGTGATACAGGTAAGGGTCGTTTGCCTGAAACATCGGCCATCCTTGAAGTTATCAATTCATTACTCGCAAGCTCAACAGTATTGAGAGGCAAGAGGGTTCTTGTAACAGCTGGGGGAACAAGGGAGCCGATAGATCCGGTCCGCTATATCGGAAATAACTCATCCGGCAAGCAAGGCTATGCGATCGCACGGCAAGCCCTGCGAATGGGAGCCGATGTCACTTTGATTTCAGCGAATGCAGTTCTTGATGATATAGATGGCGCTGAGATGGTTCATGTCTCGACTGCACAAGAGCTATTCGAAGCAACGAGTTCAAAGTTCGACGGTTGCGATGTATTTTTCATGGTGGCGGCTGTTGCAGATGCCCGCCCCGAGAGTTCCAGTGGTGAAAAGATCAAGAAAGAAAGTTTTCACAGCATTCAACTCATCGAGAATATTGATATCTTGAAAGAGATTGCCAAGAGAAAGAGGAGTCAGGTTGTTGTTGCTTTTGCGGCAGAGACGAGCCATGACCGAGAATCGGCTATTCGTAAGATGGTTGGCAAGGGCGCCGATATTCTCTACCTCAATGATGTCTCCCAGGGAGATATCTTTAATAGCGAGACAACTCATGGTGAGATATTCCTCAAAGATGGTTCTTCGGTGAAAATTCCCAAGAGTAATAAGGACACGCTGGCCCGAGAACTCCTTAATCAGGCCCTCATTAAGTTAGGTTTGACCAATGTCTAAGCGTCTATTTACATCAGAGTCAGTAACAGAAGGCCATCCCGATAAGATCGCAGATCAAATATCTGATGCGATACTCGATTCGCTTCTCGAGCAAGACCCAACGAGCCGTGTGGCAGTTGAAACTCTTATCACTACAGGTCAAGTACACGTTGCCGGTGAAGTTACGACCAATGGCTACGCAGATGTAATGGGCATTGTTCGTGACACCGTCATCGGTATCGGCTATGACTCATCTGTGAAAGGATTTGATGGAAATAGCTGCGGAGTTTCAATTTCAATTGGTCAGCAATCACCTGATATCGCACAAGGTGTGGATGATGCATTTGAACATCGCGTTTCATCAGCTGTAGATCCCTTAGATCTTCAAGGTGCAGGCGATCAAGGACTGATGTTTGGTTACGCCTGTGACGACACTAAAGAGTTGATGCCTCTACCGATCTGGCTGGCACACGAATTGGCACAGCAGCTCTCGAAGGTTCGCAAATCTGGCGCGCTGGGATATCTTCGTCCAGATGGAAAGACGCAAGTCACTATTGAATATGACGGCGATAAGGCCATTGCACTAGATACCGTTGTTATTTCTAGCCAGCACGCTGAGGAAGTTGATGTCGTCAAGAAATTGACCCCTGGGATCATTGCTCAAGTTATCGATCCAGTTCTTTCAAAGATAGATCTTCCACGTAAGGAGATGCGAGTACTCATAAACCCAACCGGTCGCTTCGTGATTGGTGGCCCGATGGGAGATGCCGGTTTAACTGGACGTAAAATTATTGTTGATACCTATGGTGGTATGGCTCGCCATGGTGGGGGAGCATTCTCCGGTAAGGATCCTTCAAAGGTCGACCGTTCTGCGGCCTACGCGATGAGATGGGTTGCAAAGAATGTTGTTGCGGCAGGTCTTGCTAAGCGTTGCGAAGTACAAGTTGCATATGCGATTGGTAAGGCGCAACCTGTTGGTGTATTCGTAGAGACTTTCGGGACAGAGACTGTTCCGGTTCAAAAGATTCAAGATGCTGTAACAACTGTCTTCGATCTCCGACCAGCTGCGATTATCCGTGACCTCGATCTAAAGCGCCCTATCTATCAAGAGACAGCGGCGTATGGGCACTTTGGTCGCGAACTCCCGAATTTCACATGGGAGAAGACCAATCGAGTCTCTGAGCTCCAAGCTGCAATCAAATAAATAACTTTAGTAAAAACTCACGATGAAGCCACTTCGTCTTAAATCTGAAGTAGCGAAGCGAGAGAGATCAAGAAGCGAGTTATCCCAATTCGTCGCACGGGTTTTGGTTGACACTGGAGTGTTTCATCTAGATCAACCATATGACTATTCGATCCCTGAAGAGTTATCAGAGGTTATCCAGACAGGTATTCGTGTTCAGATACCATTTGGTGGGCGCGAAGTTGAAGGGATAGTTCTTGAGAAGGTAGTTGCTCAAAATCGAGGTGGACTAAAACAAATCACTAAAGTGATATCAGCAATCTCGATCGCCTCCCCGAATCTGTTAGCTCTCATCTCGGAAACTTCAATTGCGTGGGCTTCGAACCCTTTTGACGTTCTGCGCTCGGCGATACCACCCAGAGTGTCTTCGGTGGAAAGTGAATCATGGGTAGCGCCAAAGGCGAAGCCTGCTTCAACAAGGTATCGAGGAGAGTTTCTCCAACTGCCCGTTCATCGCAACCCATTTAGCGCATTATCGGAACTCATAAGAAAGAGCGCCATCTCTGGCGGTTCCTTGGTAATTCTCCCGGATAGCAGATCTATCGCACGGTTGCAGAACTATTTTCCAGATGCGATTGTCCTTGACTCATCGCTTGAGCGTTCTGCTAGGTATCGAAATTTTTTGCGAGCTAAATATTCAACGAATCAGATCGTAATTGGTACTCGAAGTGCAATTTTTTCTGATATTCCAGATCTCTCGCAAATTATCATCTTCGATGAAGGTTCCGAACATTTTTACGAAAAACGTTCTCCAGGCTGGAATGCTCGCGATGTAGCGCTAATTCGCTCCAGATTGGAAGAGTTGAGCTTTATCGCTGTTGGATTCTCGCCTTCTGCGGAAGTTGCCCGTCGGATTGAAACGGGAGAGATTAAGTTTCGCGCAACAAAAGCTCGACTGGATGTTGAGAGCTTTCAGCAAGAGTTTCAGGAGTTACTCCCGGGAAGAATCATTCCAGCAATTCGCACGGCGCTAAAGCAAGGTTCAGTACTTTTTCTCGCATTTAGGAAGGGTTACTCGCAAGCTATTTCTTGTTCGAAGTGCAGAAATATGTCTTTATGCTCATGTGGTTCGCGACTGCTTAAGCGGAGTGCTGCATCGGTCATTGAGTGTTCTCTATGTGAAAACTATTATCCCGATTGGAGTTGCACCTGGTGTTCATCGAAAGTTCCATATCTTCTCTCTCGCGGAACTACTCGGTATGCCCAAGAGATTGGACGAGCCTTTCCTGGAACAAAGATCTCTGTCTCTGAAGGAGAATCAATTCTTGAAGACTTCTCAGTCACGAATGGAATCGTCATCACAACGCCCGGGGGTGCTCCATACGTAAAGGGTGGGTATTCGGCGGTAATTGTTCTGGATGCTGATGGACTGCTAAACGCTTCTGATCTAAAGGCTCTCGAACGAGCCCAACAACTAATCTTTTCTCAAGGAGGTTTTATCGGAGAGAAGGGGAAGATTCTCTTGGTCGCGTCTCATTCGGCTCCAATTATCGGCGCTCTATCTTCTTGGAAGCCAAGCTTATTGATGCGACGAGAGCTTGCTGAAAGACGTGACACAGAACTACCTCCGTTCTCCAAATCGGTATCTATAGATATCTCTGAAGGTGAAGCGCAATCACTTATCAGAGGCCTCGAGGCGGCCAGGGGAGATGGAAGACTTCCTAATGAGACGCGAATTCTTGGTCCTATAAAGATCAAGGGTGATCTTCAGAGGATTCTTTTGTTAGCACCACACGAGAAAGCAGATTCTTTGGTCTCTTTACTGCACGAGTATCAGAGACGCAGAAGTACTGCGAAGAAGAGTCTCCTAGTGATGCGTATTGATCCGTATTCATTGACGAAGTAGGTAAGATAGGGTCATGACTGTTCAGCCAATTCGTCACTTTGGTGATCCGGTATTGGTAACTCCTGCTCAGCCGGTTCTTGATTTTGATAAAGAACTTCGCAAGTTGGTAAAAGATCTCACTGAAACCATGCTTGATGCCCCTGGCGCAGGTCTAGCGGCCCCACAAATTGGGGTGCCTTTGCGAGTTTTTGTATGGGATGTTGATGAAGCTATTGGCCATTTAATCAACCCAACCCTTGAACTTAGCTCTGAACTCCAAGAAGGAGATGAGGGTTGCCTGAGTTTTCCGGAATTGGTTTATCCAACTCCGAGAGCATTTAGAGCCGTGGCTAAAGGATTTACCATGCATGGGGAACCAATTGTTGTAGAAGGTACGGAGTTGCTCGCCAGAGCGCTGCAACACGAAACAGATCATCTCGATGGAGTTCTTTTCATCGATCGCCTTTCTGAAGAGAATCGCAAGCTAGCCATGAAAGAGATTCGGGATTCTGAATGGTTCGGAATGAATTCGCAGAATGGCTTTACTCCGACGATCAAGGTTTCCCCTCACTCTTCCGGTTTGGGAAAGTAGTGCGCATAGCAGTTGCGGCAACGCCTGATGTCGCTATCAACTCCCTAGATGCGCTCATGCAGTCAGATCATGAGCTTGCTTTTCTTATCACTCAACCAGATAGACCTGCTGGAAGAGGGCGAGAGTTACGCGAAAGCGCGGTTAGTGCATGGGCTTCGAAGTCAAGGATCTCATGTCATAAGCCGGAGTCTCAGGAAGAGTTCCTGGCTTTAGCAATGTCGGTAGACCTAGTGATCACCATTGGTTACGGAAAAATTCTCTCTCTCGCCGAACTCAGTGCGCCTACATTTGGTTCAATCAATTTACATTTCTCATTACTTCCACGTTGGCGCGGTGCGGCACCGGTCCAAAGATCGATTGAGGCCGGGGATTCAGTAACTGGCGTCACCATATTTCAACTTGATGAGGGAATGGACACTGGCCCCATCTATCTCATGAAGCGGTTCGCGCTCGATGACGATATAACTTCAGATGAGCTCTTTAAGGAACTTGCCGAGTTGGGTGCAGATGCACTTATTCAATCTCTTTCCCTGATCGAGAGTGGCGCTAAACCGACTGTGCAGTCTTCGATTGATGCCTCCAAAGCGGCGAAGATCTCAAAGTCAGAGGCTGAGATTTCATGGAGTGAACCGGCGATAGAAATTTCAAGAAAGATTAGAGCTTTCACTAGCGCACCGGGTGCGTGGACTACCTTTCGAGGTTTACTCATCAAGGTTGAGGCGCCTGTGGTAACAGAGCGAACTCTTGAAGTTGGCGAAATCAAGTATGCAGATAAACAGTTATTCGTTGGCACAGGAACAACTGCGATCTCATTGGGCTTCTTAATTCCGCAAGGCAAGATTCGCATGTCTGCAGACTCTTGGGTTAATGGGGCACGATTGCAGGCCGGTGAACTCTTTGGTTAAAGCCAGACGTGACTCTTTCAAATCACCTAAACCTGATGCAGTTCGAGTGCTGGTTTATGACATTCTCAGTGAGGTAAATCGACGAGGCGGTTACTCAAACCTCTTGCTTCCTCAGGCGCTCTCGGCCTCAAACTTCGAAACGAGAGATAAAGGATTTGCTACGGAACTTCTATACGGAACACTCCGTATGCAGGGACGACATGACTACATTCTCCAGCAAGTCTCAGACAGGCCCTGGAGTGACGTTGATCCCGGAATTGTTGATATCTGTCGACTTGGTGTACACCAACTCTTCGAAATGCGTGTTGCTACGCATGCAGCGGTTGGTGCAACGGTAGAACTCGCAAGAAAAGTAATCGGGGAATCTAAGGCTTCATATGTGAATGCAATTTTGCGAAAAGTGAGCGCCAAAACCTTGGAAGAGTGGTTATCTCCATTGGAAGGTATAAAGGACCCTGTCGTTACTCTGGCAATTCGTTACTCACATCCGGAATGGATTGTCTCTGCCTATTACGATCTGCTCAAAGACTTTAGCTTGGTTGAATCTGAACTGGCGGCAAATAATATTCCAGCATCTCCAACGCTTGTCTCCTGGCCGGGTCAGTCGACGCAATCTGATTTAGTTGAATTGGGCGCAATCGCTACTGAATTCTCTCCTTACGGTGCAAGGTTCGATGGCTCACCAGGATCATTAGAACTGATTCGTCATAGAAAAGCTGGAGTTCAGGATGAGGGCTCTCAATTAGTTGCTGATATCTTTATGAAGTTTGCTACTGACTCAAGAAACATCCTCGATCTCTGTGCAGGACCTGGGGGCAAAGCTGCTCTGATTTCACATTTAGCTCGAGAGAGTGGAAAGAAATTTACTGCAAATGAAGTATCGGAAGCTCGTGCATCGTTAGTCAAGAAGGTAATTGGATCGTTTCCCGTCATTGTTGGAGATGGTCGTGAGATCGCATCCCAGCATCAGCTATTCGATGCGATTCTTGCTGATGTTCCCTGCACGGGACTTGGTGCGCTTCGCAGGAGACCAGAAGTACGCTGGCGTAGAACGCTGCAAGATTTGCGAGCACTCACTGAACTCCAACGAGAGTTATCTGATGCAGCGATTTCGGTATTAGCTGTTGGTGGAATATTTGGTTATGCAACATGTAGCCCTCACTTTGCGGAAACAAGCGCCCAAGTTCAGCAGATTTTAAAGACGCATCCAGAGTTAGAACAGATTGATATTGCATCTGTGCTACCAACTGAACTTCACGATGCAACCCGTGGTCCGAACTTATCTTTATGGACTGGGAGACACGCGACAGATTCTATGTTTCTGGCGATCTTCAGAAAGCGAGCGATGGCATGAGCAAAGAAGTGAGAATTACCCCAAGTATTCTCAACGCCGATCGAGGAAACTTATCTTTAGAGATATCGAGAATCGCAAGCGTGAGCGATTTTATACATTTAGATGTCATGGACAATATTTTCGTTCCTAACTTCACCTTTGATTTCGACCAAGCGCAGAGAATTATCGAGGAGACTGCGATTCCGGTGGATAGTCATCTTATGGTTGCCAATGTTGACCAGATTGCGATCAATTATGCGCAGGCAGGATCGGCAAGTGTCTCCTTTCATGTAGAGGCATGTAGTGACATTCGCGCGACCGCCTCAGGAATCCGCAAGGCTGGTGCCCGAGCATCCATTGCCTTGAAGCCTCATACGGGGATAGATCAGTATGAAAGCTATCTCGATGATGTAGATATGGTTTTGATCATGACTGTTGAACCAGGTTTTGGTGGACAGAAGTTTATAGTTGAGATGATGGAGAAGGTGAGAAGAACCAAGAAGTTGATGGGATCGAGACCAATATGGCTACAGGTTGATGGGGGAATCTCTCTCGAAACGATTGAAATAGCTCGCGAAGCTGGCGCTGATACCTTTGTTGCAGGAAGTGCAGTCTTTAATGCAGAAGATCCTGCCGCAATGGTTGAGGCTCTTCGACGGAAGGTTTCCTAGCCTTAAATTTTGAGCGAGGATTTAGATGAGTCAAGTAAACTTATCTCATGAAGACATTTGACTCGCTCTGGAACGAACTTGCTCAGAAAATGGTCGATCGCCCAGCAGGGTCTGCGACTGTCGAAGCAGTTGATGCTGGCGTTCATGAGATCGGTAAGAAGATTATTGAAGAGGCGGGTGAGGTTTGGATTGCAGCCGAACATGAATCAAATGAAGCACTTGCTGAAGAGATTAGTCAGTTGATTTATCGCTTACAGACGCTGATGCTTTCTCGAGGTCTTACCCCCACCGATATCTATAAGTTTCTTTAAGGAGTATCAATGTTACGAATCGCTGTCCCTAATAAGGGCTCCCTAGCAGATTCTTCAATCGCGATCTTGAAAGAGGCGGGGTATAGACAGCGCTCAGATTCACGTGATTTAGTACTTTTAGATCCAGAGAATAACGTTGAGTTTTATTATCTTCGCCCAAGGGATATCGCAATCTATGTTGGATCGGGGGAGCTTGAGGCAGGAATTACAGGGCGAGATCTTCTGATTGATTCCGGGGCTGCAGCCCAAGAGGTTCTCAACCTTAATTTTGGTGGGTCAACCTTTAGGTTCGCAGGTCCTGCAAATCAAGATTTTTCACTCGCTCAACTCTCGGGAAAGCGCATCGCAACGGCTTATCCGGGGCTAGTAGAGAGGCATCTCAAATCCTTAAATATTTCAGCAACCGTTGTCCGATTAGATGGGGCGGTAGAAAGTAGCGTACGACTAGGGGTGTCGGATGTAATCGCAGATGTCGTAAGCACGGGAAATACTCTTCGTCAGGCGGGTCTTGCTATATTCGGGGAACCAATTTTGGAATCTGAAGCTGTTCTCATTAAGGGGCGCGGGGATGATATTCCGCAAGAGCTGGAAATTCTTATCCGTCGACTCCAAGGCGTTGTAACAGCTCGGCAGTATGTTCTCTTAGATTACGACATTCCCAAGGATCGGGTTGTTGAAGCTTGCGCGATAACTCCTGGTCTTGAATCTCCAACTATCTCTCCATTACAAAAAGCTGATTGGGTTGCAGTTCGTGCAATGGTTCTGCGAAGAGAGACTAACCGTCTTATGGATGAGCTTTGGGCGATAGGTGCGAGAGGAATTCTCGTTACCGACATCCATGCATGCCGGCTTTAACGCTTACTTAGTGGTAGCGCCTGCTTCTTCGATATCTTCGCGTGTTATTCCAAGAAGGTAGAGAACTGAATCCAGGAATGGAGCTGTTACGGAGCTATCAGCGGCTGCTCGAACTGCAGGCTTAGCGTTAAATGCAATTCCCATTCCGGCAATTGCGATCATATCCAGATCGTTTGCACCATCACCGATTGCGATTGTTTGATCGAGATTAACAGATTCAATCTTTGCAAATTCGCGTAGCGCTTCTGCTTTACCAGCTCTGTCCACAATGGGACCTTCGACTAAACCTGAGAGAACTCCATCGCTGACCCCCAACGAATTTGCTCGATAGTGGGTAATTCCCAGATCTTTCAATAAGGGTTCAATTACTTCGGTGAAGCCTCCGGAGACAACCGCGACGCTGTGGCCCAACTTTTGAAGGGTTTCAACTAACGTTCTAGCGCCAGTAGTGAGCAAAATTTGCGAACGAACTTCGTCAATCACAGTGACGGGAAGGCCTTTTAGAAGAGCAACACGAGCCTTAAGGCTTTCTGAGAAATCAAGCTCGCCTCTCATAGCTTTCTCTGTTATTGATTTGACCTCCTCTTGCGCACCTGCATGTGCTGCAAGAAGTTCGATAACTTCTTGTTGAATCAGAGTTGAATCAACATCGAGGACAACTAGTTTCTTCGCCCATCGCATTAAACCGCCAGGGGAGACAGCGATATCGATAGATGATGCGGATGCGACTGTTGCTAACTTCTGCCGAAGAGCGCCAACTTCTACCCCGGACACGGTTAATTCGATAGCTGTGATGGGAAAACTAGCCGTTCTGTGTATTCGTTCGATATTGCCTTGTTCATTCGCTATCGCATCAGCGATCGCTGCAATAGCAGACGGTGCTAAGGGGTTAGCCAGGGCAACAACGTGCACCAAACCTGTTTTGGCGGCGATTGAAGAACCACCCTGTTCGCTAAATGATGTTGCGATATCTACTGAGAGAGCCTCTGCACATGCCGTGAGGTCTTCATCGATTGCCTGCGCATGATCTGGGTTGAGAGCGATAAGGACTGTCAAAATAAGTCGCTGCCTGATAACCACCTGTTCAATATCCAGAACTGTGACAGAGAAGGGTGCGAGAGTCTCGAAGAGGGATTTGGTGATACCAGGAGAGTCGACCCCAGAAACTAAAATTAACCCGGTGTATAGGCTCTTTTCATCGCTCACTGCGAGAGGTTATCGCGAATCACGTTAGGTATGGCGCCCATTTACGAGTGATTCCTAAGCGGAAGGGATATCTTTTCCACCTATGAGCACCAATAGCGTTCTTGAATTGAGAGATGTCTCAGTTCGACGTGGTCAGAAATTGATTCTCGGCCCACTTAATTTCGCCATTCAACCGGGGGAGCGATGGGTAGTGCTTGGCCCAAACGGTGCCGGTAAATCAACGCTACTTCAAATACTTGCCACAAGAGCATTTCCTACAACTGGAAAAGTATTACTCCTTGACCAGGAGTTAGGTCGTGTTGATGTATGGGAATTACGCACTCGTATTGGTATTTGTGGCGCACTAGTTTCCGAAGATATTCCATATGAAGAGAAAGTTCGAGACGTCGTTCTCACTGCCGCCTATGCAATTCTTGGTAGATGGAATGAAGCCTATGATTTATGGGACGAATCTCGAGCGGTGGCGCTACTTACAACTTTTGGTGTTAGAGATCTAGCCGACAGAGAGTACGGAACACTGAGTGAAGGAGAGCGTAAGAGGGTTCAAATTTCACGCGCACTCATGACGGATCCCGAGCTCTTACTACTGGATGAACCTGCCGCGGGATTAGACCTTGGGGGTCGCGAGGATTTACTTAAGCGCTTCTCTATCTTTGCATCAGATCCTCACGCTCCCGCCACGATTCTGGTGACACATCACATTGAAGAGATTCCAGCGGGCACTACGCACGCTCTGATTTTGAAGAATGGGCTTGCCGCTGTCTCTGGTCCTATCGCTGATGTGATCACGAGCGAACATATGTCTAATATTTTTGAATTACCGATGGAAGTTCGCTTCGATGGTTATCGGTTCTCAGCACGTGCACTCTAGTTGGGATCCAATACTCGAACCCTTCACAGATGAGATCGCGAGGATTTTCACTGCAATATCAGTTGCTTCTACAACGCCTCCACTAGATAGAGTTTTCTCGGCACTGGAGTGCAACCTCGATGAAGTTAAATGTGTGATTGTTGGCCAGGATCCTTACCCAACCGGCGGCTTCGCTCACGGTTTAGCCTTCTCCGTACCTAACAGTGTAAAGAAAATTCCCGCTTCCTTACAGAACATCTTTAAAGAGCTCCAATCAGATCTTGGGATATCAGCCCCTGATTCCGGAAACCTCGAGCCGTGGCGAGATCGAGGAGTTCTTCTCCTCAATCGGGTATTAACAACAGAAGTTGGTCGTTCAAATGCTCATGTTGATTTAGGTTGGCAACGAGTCACCGAGGCAATTGCAAGAGCGTGCGCAGTTAGAGGTGCTGTCGGTCTGCTTTGGGGCAAGCAAGCACAAGAGCTGGAGTCACTATTCTCAAAGAGCGTTTCTTCAGTGCACCCAAGTCCGCTAAGCGCCTATCGAGGCTTCTTTGGCAGTAGACCTTTCTCTAAAGTTAACGGGCTGCTGATTGAGCAGGGGTCCACTCCAATCGATTGGTCTCTCTAACACTTTTTTGAACCAAAAAAATCGCCACCGTACCCGAAGGCACGGTGGCGATTTTCCTAATAGTGGTCGGTATTAACCAATCCAGGTATTAATTGGTGAAGATAAGAAGTAGACCATGAAGAGTCCTGATACAAGGAGAAGCAATGGATGAACATCCTTGCGTCGACCTTGGATATAGCGGATAACAACATGAGATACGAAACCTGCACCGATACCTACTGAAATGTTGTAGGTGAATGGCATCAAGATGATTGTTAGGAATGCTGGGATAGCGATTCCGTAATCATCCCAATCGATAGATTTGATTTGTGTCATCATCAAGAAACCAACGATGACTAGAGCAGGAGTAGCAGCCTCGTAAGGAATAACTGCTACCAGAGGAGCTAAGAAGGTAGTTAGCAAGAAGCAGATACCTGTTACGACTGATGCGAAGCCTGTACGAGCGCCTTCGCCGACCCCTGATGCTGATTCAATGTAGCTGGTATTTGACGAGATGCTTCCAGCTCCACCTGCTACTGCTGCGAGTGAATCGACCAAAAGGATACGATCGTTATTTGGGATATTTCCATCTTTGTCGATGAGATCAGCTTCGTGTCCGATTGCGGTGACTGTACCTACTGTGTCAAAGAAGTCAGAGAGAAGGAGAGTAAAGACTAGAAGGATTACTGTGATCAAAGGAATTCGATCAAGTGAACCAAAGAGGTTAAATTCACCAAATAGGCCGAAGTCAGGTGTTGCTACAACTGATTCTGGCATTGCTGGAACGTTGAGTCCCCAGCCCTTTGGATTAACTTCACCTGTTGCTCCATTGAAGTTAGGGCCAATCTTGAAAGCAGTTTCGATAGCTACAGCGACAACAGTTGCTGCAACGATACCGATGAGGATTGCACCCTTTACCTTCTTGACCATCAAACCGATAGTAAGGAATAGACCAAGTGCAAAGACAATAATTGGCCAACCAACAAGAGTTCCACCATCACCGAGAGTTACAGGAACTGGTCCTGTGCCTGTGCGGCGAACGAAACCTGCGTCAACCAGACCGATAAGCGCAATGAAGAGACCGATACCAACAGAGATAGCTACCTTGAGCTGTGGTGGCACAGCCTTAAATACCGCTGTACGGAATCCTGTAAGAACGAGGATTGTGATAATGATTCCTTCAAGAACAACTAGGCCCATTGCATCTGCCCAGGTCATTTGAGATGCAATACCAACGGCTACGAATGTATTTAATCCGAGTCCTGTTGCTAGCGCGAGAGGGTAGTTACCGACAACTCCCATAAGAATTGTAAGTAGACCAGCCATCAGTGCAGTCATTGCTGCAACGAGTGCGAGGTTTGGAGCATCTCCGCCACCGATGTACTTTCCATCAGCATCTTTTGCAAGGCCAATGATCAGTGGATTGAGTGCGACGATATATGCCATTGTGAAGAATGTGACGAGACCGCCGCGGACTTCGCGTCCAATGGTGGAGCCACGTTCAGATATTTTGAAGTAACTATCGAGCATGATGAACCTTCCTGATTTTGTTAACGGGGGTGTTTGCGACCCCGTGTGAAATGACGGCTCACAGACCGAAGGAAGTAACTGAAGGCTAGTTCAGTGGAAGAGTTACTAACTAGTAAGACGCGCCACGAGCCCAAGGAATATGGCCACAGATTGGCCAATAAGTAAGGCGAAGAGCGCTGTACCTAACCCGATGGTGCCACCCAAACTCCAGCCAGCAAGAAGTACCGTGACCTCTATACCCATACGTACTCGTCCAACTCGAATTCCAGTTCGTTGGTGGATTCCGGTCATCGCGCCATCGCGAGGGCCAGGTCCTAGGCCACAGGTTATATAAAGAGCAGAACCGAATCCCACCAAGGTGATGCCAATCAAGTCGTATGCGATCCCAGCTGGCAAAGAGTTCACCTCAGGAAAGATCATCGTTCCTAGTTGTATAAAGGTTGCAATGAGGACAATATTTGAGACAGTTCCAAATCCGGGACGTTCGCGGAGTGGAATCCAAAGCAGCAGCACAAATACGCTAATGAAGAAAGTTGCCCAGCCAATTGAAAGATTGGTCTTAAGAGTTACGCCTTCGGCAAGCACGGTCCAGGGAGCGTTGCCAATATTTGCTTGAATAAGAAGTGAATCGCCTAGACCGAAGATTGCCAAACCGAAGAAGAGTATTAATACCCGGGGGAGAGATAGATCCCACCGACCAGTCGAAGTCCAAGGTGTAATCGGAACTGTTTTGTGTGGTCGTAGTGCACTCACCACTGATCGGAAATCCATCCCTGGAGTCTATAGTTACGCCCATGCTCGTTGGTTCGGGAACACTTCTCAATGTTGTTGCCATTGCCGTTGGATCTGGAATTGGAATAACCCTCGGCAATCGAATGCGTGAGCAAACTCAGAGATTAATTACAGATGTTCTCGGGCTCGTCACACTCTTAGGCGCAGCTTCAGCCCTCATTCCACTCTGGTCTGATTCATTCAACAGCAAGTTGCCAAAGAGCACTGGACTTCTACTCATTCTCGGTGCCATGCTCATTGGAGGAGTAATCGGTTCTGTACTTCAATTGGAGCATCGTCTAGATGGATTTGGTGAGAAGCTACGAAGAAGATTTAAGGCTTCCGAAGATAGTCCTTTTATCGAGGGCTTCGTGTCATCGTCGCTTCTCTTTGTTATCGGACCGCTGGCTATTTTGGGAAGTATCAGCGATGGTGCAGGCCAGGGGATTGAGCAGCTGATTCTGAAATCATCTCTCGACTTCTTTGCGGCCATGGCCTTCGCATCAACTCTTGGCTGGGGAGTAATGGCCTCCATTATTCCAGTTGGTATTTATCAAGGATTATGGACGGTTGCGGGATTCTCTTTAGGCTCAGTATTGGATCAATACCAGATTGACGCCATGACAATCTGCGGTGGTTTGATGTTGATTGCAATAGCGCTGAGACTTCTCGATATCAAGAAGATAGCCGTTGGTAACTTATTGCCCGCGCTATTCTTAGCGCCAATTCTGGCAACGGCACTCAACAGCTTTATCTAGAGATTTTTTAAATAGTAGAAGTGTCGATAACAAAGCGGTATTTCACATCGCTTGCAACAGTGCGAGTGTATGCCTCGTTGATGTAATCAGCTTTGATAACTTCTACATCACTCGTGATCTCGTGTTCTCCGCAGAAATTGAGCATCTCTTGAAGTTCAGGTATTCCACCGATCATTGATCCACCTATTGAGCGGCGACCGTTAAGGAGTGATCCAACCTGGACTGCGTAAGGCTTTCCTGGGAGCCCAATGACTACAAGAGTTCCGTCCAATTTAAGAAGATTGAGATAGAGATTGATATCGATTTCAGCACTGATTGTGTTGAGTATTACGTCGAACTCTTTCTCATGCTTGGTAAAGATGGATTCATCCTTAGTTGAGATGAAGTGATGCGCTCCCATCGCAAGAGCATCCTTCTCCTTCTGAGGTGAATGTGAAAGCACCGTGACCTCGGCGCCCATCGCTACGGCAAATTTGACGCCCATATGGCCGAGACCACCGAGACCCATCACCGCAACTTTCTTACCGGGTCCTACATTCCAATGCTTGATTGGTGAGTAGAGAGTTATGCCTGCGCAGAGAAGTGGAGCAACGCCTTCTAGTGGAAGGTTTGCAGGGATCTTCACCGCATAGTCTTCGTTAATCACGAAGTAATTAGAGTATCCACCCATAGCAACAGTCTTGCCATCGCGCTCAAGACCGTTGTAAGTGCCTGTCATTGACTCGAGACAGTATTGCTGTAAACCAGCCTTGCAATTTTCACAGACGCGGCAGGAATCAACGAATACGCCAACACCAATGAGGTCGCCTACTTTGAACTTCGATACTGACGAGCCAACCTTAGTTACAACGCCTGCGATCTCATGTCCTGGGACCATTGGGAAGATCGCTGGACCCCATTCTTCACGCACTTGGTGAATATCTGAGTGACAGATTCCTGCAAATTTGATGTCGAGAGCAACATCGTGTGCACCCACTTCGCGGCGATCAAATTGAAAGGGAACTAGATCGGCTTTCGCTGACATTGCTGCATAGGCACGTGTATTCATCTCTTTACCTGTCTCTCTCTATTATTGCGTTTATTCAGTGAAGGGGAGTGGATCTAAACTCATATGACCTGAGCGGGAAGCTCGAGCCGTAACGTTTCGCATGTGATGACGTCTGCACAATACTTCATATGCAATTTCTTCGCTCTTTCCGACATCACCAACAACGACTTGTTCGCCCTCAGTAACCATGACGCCATTGACAGTGCGAGCATTGTGAGTGGCACGGGATCCACACCAGCACAGGGCCTCTACTTGCAGTGTATTTACTCGGTCAGCGAGCTCTACCAAACGTGCTGAACCAGGAAAGAGCTTCGTTCTAAAGTCAGCGAGAATTCCGAAGGCATAGACATCGATGCCTAGGCCATCAACAATCTTGGCTAAACCATCAATCTGGTCTGGTTGGTAGAACTGGGCCTCGTCGCAGATGATGTAGTCAATGCGATCACCTATAGAAAGATGCTCGACGACAAATTTATGTATATCCAACGCAGGTTCAACTTCGATCGCTTCCGACTGAAGGCCTAAACGTGAACTAATTACTCCAGCACCCGCGCGGTCTTTGCTTGTGAAAATTAACCCTGAACGACCTCGAGATTTATGGTTATGAGCCGTTTGAAGTGCGAGGGTGGATTTACCGCTATCCATCGTTCCGCAGTAGTACACGAGTTCGGCCACGGCTGAATCTTGCCACGTAATGGATAAATGCGCTCTCGCACCACCAGCTTATTCATTATGTGGAAGTCTAAACTTGAAGAAGAGCCTCGAGGGAACCTTGATGTTTCCCGGAGACTAGCTCCCGACCCTTAAGTGCTGTGATTTCAATAAGAACTGAAATCACAGGGACTATGCCACCAACATCGCCAATCAAATCGAGAGCGGCAGAGATTGTTCCTCCAGTTGCCAGGACATCGTCAATTAAAAGAATTCTTGATCCAGCCATGAACGCATCCTGATGTATTTCTAGTTCGTCTTCACCGTATTCAAGCCCATAACTTCTCGAGAATGTCTTAGAAGGCAGCTTGCCTTTTTTCCGGATGGGAATAAATCCTTTTCCCGTTCTAGCGGCAAGTGCGCTAGCAAGGATAAAGCCACGAGCTTCAATGCCTGCTATGAAATCGATACCCTCGGTTAGCGATGAAAGACTCTCTAGAACAACGGTGAAAGCATCTGGGTTTGCCAATAGAGGGGTTATATCTTTAAAGAGAATTCCTGGTTTTGGATAGTCCGGAATATCTCGGATGAGGGATAGAGAACCCTGAATATCGAGATTATTTCCCATTTACTAACCACCATTACTTGTGTCCGAAAGGGGACTTGAACCCCTAATCCCTTGCGAGAACTAGCACCTCAAGCTAGCGCGTCTGCCAATTCCGCCACCCGGACGAGTACCGCGGGAGAAATATATCTTTCTCATGGCTTGTATGCAAAAGAGGCTGAATTAGCGAGAGAATAACTCCATGGCTACATCACAGAGCGCAGAGACATTCCCTTCGATTGAGGATGAAGTGGTCTCTATCTGTCAGGAACTAATTCGAATTCCTTCCGTGAATTATGGGGAAGGAAAGGGAGATGAGAAGGATGTTGCTGAATATGTTGTTCGGTCACTGGCTGAGGTAGGAATCTTCGCAAAAATCTACGAATCAGCACCCAACCGCTGCAATGTGATTGCGCGAATAAAGGGGAGTGATTCCACTCGTTCAGGATTAGTTGTTCATGGTCACCTTGATGTTGTGCCCGCGAATGCCGATGACTGGTCTGTCGAGCCATTCTCCGCCGAAATCCGTGATGGAATGATTTGGGGAAGAGGCGCTGTCGATATGAAGAATGTCGATGCGATGATTCTTGCAATTGTTCGATCCTGGTCACGAACAGGGTTTACCCCGAAGCGCGATATCGTCCTGGCGTTCTTTGCTGACGAAGAAGCAGGAATGACCTACGGATCAAGATGGATGACAGCTAATCACCCAGAGGTTTTTGCCGGATGCTCCGAGGCCATTTCGGAAGTTGGCGGATTCTCAGTAACCGTCGCAGATGGAAAGCGACTGTACTTCGTTGAGGCAGCGCAGAAGGGTATTCATTGGATGAAGCTCACTGCGCGAGGTAGAGCTGGACACGGCTCAATGATGAATGGCGATAATGCATTAACCTCGCTTACAGAAGCTGTTGCAAAGATCGGTCGATATGACTGGCCACAACGTTATACAAAGACGGTGAAGGTGCTCTTCAAGAAAATTTCTGAAGCAACCGGAAAGCCTTACGATGAGAATGATTTGAGACCGCTGCTGACGGAGATCGGACCAACAGAGCGCATGATTGGCGCAACTCTGCAGAATACGGCTAATCCAACGATGCTTGAGGCTGGGTATAAAGCAAATGTCATACCTGGTTCGGCATCCGCCGTAATCGACGGTCGATTCCTTCCAGGCTACGAAGATGAGTTGAATCAAACTATTCGCTCGATTATCGGCGACGATATCGAAATTGAGACGGTCTCGCGCGATATCGCACTCGAAGTAGATTTCGAAGGCGATCTTGTCGAAGCGATGTGTAATGCAATCACTAAATTTGATCCTGAAGGAATTCCCGTTCCTTACCTGATGAGCGGTGGGACGGATAACAAAGCTCTCTCAGAATTGGGAATTGTTGGCTATGGGTTTAGCCCACTTAAATTACCTGCCGATCTTGATTTTATGGCTTTATTCCATGGCGTTGACGAACGAGTACCGATTGAAGGGCTCCACTTTGGAGTTAACGTTTTAAAAGAGTTTATGGAGAACGCTTAAGCGGAGATCTCGTCAAGAGCCATCCGAACAATCTCTGGCAATTCAATCTCCTCAGACTTCAAGATTCCTCGCAACTGAGCACCTGTGCGGGCGCCAACAATTGCGCTGGTAATTCCCGGAGTATCCCTTACCCAAGCCAGTGCAGTCTCCAGAGGAGAATAACCGAGGCCCTCAGATGCAACAGAGACTGCTTCAACAATCCGCGCTGATCTCTCATTCAAATATGGCTCTACATGTTTAACAAAGTGAGGAGCTGCCGCGCGTGAATCGCTCGGAATTCCCTTGCGATATTTACCGGTGAGAACTCCTCGACCTAAGGGAGCCCACGCAAGAACGGCTGTCTCGGTTTCGCGTGCACATTCGAGAATCTCAGATTCAGCGCTTCGATTTAGAAGTGAGTACTCGACTTGATTAGAAACTATGGGCGCTTTTGCACTATTAGATTCCTGAATCGTAATTGCTCGCGCACTCTGCCAACCAGAAAAGTTTGATAGACCTACATAACGAGCCTTGCCAGACGAGTATGCATAATCAAGTGCTGATAAAGAATCTTCTAATGGGGTGGAAGGATCCCACGCGTGAATCTGCCAGATATCGACATAGTCGGTCTCAAGACGTGAAAGTGATTTATCTAAGTCGGCAATCAGAGATTGACGAGAATTGTTAATCTTTCGGGAACCATCCGAGTACGAGATTCCTGCCTTTGTAGCTATTGCAACATCCTCTCGCTTGAAGAGAGTGCCAATCAGGCCGCCAATAACTCGCTCACTATCACCGTCTCCATACGTTGATGAGGTATCAAAGAAGTTTCCGCCAGCTTCAATATATGCACGACATTGATCTGCCGCTTCATGAGTATCTGTATCTCGACCCCACGTCATTGTTCCGAGACCAAGGCGGGAGAGTGAGAGCCCACTCTTTCCAACTCTTCTCATCTCCATAATGAGCACCCTAGCAAGGGATATCTCAAAAAGCGCTGATTACAATTTTCGCGATAACCTTCGTGTTGTGAGTCGAATCTTTCTCCTAAGACATGCCCTATCTATGGCAAATGACTCTGGCGTCCTAGCTGGACAGATTTCCGGTATTTCTTTGAGTGAATCTGGTGAAGAGCAAGCACGCAACCTTGTCGAGAGAATCGGTGCAGTGAAATTCGATTCTGTTCGAGTCAGTCCGATGCAGAGATGCCAAGAGACAATTGCGCCTTGGGTTGCGTCCTCTTACGGGTCAGGAATCGGTCAGTACCTGTTGGATGATCAAGTAATTGAAATGGACTACGGCAAATGGAGCGGCAAGAAGCTCTCAAAATTATCCCGAGAGAAACTTTGGAAGCAGATTCAGAGTTCACCGAGCAAGGTCACCTTCCCTGGTGGAGAAAAGTTCACAGCGATGCAGAAGCGCTCTTTTAAGACGATTCAAGAACTTGGAGCGGATAAAAAGGGAAGCAACCACCTTGTAGTAAGTCATGGTGATGTTATCAAAGCGATTGTGGCTTCTTGCCTGAAGATGAAGCTCGATGATTTTCAATCGCTCATCATTGACCCTGCCTCTGTAACAGTTATTGATTTCGACGGGGATACCAGCCGTTTGATCGCCTACAACGATAAAACGAGTGAGTTTAAGAAATTTATGCAGAGCCCAAAGTCCATGAAGGCGCTTCTCGGTGGTGGATCCGGAACGAAAACTAAGAGAAGTAAATGAACCACCGGGTCATCGAATTTAAAGAGCCTGCCCGATTTACAGTCGGTACAGTGGGTCAGCCTGGTGAGAGAACCTTCTTTATCCAAGCAGAGGATGGGGCTCGATTGATCTCGGTCTCTCTAGAGAAGAGCCAAGTACAAGCTCTTGCGGAGCGACTCGTGTTCATGCTTAAAGAGATCAAACAAGTATTGCCTAGCTTCACCCTGATTCCGTTACCTCGTGATGAGAAGCCGCTGAGTTCACCTATCGAAGAAGAGTTTCGTGTCGGTCTCATCGGTCTTGCTTATGATCAGAGCACTGAATTAATTCAAATAGATTTGCAGGCGGTATCAGGGGAAGAGAACGACCAAAGCGAGTTCGTGGATGTAGATGACTTGAGTCGCGATCGCGATATTTTGAGAGTTTCAGTATCACCCCACGAAGCATCGCGATTTTCGAAGCGGGCTATGACAGTTGTCGGCGCAGGCCGCCTTCCTTGTCCTTTCTGTGGAGGGCCAATTGATTCTCGAGGTCATCTCTGTCCAAGAGCCAATGGGTATCGCAGATGAACTCGATTGAGAAACTGATGAATGAAGGAGCTCTTACTGTTACTGGTCGACTGGTAGATGCATCCAATGCAACGCTTTATGGAACTGTCGTCGATGGAGAAGAAGAAGTTCGAGTTATCTATAAACCAATCGCAGGCGAGAGACCGCTCTGGGATTTCCCCGACGGAAACCTAGCTCAACGTGAGTATGCAGCATTTTTAACCAGTGAATTAGGCAACTGGAATCTCGTGCCGCTCACAATTCTTCGTGACGGACCATTTGGCATGGGAATGGTTCAGCAATGGATAGATATTGATGAAACTGTAGATTTAGCGCTCTTCTATCGCGAGGATCATGCATCTCTCAGAGCTATGGCTCTCTTTGACGTGGTTGTAAACAATACCGATAGGAAGATTGGTCACCTGATTCCGTCACCTGATGGAAAGTTATACGGATGCGACCATGGTGTGACTTTCCATGAAGAAGATAAATTACGTACGGTGCTCTGGCAGTGGGCCTCAGTAAAACTTTCAAACCAGGAGTTGGAACAACTTCAACAATTGCATATCTCTCTGATTGCCGAAGAAGAGTTGTTTACTGGCTTGATTAGCGCTCTGGAATTTCAAGCCTTGCTAAATCGAGTTGACCGATTACTTAACGCGAAGGTTTTCCCAGAACCAAGCGATGAGTGGCCAGCCGTGCCCTGGCCGCCCTTTTAAAGTAAAGTCCTCATATGCGTTCATGGCCTTCTCTCTACATCCCTGAACTCCCTGCTGGATATTTTCTTAAGCCGCTCTCTCTCTTTGATTCTGCGAGTCAGAGTCTTGTGACTCTCCCAGAGAAAAGCCTCTATCGCCTGTATGTCTGCGGAATCACGCCTTACGACGCCACTCACTTAGGGCATGCGGCAACTTACCTAACCTTCGACTTAGTAAACCGGTATTTGCGAGCAACTGGTGCAAACGTTCTCTTTGTTCAAAACATTACCGATATCGATGATCCACTACTGGAACGCGCAAAGCGCGATGACGTCGATTGGAAGGAGCTCGCCCAATCTCAAATTGATCTCTTTCGTGGAGATATGACTGACCTGCACGTAATTCCTCCAGATAGTTACGTAGGTGTTGTAGAAGCGATGCCGGCAATTATTGAAGCAATTGAAATCCTTCAACGGAATGAGACCACTTATCTAGTTGATAAAGATCTCTACTTTAGAGTTCATAGCGATCCCGACTTTGGTGACCGCTCACATCTTGCTGACGATGAAGCTCTTGCAATCTTCAGAGAGCGGGGAGGAGATCCTCAAAGAGTAGGCAAGGAGAATCCATTAGATGCGCTTCTCTGGTTATCGCAACGTGAAGGTGAACCTGGGTGGCCAAGTGATTTCGGCGATGGACGACCAGGATGGCATATTGAATGTTCTGCGATTGCACTCAAATATCTCAGCGTTTGCGCTGGTGATGATTTCTCAATAGATATACAAGGTGGCGGAAGCGATTTGATTTTTCCTCACCACGAGATGTCCGCGGCTCAATCGGTTGCTATAACTGGACAAAAGTTCTCTCGTACCTATGTTCATGCTGGAATGGTTGGATTAGATGGCCAGAAGATGAGTAAATCTCTCGGAAATCTTATCTTCGTCTCTCGCTTGATAGCCGAGGGTATTGAACCTGTAGCTATTCGGTGGGCTCTTATGGGGCACAAGTACCACGATGATTTAATGTGGAGGGCCGAGTTAATAGAAACAGCAAAGTTGGAGATAGAAAGATTACGGAACAATCTTTCACGCGTAGATGTGGCTCCGACCTCTGAACTGATTCAATCTATTTGTGATTGCCTGAGCCAGAATCTTGATACCCCGAAAGTTCTTCAACTCATTCGTTCGTGGATGAATGAAACAGAGACCGGAGCAGTTGGGGGAGAAGCGGGAGAACTTTCGCGAGCGCTGGATACTCTTTTAGGTCTAGCTCTTTAATCACCGCTTTGTCGTCGCAAGAAGCGCTCTAGCTCGCGGGCGATAGATTCTCCGGTCGCTTCCGGCAACTCCGCGGCATCTTTACTCTCTTCCAACGCTTTCACGTACTCCGCAACATCTGAATCTTCCTTCGCTAAATCAGTGACTTCCTCTTCCCATCGAGATGATTCAGAGGGTAATTCGCCTTGCGGGATTGTGATTTCGAGAAAGTCTTCGAGGGCATTGACTAGAGCGAGAATCGCTTTCGGAGAAGGTGAGTTAGATGCGTAATGAGGGACTGCGGCCCATAATGAAATTGCATCCATACCTCTACGAAGACATGCATCTTGAAAAACGCCCAAGATCCCGGTGGGTCCTTCATATTTACTTATCTCGACCCCGAGTCGTTTGGCAATATCAGGGTGCGCACCGCTTCCACTCACAGTTATCGGCCTAGTATGTGGCGTATCCGCAAGCATTGAACCCATCGTGATGATCATTTCTACTTCAAGGTCATCAGCAAGATCGAGCAGTTCAGATGTAAATTTCTTCCATTTCATCGATGGTTCGACACCGTTGACCACAATAAAATCGTGAAGCAAGGAAGGCGTTCTCAGTCCAAAGACTTGAGTACCGGGCCACGTTAGATTTCTGACGCTAGATTCATCGACAAAGATTGTTGGACGGTTTACTTGAAAGTCATAGAACTCTTCTGGGTCTACATCTGCAATCAACTCTGGAACCACATCGAAGATTGGATCAGTCCAGCACCCTAGAAGGTGAGATACCGCACCGGTAGCGGCTTCAGCAGCATCGTTCCAACCCGTAAATGCAATGACCATGACAGGGGAGCGAAGGGCCGGAATTTGATGAATCTCCACATCGACACCTTACGGTAACCTCAGCGCCGTGACGAGTGAGAAAACACCGCAGAAGCTAGTTGATGGGGCTCTTCGACGAGCCTTGGCTAACGGAACCGTTATCGCCGATGGAGCGATGGGAACGATGCTCCAGGCGGCAGATCCCTCACTCGAAGATTTTCAAGGACTTGAAGGCTGCAACGAGATACTGAATGTAACTCGCCCAGATCTCGTTCGTTCGGTGCATGAAAAGTACTTGTCGGTCGGTGTGGATGCGATTGAAACAAACACCTTCGGTGCAAATTGGGCGAACCTTGCCGAATACGACATTGAAGATCGAATCTACGAATTGGCCTTCGCCGGAGGAAAGATTGCTAGAGAAGCTGCTGATGCGGCATCTACACCCGATCATCAACGTTTCGTTTTAGGTTCACTTGGTCCAGGTACGAAGTTACCTAGCCTTGGACATACGACTTACCAAAAGTTAAAGGATGCTTATTACACGGCATCAAAAGGTCTCGTGGATTCGGGAGCTGACGCGCTTTTGATCGAGACAACACAAGATTTGCTGCAAGCAAAGGCGGCAGTCAATGGCGCTCGTTTAGCTGTTCAAGAAGCAGAGCGCGATGTCATGGTCATCGCGCAGGTGACGGTCGAAACAACTGGCACGATGTTACTTGGATCCGAAATTGGTGCAGCGCTCAACGCGTTAGAACCTCTCGATATTGATCTGATTGGCTTGAACTGCGCGACAGGGCCCGCCGAGATGTCTGAGCATTTACGTTATCTATCGAAGAACGCCAAAGTAGCGATATCTGTCATGCCAAATGCTGGTCTTCCTATACTTGGAAAGAATGGCGCCGAGTACCCACTGGGACCTGAAGAGTTGGCAGTGGCTCTAGAAACTTTTGTTAATGATTACGGAATCTCGCTTATAGGCGGTTGTTGCGGGACAACTCCTGAACATTTACAAGCGGTTGTTAAGAAACTTTCTCACCATGCAGTGAAGTCTCGTGATGTTTCAATCGATCCAGGCGCTTCGTCGATCTATCAATATGTTCCATTTAGACAAGATAAGACCTACTTGGCTATCGGAGAACGTACCAATGCAAATGGTTCTCGCGCTTTTCGAGATGCCCTGGTCGCAGAAGATTGGGCAACTTGTGTAGAGATAGCTCGCGATCAAATTCGTGATGGGGCTCATATGCTAGATCTCTCTGTCGATTACGTTGGACGCAACGGCGCGAAAGATATGTATGAGATTGCATCACGTTTCGCCACTTCTTCAACCCTTCCCATCGTTTTAGATTCAACTGAGCCTTTAGTTCTCAAGGCAGGTTTGGAAGCTCTGGGTGGTCGATCCGTAATCAACTCTGTGAACTACGAAGATGGAGATGGGCCAACATCTCGATTTGCAAAGATCATGCCATTAGTTAAGGAACACGGCGCTTCAGTTGTTGCACTCACTATTGATGAAGAAGGACAGGCACGAACCGCTGAGTGGAAACTTCGTGTTGCTAGACGCCTAATCGCAGATCTCACTACTAATTGGGATATGAAAGTCGGTGACATCCTGATCGATGCGCTCACCTTCCCAATTGCTACGGGGCAAGAAGAGACTCGACGTGATGGTCTCGAAACGATTAATGCAATTAAAACACTGAAAGAAGAGTTCCCAGAAGTACAGACAACCCTTGGTGTAAGCAACGTTTCTTTCGGACTCAATCCCGCGGCACGTGTTGTACTGAACTCGGTCTTCTTACATGAGTGTGTACAGGCGGGTCTTGATTCAGCGATTGTTCATCCATCGAAGATCACGCCGATGGTACGTATAGATGAACGCCAAAGAGAAGTAGCGCTGGATCTCATCTATGACCGTAGAAAATACGATGGCGAAAACGTCACTTACGATCCACTCACAGAGTTCCTTCAACTCTTTGAAGGTGTTGAACTTGCTGCTTCACGAAATGTGCGAGCATCTGAATTAGCAGCCCTTCCTCTACGTCAGCGACTTGAACGCAGAATTATCGATGGTGAGAAGGTTGGTCTTACCGATGACCTTGATAGCGCAATGCAAGAGGGAATCGCTCCGCTTCAGATCATTAATGACCACCTCTTGGAGGGAATGAAGGTTGTCGGCGAGCTCTTCGGTAAGGGCGAGATGCAGCTTCCATTTGTTCTACAGAGCGCGGAAGTGATGAAATCGGCCGTTGCATATCTCGAGCCCCACATGGAGAAACTTGATGATGCAGGACGTGGCCGAATCCTTCTAGCAACCGTTAAAGGCGATGTTCACGATATTGGAAAGAACCTTGTCGATATCATCTTGTCGAATAATGGTTATCAAGTAGTGAATATCGGAATCAAACAGACCGTCAATCAGATTATTGATGGGGCACTAGAAAATGAAGTCGATGCGATCGGCATGTCAGGACTTCTCGTGAAGTCGACCGTTATTATGCGCGAGAATTTAGAAGAGCTCACCTCACGTGGACTTGATCAGAAATGGCCAGTGATCCTTGGCGGAGCTGCTCTGACGCGTTCCTATGTTGAGGAAGACCTTGCTCAACTCTTCCCAGGTGAAGTTCGTTATGCACGTGATGCATTTGAAGGTTTACGACTCATGGATGCCATCATGGCGGTCAAGCGCGGAGAAGAAGGCGCCGCCTTACCTGCGCTTCGTGAAAGAAAAGTGAAGAGAGTTGATCGAGCATCAGTGGAGAAAGTTCTCGATACTAATCGAAGTGATGTTGCACTGGATATCGATATTCCAAACGCACCGTTCTATGGATCAAGAATTGTTAAAGGTATTCCTCTCGCTGATTACGTTGGCATGTTAGATGAGCGCGCTCTATTCATGGGCCAGTGGGGACTTAAAGGTGCACGTGGAGAATTCGAAGCAATGGCTGAGACAGAGGGTCGTCCTCGATTGCGCCAATTGCTCAACGAAGTTCAAGCCAGCGGTTGGTTAGAGGCTGCTGTTGTATACGGGTATTTCCCATGCGTATCTGATGGAAATGACTTAATCATCTTGCATCATGAAGGCCCTGATAAAGGCAAGGAACGCACTCGATTCTCATTCCCTCGCCAGTCGCGAGATAGAAGACTCTGTCTATCGGACTTCTTTGCACCGATCGGTTCTGGTCGCACCGATGTTGTTGCCTTCCACGTGGTTACTATGGGAAATACTGTGAGCAAAGCTGCAAATGAACTCTTCGCCGCGGATAAGTATCGCGAGTATCTCGAACTCCATGGTCTCTCTGTTCAACTTACAGAGGCGCTTGCTGAACATTGGCACGCGCGAATTCGTGAAGAACTTTCGGTTCGAGGAATGGACTCACCTGATCTTCAAGGAATTCTTGATCAAGGTTATCGTGGTTCGCGTTACTCCTTTGGTTATCCGGCATGTCCCGATATTGAACAGCAGATTCAGCTCTGCGAGCTACTGGAGCCAGGACGAATTGGTGTTGAACTCTCTGAGGAGTTCCAGCTGCACCCTGAACAATCAACTTCCGCAATTATCGTTCATCACCCGGAAGCTAAGTACTTCAACGCCAATTAAAGGTTAGTTTTGGTGCGCAGGACAGATAGTCTTAAAGAAGCACCAATCACACAGTCGTGATTTCTTAGTTGGAAAATCTGAACTCTCGATCGCAGTCAGTATCTCTTGTCCAATATTGTTGAGAATCTTCTCCGTAGATTTCAATTGTGGTTCGGTTGGAGTGGATTCAACAATTCTGCTGTCGCCAAGATAAATTAGTTTGAGCAGGCGGGGGAGAACGCCATGGTTCTGCCAGTAAAGAAGTGCGTAGACGCGAAGCTGAAAGAGAGCTTTCTCTTCCCAACCAGGTTTTGGCGATTTACCGGTCTTGTAATCAACGATTCGAACTTCACCGGTGGGTGCAACATCTAACCGATCTACATAGCCGTGGAGATAGATTTCATCTGAAATATCGCGCTCTAAATGGAGTTCTCGATACGTTGATTCAAAGGTTTCTGGCTTTTCGAGCGAGAAATAATTTGTCAGCAGAGCGCGTGCACGATCGAACCATTCCTTCTCATCCAATACTAAAGTTCCCAGTTCTGGTTTTGATTCCAATTGTTTTGCCCAGATGGAAGGAAGAAGTTCTACGGCTTTCTCGTAGGTGCGCTCGGCCATAGAAAGTTCGAAGATCTCCTCGAGAATGGAGTGAATCAACTTGCCTCGTTCGGCATCGATACTTGGAGGTTCAGGCAGGAGGTCTATCGCACGGTATTTGTAGAGTTGCGGACAGTTAGTGAAGTCATTCATCCGACTTGGGGATAGGCGTAGGCGCTCCATGATGCGCGACCATACAGCGCGATACCGACATAGAACCTCATCCTCGCCTAGGATGCGCCTGTGTCCAAAGATGGCTTCTTCAAAGCGGGAGATCGCATTCAGCTCACCGACCCCAAAGGAAAGCTCTATAGCTTCACAATTACACCTGGCAAGGAGTGGCATACCCATAAGGGTTGGATCACCCACGACGATTTAATCGGATTGCCTGAAGGTTCTGTAGTCAGCACAACTGCTGGCCTGAAATTCACCGCATTTATTCCATTGCTCGCTGATTACGTTCTATCGATGCCTCGCGGAGCGACGATTGTTTACCCGAAAGATGCGGCGATGATTGTTGGCGTCGCTGATATCTATCCCGGTGCTCGAGTTCTTGAAGCTGGTGTCGGTAGTGGAGCCTTAACCATCTCACTTCTACGGGCTGTTGGTCCTGAGGGATTTGTCCATTCTGTCGAACGGCGACAGGATTTTGCCGACAATGCAACGGCAAATTTAACTAACTACTTCTCTGGTAAGCCTGAGAATTGGAAGTTAGATGTTGGATCCGTTCAAGAACAAGAGTTCCCAGAGAAATTTGATCGCGTCATTCTCGACATGTTGGCGCCTTGGGAGTGTGTCGAAATGGCTGCAAACGTTCTTCGGCCTGGTGGAGTTTTTCTCGCCTATGTTGCGACAACTACTCAACTTTCATCGATCGCAGAAGCGCTGAAAGAAGATGGCCATTTCACCGAACCAGAGAGTTCCGAGACAATCGTAAGAGGATGGCATCACGAAGGTCTGGCAGTTAGACCACAACAGAGAATGATTGGTCACACCGGCTTCTTGATTCAGAGCAGGCGAATGGCCCCAGGTGTAGAAGTTCTTGCCCGTCGTAGAAGACCAGCAAAAGGTGCCTACGGTGTCCCGGAAGAGTGAGCGGTTAGTTAATTTAACTATCGCCTTACTTGCAACATCTCGCTGGCTGACAAAATCGGATATCTATAGAACAATCGAAGGATATTCGGGGGATCTAGATGCAAAAGAGAGAATGTTTGAACGGGATAAAGAAGAGCTCCGAAATTTAGGTATCGAGATAGAAGTTGGTTCCTTTGATCCACTTTTTGAAGATGAAGTTGGCTATCGAATTCGGCCCGAGAAGTACAAGATTCAAATCTCAAAACTCTCAGAAACTCAATTCTCTCTCATCTCTCTAGCTACCAAAATGTGGCGGGATGCGGTACTTGGTTCACAAGCTAACACAGCTTTACTGAAGATGAAATCACTCGGCATCGAAAGTGATGCTGAAGAATTACCTCTCAACCCTCAGCGCTTAGATGTCTCGGACGAGAATCTGCTCCACATAATTGATGCAATATCTTCAAGGAAAGTTATTTCGTTCGGTTACTTCAATCGTGACTCCATCTCGCAGGATCGAGCAATCGAACCCCTCGGCGTAGGTACTAAGAATGGTTATTGGTATGTAGCTGGGAGGGATCTCGATAAGAGAGAGATCCGACTCTTCCGGCTAGATCGTTTCTCATCTGCGGTAAAGGATCAAGGTCGAGCAGGCGCTTTTGAAACACCTGAAGATTTCGTGATGTCTGATTTGTTAAAGTCTCAGGCTCGCGAAAAATCATGTCGGATAAAGGTAAGAACCGACAAAGCACATGCTCTGCGGAAATTTTCCACCGTCATCTCTAGCGAACATGATTGGGACATCCTTGATCTTTCCTATGCCTCCCAAGATCAACTCATCAGAGATCTTTTGTGGCACAGAGACGATGTAGTGATTGTTGAACCATTGGAATTGGTCGCAGATATCAAGAGAGCACTCGAAAGAATCGAGGCGGCACATGGCTAAGCGAAGTACCCCCATGGAGAAAGCCGCACGATTACTTGACCTTGTTCCTTTTCTCTACAAGAACCAGGGAATCTCGATTGAGATGCTCGCAAAGGAATTCGGGGTAGATAGGGATGAAATCCTCTCTGACCTTAATACCTTGTGGATGTGTGGTGAGACGAGATTTGATCTCATAGAGCTCGAATTTGAATCTGGTTATGTCTACATAAGAAATGCCCAGGCGATAAATCTTGTGCGCTCTCTCAGCACTCAGGAGATGATCTCCATTTTCTTTGGGCTAGATTTGATTAAGGATGAACTTGGTACCGAGAGGCCAGATCTTCTTGCCGAGATTGAAACTTTAAAGTCGCAGATAAGCCCAGAACTTGCGACTAAAGTTTCGGCTAACCACGCTGTCTCAGCCTCACTCCTTGAAGAGATAGATAAGGCAATTGCCTCGCGATCTTTACTCGAGATTCAGTACCACTCGGTCGCCGACGATAAAAAATCGACGCGGGTCATTTCACCGATAGAGAAAGTTCGCCGAGACGGGCACGACTTCTTGACTGCTTTTTGTACGGTGGCGGATTCACGTAGAACCTTTAGGCTCGATCGCATCTCAGCCGCGCAGAGCGTAGATCTGTCCTCACCCTCAATAGAGGTACTGGATGAGAAAGAGTTACGTACCTCCGTATCTCTCAGAATTCACGGAAATGCTCGTCTGTTCAAGGAAACCTTTGATAGATTCCAAGAACTAGGTGACGATAAGTATCTAGTCGAGGTATTTAACCCCACTTGGCTGGTTCGAGAGATCATCGCCTCAGCAGGAGATTTTGAGCTTCTCGAACCCCTGAATCTGCGCCGGGAGGTCTCTCGCCAGGTTCGCGCAATAACCTCTCAATATCGCTGAAATTTCAACGTTGCGATAATCTTTTCCCATGCCTTTCTTACGCGAACCAAGTCACATTCTTCTACTTCTTATCGTGGTCGTAATCCTTTTCGGCGCTAAGCGTCTTCCAGATTCTGCTCGATCGCTCGGAAAATCGATGCGAATCTTCAAGAGCGAGATGAAAGAAATGAAAGAGGAAGGCAAGAAGCCTGAAGATAAAGATCCAGGCTCTGTAGAAAAGTAGAGGCTTGAAATGTCGACCTCCACTGGCGGTCGTATGCCGCTGCTTGATCATCTCCGAGAGTTGCGTTCGAGAGTTGTTAAGTCAGCATCTGTTATTGCATTGGGATCAGTTATTGGATGGTTCTTCTATAACGAAATCATTACCAAGCTTTCTGAACCCGTCTGCGATCTCAAGGCAGCGCAAGAGATGGGCACTGATAATTGTGGCGCGCTCTATATCAACGGAGTCTTAGGCCCACTCAATCTTCAAATTAAGGTTGCGATTCTCGCGGGAATAATCATCTCGGCACCAATTTGGCTTTACCAGCTTTGGGCATTTATTGCGCCAGCTCTGCATCGCAAGGAGAAGAGAAATTCACTCTTCTTTATTGTTGCCGCAACCCCATTCTTTGCAGCGGGCGCCTATCTTGGTTACACAATTCTTCCAATCGCAGTAGAGGTCTTATTTGGATTTACCCCGGATGCGCTCAACAATTTAGTCAAATTCGACGATTATCTCGATTTCGTCATGAGAGCGATTCTCCTCTTTGGTATCGCATTTGAACTTCCCGTCTTTCTCATCACATTTAATCTCATTGGATTCCTATCCGGGAAAGCGATCTTGAGACCGTGGCGTGGTTGGGTCTTTGGGATAACGCTTTTCGTCGCCGGATTCACCCCGAGTGCAGATCCACTGTCGATGCTAGCTCTAGCGATTCCACTCATTCTCCTCTACCTATTTTCTGGAGTTTTTGCTCTGCTCAATGATCGTAGACGAGCCAAGAAGAATAATCAGGATTAGTAAATGTGGCTTGTCGCAATAAACCCTTACTCAGGGCATGGCAAGGGAGCGACCTACGGAAAAATAGTTATTAATCACCTAACATCCAAGAGAGTTCCTTATCAAGTTTTCTCAGCGCTCAGCGCCGCTCAACTTCGAAATGAAATTGAATCTGCACTAGAGGAAAAGGTGTATCAAGGTGTCATCTCAGTTGGAGGAGATGGGTTAGCGCACCTACTTCTACAATTAGCAGTTCCGCGTTCTATTCCTTTCGCCGTTATTCCAGCAGGTACAGGCAATGACATAATACGCACGCTTGGTTGGTCCCTCACAGATGTGGAAGGTTATCTCGATCAAGTATTGACCAAACCTCCAAAACATATAGATCTCGGAAATGTCGATTCTGAATGGTTTGCGGCGATTCTCTCCACGGGATTTGATTCTGTTGTAAATGAGAGAGCCAATTCATTGCGATGGCCAAGGGGGCCTCAGAGATATAACGCAGCTATCGCCCTCGAACTCCCTAAATTCCAACCCATCGAGTATGAGATAACGATGGACTCTGTGAAGATGACGACTAAAGCAATGCTTATCGCAGTAGGCAATGGTCGCTCCTACGGTGGTGGAATGTTGGTATGTCCGCACGCGCAGATTAATGACGGTTTATTTGATGTCATGATCCTTGAACCAGTTACTAAAGTCGAATTCCTTAAAGTCTTTCCAAAGGTCTTTTCGGGCTCCCACACTAATCATCCTGCGGTTAGGACCTATAGGACGAAGAAGATTTCTATTACAGCAGATTCAGTTGCTTATGCCGATGGTGAGCGTATTGGTCGGGCTCCCGTATCGGCGGAATGTATCGCTTCTGCTGGTCTAACATGGACCCTATGACGACGCCGGCAGAGAAATATGCAGCGGCGAAGAAGCGGGGAAACCATCCGCTCACAATCAAATTTATCGAGCAGTTCGATTTTGGTTTCGATGACTTTCAAATAGCCGCATGCCAGGCCGTTGAAGATGGAAAAGGTGTTCTAGTTGCGGCCCCAACGGGGGCGGGAAAGACCGTAGTTGGCGAGTTCGCCGCTTTTAGCGCACTGGCAACTGGAAAGAAGTGTTTCTATACAACTCCCATCAAGGCTCTTTCGAATCAGAAGTTTTCTGAATTTCAAGAGCGATTTGGTGAGGACCGCGTTGGTTTGTTAACCGGCGACACCAATATCAATTCTGAGGCAGATATTCTAGTTATGACGACAGAAGTACTGCGAAACATGCTTTATGCCAACTCTTCAACCCTAAAGAATCTTGGTTCGGTTGTTATGGACGAGGTTCACTATCTTGCCGATAAGTTCCGAGGAGCGGTTTGGGAAGAAGTACTCATTCACCTTATGGAGAGCGTGCAGGTTATCTCCCTCTCTGCAACGGTTTCCAATGCTGAAGAGTTTGGTGAATGGTTAGGTGAGGTTAGAGGTGCTACCGAAGTAATCGTTAGCGAAATCAGGCCAATTCCTCTCTACCAGCACGTACTCATCGGAGATCGAATGATCGACCTCTTCAGCGAACCAACACGAGTTAATCCTGAGATTCTCGCCGCCGAGAGAGAAGCGATGCGAAGAAGTAAGGTTCCGCGACATAGGCGTGAACGATTCTCAGAGAATGAAAGCCGACTATCCCGAGCTGATATCGTCGAGAAGTTGCAACGCGAAAACTTGCTTCCAGCCATCACCTTCATCTTCTCTCGTGCGGGTTGCGATGCGGCAGTTAAGCAGTGCCTCAATGAAGGTGTGAAGCTCACAACCACAGAAGAACGTATTGAGATTGTTGCAACTGCCCAGCGTTACACCCAAAATCTAGCTGAGGAAGATCTTGAAGTCCTTGGTTACAGAGACTGGATGACAGCCCTCGAACGTGGAATAGCCGCCCACCATGCAGGTCTACTGCCTAGCTTTAAGGGCGCAGTCGAAGATCTCTTCAAAAGAGGTTTAGTAAAAGCGGTCTTCGCCACAGAGACTTTGGCGCTGGGAATTAATATGCCAGCACGAACTGTTGTGCTTGAAAAGTTAACTAAATGGAATGGTGAAGCACACGTTTCAATCACTCCAGGGGAGTACACACAGTTAACTGGCCGAGCAGGACGCCGAGGTATTGATATCGAGGGTAATGCCGTAGTCCAGTGGTCTCCAACGGTTGATTCGGCGATGGTTGCTGGGCTAGCTTCAACTCGAACATATCCATTACGTTCATCATTTGCACCTACCTACAACATGTCTATCAACCTCATTGCTAGATTTGGCAGAGAACGTGCACGAGGAAGTCTCGAATCATCATTTGCGCAGTTCCAGGCAGACCGAGCAGTCGTAGGTCTCGTACGTCAGATTAGAAAGAATGATTCTGCCGCGGCGGAACAGAGTGAATCTGCGGTCTGCCATCTTGGTAATTTCGCAGAGTATTCGAGGCTGCGTATCGATATCAAGGAGTTGGAACGACTTCTGAGTAAACGAGATGGCCGAAGAACTTTTGATCAACGCCAGCGCGTGCGCATGGAGAATGAGCTCGACGGAATGCGCAGAGCGCTTCGTAAGCATGACTGCCACGCCTGCAATGATCGTGAGACTCATGCTCGCTTTGCCGAGCGAGCAGATCGTCTGAATCGCGAATCAGAAGGTCTCCGTGCCCGAGTTGAGAATCGCACTCACGTGATTGCAAAAACCTTCGATCGAATCTGTAACGTACTCGATCACCTTGGCTATATTGAAGGTGAGAAACCGCTAGAACAAGGAAAGATTCTGGCAAAGATTTATGCCGAGTCTGATTTACTCCTCACTGAATCCATCCGTAGAGGTGTATTTGATAATTTGTCGGCTCCAGAGTTGCTCTCAGTAGCTTCTGCGATGATTTTCGAGAGTCGCAGTTCTGAGAACTACGCCCCGAAGATGCCTCACCAAAACGTTGCAAACGCTCTGGCATCGGTAGCTAAAATTTGGGTTGAACTTGAAGATATTGAAAATGAATTTGATGTCAAGACCCAACGTGAACCCGATTTTGGCTTCTGCTATGCCGCATACCGCTGGGCTAACGGTCACTCTTTAAGCAATGTTCTCAAAGGAACTGATATGACTGTCGGCGATTTCGTCCGTTCTATTAAACAGCTCATTGATTTGCTCACCCAGATTGGGGGAGCGGCCGAACACCTAAGGCCGATCTGCCGCGATGGCGTAAAGCGTTTGGACCGTGGAGTTGTTTCATATATGTTGGGCGAACTATGACACTCATGCTCCTCGATAGCGCTTCTCTTTGGTATCGCGCATATTACGGAATGCCTGACACTTTAGTATCGCCATCAGGAGCGCCTGTAAATGCGATTCGCGGATATCTCGACATGACGGCACGCCTGATCGGTATGTACTCACCAGATCGAATAGTTGCCTGTATCGAAGGAGACTGGCGTCCATCGTGGCGCGTGGATCTCTTTCCTGCCTATAAAGCAAATCGGCTGGAGGACGAGAGTGATGTTGAAGAGGAACCAGAGACGCTGACTCCGCAGATTCCAATTCTCCTCGACTTACTTGATGCTTTTGGTATTCCGATGTTAGGCGTCGATGATTATGAAGCAGATGATGTGATGGCCACCTTTGCAGTAAAGGAGAAGGGGCCAATCAGAGTTGTTACTGGTGACCGTGATCTATTCCAACTCGTTGACGACAAACGCGATGTAAAGGTCGTTTATCTTGCTCGCGGAATATCTCAACATGACTTAGTCGACATAAAGTGGGTTGCGAACAAGTACGGGATACCAGGGGAGCGGTACGCGCTCTTTGCCATGTTTAGAGGAGACCCATCCGATGGCCTTCCAGGAGTTAAAGGAATTGGCGAAAAGGGAGCTGCTTTGATTGCAAATAATTTCGCCACCGTAGAGGAAGCACTCTCGGCTGCACAGTCAGGGCACGATGCTCTAACAGCGAATCTCGCAAAAAAGATTATTGAAGGCGCAGACTATTTGAAGATTGCACCTACTTTAGTTCACTGCGCAAAAGATGTCGCTATTCCAAAGATGGATATCAAAATGCCTAAGAAGCCTGCCGATTTATCTCAAATTTATACCATGCAGAATGAATACGGATTGGGTGCAAGCGTTGATCGGTTGATATCAGCTCTCAAATGGTAGTTCTCACTCTCTCCGCTCTCCTCGTAAGCGCCGCTTTTGAACCAGTTGGTTTATGGTTCTTGGCAGTTATTGGCTATGCGCTTTTCTTTCATAGTTTACGTAAGAGCCGGTCACCGATTTTCAACGCAGCGCTCTTCGGATTTATCGCTAACGCAATCGTTCTTCATTGGAGCAGTAAATATGTAGGTTCATTGCCATGGTTATTGCTCTCACTCTTGCAGTCAATCTTCTACATCCCAGTAGGTTGGGTATTTAAGGTAACAAAATCTTTCCGTTGGACCATCTTTGCCTTATTGGTCTCCGAAGAAATGAGAGCACGTTTTCCATTCGGAGGGTTTTCTTGGACTCGAATCGCGTTCAGTCAGAGTGACTCACCCATGGCACCGATTCTCTCTTATGGTGGGGTTCTCCTGCTTTCCTTCGCCACCCTCGTGCTGGCACTCTTATTCACCCGAATAGGGATACGGAGTTTTATTCTCGCTGCAGCGTTGATCCTATTTGTTGGAATGCTCCCAGGTAATCCAACTCTAAGCGAAAGTGTTTCACTTATAGGCATACAGGGAAACACACCTTCCGTAGGTATTGATTTCAATTCGCGCGCGAAAGCAGTCTTTGATCTACATCGAGATGCAAGTCGAAAGTTCGTGCGGAAAGGTTATGACGCGATCATTTGGCCTGAGAACGCCATTGATATTGACCCTCGAAGACACCCTGAGGTTGAAAGAGATATTCGTGATCTCGTTAAAGAACTAGATGCGCCACTGGTCGCTGGTGTTGTACTGAATAACGCAGGACACCCTACCAATGCATCCATACTCTACGGAGTTGATGGAGAAATCAATACAACCTACATAAAGCGATACTTAACTCCTTTTGGTGAATTTATTCCGATACGTCAAGTTGCCGAAGTATTATCTCCATATGCAGAACGTGTTACTGATTTTCAAAAAGGGAGCAGATTTGTTGCTCATAAAATAGCGGGCGAAAGAGTAGCGCCTATCATCTGTTACGAAATATTGAGCGATTCTTTACTACGTCAAGCAGCTTCAAATTCTGATGCCCTTCTTGTGCAAACCAATAGTGCAACATTTGCAAATACTTCAGAAAGTGCTCAACAACTCGCAATCACTCGTATTCGCGCCATTGAGCATGCTCGCGAGATTTTCAGTGTTTCTACAGTTGGAATATCTGCTGTTATCGATAATAATGGAGTTGTGAAGAAGCGGACACACGAGAATATCTCAACCTTTATCGCTGGTGATTTGTATCTTTCGAAATCTCGCAGTATTGCTAACCGACTAGGGGGAGTAGCGCCTCTTCTAACCCTTCTGGCATCCCTTCTACTTGCTCTAACAAGGCTAAGGAGGTTCTCTTTCTGATGTCGCCAAAAAATAAAGCGGTGATCCTGATCCCTACTTATAACGAAGCTATCTCAATTGTCGAACTACTTAATTCGCTAGGCGCTATCCAAGCTCAGGAGAATTTCAACGTTGTAGTTCTCGATGATAATTCCCCCGATAAGACAGCCGATATCGTTGATTCTGCAAAACTATCTTGGGTTAAGGTATTAAGACGTCCCGAAAAGGCCGGCCTAGGTGCTGCATATCGGGCGGGATTTGCTGAAGTTTTAAAGAATGATGAGTATCAATACATCGTCACGATGGATGCAGATGGATCGCATAGAGTTGAAGATCTTCCTGCAATGTTAAATGCAGCTCGCAAAGAGTCTTCTGACCCGAAAGTCATCGTGCTAGGCACTAGATGGATACCTGGCGGCTCAGTTGTTAATTGGCCACGAAGTCGACAATTACTCTCTAAATCAGGAACTAAATATGCTCGTTTAGCTTTGAGAATTCCACTTAATGACCTCACTGGCGGTTTCAGAATCTATAGTCGTTCATTATTGCTTTCATTAAAGTTAGATCAAATGTTTGCTACCGGTTATTGTTTTCAAATTGAGATGGCGATGGCAAGCGATCTCGCTGGCGCCAGAAAGATTGAAGTTCCAATTACTTTTGTAGAGAGAATCAATGGCGTATCAAAGATGAGTCGAGCGATAGTTATCGAAGCGCTATGGCAGACAACCCTCTGGGGCCTTGCTCGCACCTTTAGACCTAACGCCGATAAGTTACATTATGTAAAGTAATCTAGAATTGGTTATGCGTAGCTCTCGATAGGCTCGCATGAGCACACTAGGTTCCTATCCCCATATGCCCCATCTATACGCCCTGTTGTAGGCCAATACTTGCCCTTCTGACCGATTAATTCACCTGGAATCAGACCCGTGAAGGTTGAAGGGAATGCGCCTCGCTCACGGCTGTAACCGCGATCCCAATTGCTATTGGCAATAGCTCCCACAGTATGCGGCGCATGGCGGAGGGCTGAATCTTCTAAAACTATCTTGCCCTCGACGATTTCGTCAATTTCGTACTTGATAGCAATCATTGCATCGATAAATCGGTTCATTTCGAGGATATCTTCAGATTCAGTTGGTTCAATCATCAGAGTGCCAGGAACCGGAAAAGACATTGTTGGTGCATGGAAACCAAAGTCCATTAATCGCTTTGCAACGTCATCCACCGTTACACCACTTACTTTGGTTATCTCGCGCAAATCAAGAATACATTCGTGCGCCACGAGTCCCTTATCGCCGGTATAGAGAACAGGGAAGTAATTCTTTAAGCGATGAGCCATGTAGTTTGCGCTCAAAATCGCTACTTCTGTTGCATGAGTAAGCCCTGCTCCCCCCATTAGTCGGATGTACGCCCATGAGATTGGCAAGATGCTGGCAGATCCAAAAGGCGCAGCTGAAATTGGGCCAGGACCTGTTGCAGGTCCTGCAGTTGGATCAAGAGGATGGTTTGGAAGGAACGGCGCCAAGTGTGCACGAGCAATTACTGGACCAACTCCCGGTCCTCCACCACCATGAGGAATGCAGAAAGTTTTATGAAGATTAAGGTGGGAAACATCTGCGCCGAACTTTCCAGGCTGCGCAAGCCCAACAAGTGCATTGAGATTCGCGCCATCGACATAAACCTGACCACCTGCGGTGTGAACCGCTTCGCAAATTTGCGAGATTGCTGATTCAAATACACCGTGAGTCGATGGATAGGTAACCATTAACGCTGCCAACGCACCAGCATGTTCTGCGATTTTTGCATTGATGTCATCGAGACTTACATTTCCATGTTCATCACAGGCAATAACAACAACCTTCATGCCGGCCATAACTGCACTCGCAGCATTGGTGCCGTGTGCACTTGATGGAATCAAACAAATATTTCGAGATTGATCCCCACGTGAATCGTGATAATTTCTAATTGCGAGTAGCCCTGCGAATTCGCCTTGGCTACCAGCGTTTGGCTGAAGTGAAACGGCGTCGTAACCAGTGATATCGACGAGCCACTGTGAGAGCTGAGAAATCAACTTACGTGACCCAACGCTCTGGTCAGCAGGTGCAAATGGATGCAAGGAAGCAAACTCAGGCCATGTGACTGCTTCCATTTCTGTTACTGAGTTTAGTTTCATTGTGCAAGAACCGAGCGGAATCATTGTGCGATCGAGTGCAAGGTCGCGGTCTGAGAGAGTACGCAAATAGCGCATCATTGAAGTTTCAGAGTGATAAGTATTAAAGACTGGATGCTTCAGGAATTCAGAAATTCTCTTTACCGCCGGTGCTATACCGCTCCCCTGAGCCGACTTACCGTCGACTCCAAATACCGAGAGAATCCCTTGGAAAATCGCCGGAGTTATTGTTTCATCCAATGAAATTCTTACGTGGCCAGCATCAACGACACCTAAATTAATTCTCGCAGCACGAGCCTTTGCATGAATCGTAGATGCATCAGCAACCTTGATTGTGAGGGTATCGAAGTAACTCTTGTTCACTGCATCAACGACAGTTGCGAGTTGAGACGTGAAATCCTGAATACGGGATGCGATTGCCGTTAAACCCTTTGGTCCATGCCACATCGCATAGAAAGCACTCATATTCGCAAGCAATACTTGAGCAGTACAGATATTGCTTGTCGCTTTATCGCGTCGGATATGTTGTTCGCGTGTTTGAAGAGCTAAACGAAAAGCTGGATTTCCGTGAGAATCAACGCTCTGTCCGATAAGTCGACCTGGCAGAGATCTCTCAAGACCTTCTCGAACCGCCATGAATCCCGCGTGTGGGCCACCGAATCCCATTGGAACACCAAATCTCTGAGCAGAACCGATGGCGATATCAGCGCCCCACTCCCCTGGAGCTTTAAGAAGTGTTAAGGCAAGGAGATCTGTCGCCGCGATAAACAAAGCGTTCTTTGCATGAGCATCCTGCGCCGCCTGAGCGAAATCATTAATTGTTCCTGTTGTATCGGGATACTGAACCAATACACCAAAGTAATCCAAACTTTGATCGATATTGAGGGCATCTACCTGAACAACATTAATACCCAGCGGCTTTGCGCGAGTTATGACTACTGCTTTTGTTTGAGCATGAAGGTTCTTATCAATGAGAAAGAGTGAAGAGTCATCACTCTTTGAATTGCGACGAGCAAGTGTCATTGCTTCTGCTGCTGCAGTTCCTTCATCTAGCATCGAAGCATTGGAAACCTTTAATGCTGTCATTTCGCAAACAACAGTTTGGAACGCGAAGAGAGCTTCTAGTCGACCTTGTGAAATCTCTGGCTGATATGGGGTGTATGCGGTATACCAAGCCGGATTCTCAAGAACATTTCGCTTAACAACCGGCGGAGTGATGGTTCCGTAATATCCGCCACCGATGAGCGAAGTAAAGACCTCATTCTCCGATGCCATTGCTCGTAACTCAGCAATGACTTCAACTTCACTCTTTGCGCTATCCAGTACGTCAGATAGCTTCTTCTCAATGACAATATTCTCAGGGACAACATCAGAGATGAAACTCTTGATATCGGAGTAACCAAGTACTGAGAGCATCTCGCTCTCTTGTGCACTAGATGGCCCAATATGGCGATCTTCAAAGTTCTGATAATCGCTCATATCGAAATCGCCTCACATCATTTTGTCAGCAGCTCAGAGTTAAACTGCTAGAGGCGAAATATATGAGTTTTAAGCGCCTTTCGCCTTTCGACGGAGCGAGAGTTCATCGTTATTTTCCGCGCCTACAGTTTCACCGTTAACTTCACCTTGAAGCGTTGCTAGCGATCCTTCAACCTCGTGCCAGACCTTGCCCACAGCGATTCCGAATACGCCTTGGCCGCCGGCAAGCAAGTCGATAATTTCATCCGGGCTTGCACATTCATAAATAGAAGCGCCATCGCTCATCAGCGTGATGCGCTCGAGTTCGGTTACTCCCCTATTGCGCAAATGATCTACCGCAGTACGAATATTTTGAAGTGAAACCCCGGCATCCAGTAAACGCTTAACAATCTTTAAGACCAAGATATCTCTGAAACCATAAAGCCGTGCGCTTCCAGATCCTGTTGCAGTACGGATTGATGGTTCAACCAAACCTGTACGAGCCCAGTAATCGAGTTGACGATATGAAATACCTGCGGCAGAACATGCAGTTGCACCGCGGTATCCAATTTCAAATTCTTGTTCAGTCACGAGAGGGGGCTCGCTTTCGTTGTGGGGTTGGCTAAAGGTTACGCCTGGAAAGACCAGAAATGGATGAACGACACGAGGCGAACCTCAGGTAGAGGTTGAGGCTTTTAGCCCCTACCCTGCAAAATCTTCAGGGTTAATCTGGTCGAGAAACTCCCTAAAGGCTTCCAGTTCCTGGTCTCCCGCTGCAGATGCCCCTTGGGCTACCTGCTCCGGTATATCGATTCCAATCTCATCAAGGAGATCATTGTCGATTAGAATGTTGGTCTTGGTTCTGAGAGCCATAGCAATGGCATCAGAGGGACGAGCAGAAAGTGGTGGCAACGCCTTCTCAGAGTCCCTTAGGTGGAGTTCAGCATAGAAGACGCCATCAACGATTGAAGTAATGTGGACAGAAGTCAGGGTGACATCCATTCGGTCCAAGAGATCTCGGATCAAATCGTGAGTTAACGGCCTAGTTGCTTCGAGGCCCTGTTGAGCAAATGCGATTGATGTCGCCTCTACCGCTCCTACCCAGATGGGAAGAAAGCGAGTTCCCTCAATCTCGCGTAAGAGAACAATCGGTTGATTGCTCGGCATCTCGATGCGAACACCCACGACCTCTGCCGGAATCAACATAATCTAACGTCGCAAGTAATCGATGCGATTAACGTGGGCGATTGAGCCCGCCGCGAACAAGTGCTGCATGGAGGCGAACCGAGAGAGATGCAATCTCCTTCTGAACTTCCTCAGCACGGGCTTTCGCTTCAGTGCTCTTCTGACGAGTAAATGGAGTGATGACCTGCTCGATCAATCCAATCTCGCGATCTGCTGCAGATTTAAATGAACGTAGATGACGAGGTTCGATACCAAAGCCCGCCATTTCTGCAACTGCCTTAGCGACAGAGAGAGCATCACCGTCGTAGTGGCGTCCACGAATTGTGATGAGGCCAAATGATTCGAGTTCTACTAGCTGGCTATCATCGAGTGAAGAAGCCTTGAGAAGCTCCTCACGAGATAGACGCATTTCTGACTGCTCAGCGAAAGCTGCAGGTGCGAATTCGCCATCAACAGTGGCAAGACCCAGGGTCGGACGAGGTGATGCAGTACCACCTTGAGGTGCTGGTTGGAGTCCGCGATCGAGGGCGTCGAGATTCTCCTTGATTACCTTCAGGGGAAGATACTGATCGCGCTGAGCAAGAAGTACATAGCGAAGACGATCGAGATCTGCCGTTGTAAATTTTCTATAACCAGAAGGGGTTCTCTGAGGTTCGATAAGTCCTTCAGATTCCAAGAAACGAATCTTTGAAATTGTTATGTCAGAGAAATCTCCGCGCAACTTTGTGAGAACTTCACCAATACTTAAATATGCACGTGCTGGAACGCTCAACTTACTTCTCCCCCGCGTTATGTGCTGTTGAAACAGCTGTTATGAATAAAAGGTGATACTTGCCGATCTGAATCTCATCTCCTGCGACCAAGGTTTTCTCGGAGACAGATTCATTATTTATATAGGAACCATTGAGGCTTCCTGAATCTTTGAAGCTAAAGGTTGAAACTGCTCCATCGTTCGAGAGTTCGATTGAGGCATGCTTTCTAGAGACTGTTACATCATCGAGAAATATTGAGTTCTCAGGGGCTCTTCCGATAGTGACTCCTTCTGATGTCACTAAGAATCGAGCTCCCTTTTGAGGACCTCGGTGAATAAAGACCATCGCAGACTTTCCATCTGAAGAAAGAGCCTTCTCAACTATCTCTCGCTCGGACTCAGTTGCCTGAGCTAGGAAATCTTGGATCAAACCAGCTGGGGAATCGCCGACTATTGACCTAAGACCGAGGTGAAGGGTCGTGGTGAGTTCATTCTGTGAATCTGGCTTAGCCATCAATTCCCTCCCCCTCTGAAGACCGTTTAGACGTCAACTTAAGGGTGACAGTAGAGAGTTGGGCAAGAGAAATCAAGCCGGGATTTACGCGGTAATTTCTCCATATTCGGCCGCCGTTAGCAACGCGGAAGGCTGACTTGCGACCTGAATCTCAACCAACCATCCCGCACCATAAGGATCAGAGTTGATTACCTCTGGGGCATCGGAAAGTGATTCATTGATTGCAACAACTGTTCCCGAAACAGGTGCGAAAATCTCAGAGACGCTCTTTGTTGATTCAACTTCACCACAAACAGTATCGGCTACTACAGAATCGCCAACCTTCGGCATCTGAACATAAACAATATCTCCGAGGGCTCCTTGTGCGTAATCAGTAATTCCCATTCGGAAAGTCAGTGCTGCTCCTGCAGGTGCAACCCACTCGTGCTCTTTCGTGTACTGCAGATCCGCAGGAATATTGGACATCGTCAACCGCTCCTCTTGATTAATTGCTCTCGATAATTCGATTCGGTGCCGGAACCCTAACGCTTCCAAGCCCTGTTTGGAAATAACCTATGGCTGTTCCGCAGTAGAGAGCTACTCCCCAGATGGCAAATGCCCAACCGAAAATAAATGCGATAGTCCCGTACCAGGTATCGCTCAGAGCTAGAAGCAAGAACGGAAATGCGTAGAGAAGATTGAAGGTTGCAGCCTTACCAAGATAAGTAACGGTCAGCGGTGGTTGACCCTTGAGTTGTAGGACAGCTGCCAAGATAGCCATCGCGAGATCACGGATGACCAAGACGGCAATCAGCCAGAGTGGAATCGCTTCACGAATATATAGAACAACAAGGGTTGCTGCGATATAGAGGCGATCAATCGTTGGGTCGGCTATCTCACCAAATTTAGATTCCTGATTGAGCGCACGAGCTAACTTTCCATCAAAGTAATCTGTTGCTCCGCCTATTGCCAGTACGAGAATCGCCCAACCGTCATTTTCTCCTGATTGCGCAAGGGCTACAAATAGTGGGATTCCAAGGAAACGTAAAAAGGTAAGCGCGTTAGGAATCGTCAGCATTTCTACTGCTCCTTGTCTCGTTCTTTCACACGAATAGCAACCTGCACCGGCGTTCCTGGGAATTTAAACTCTTCACGAAGGCGACGTTCGATAAATCTACGGTACGAAGCTTCAATCCAACCGGATGAAAAGACCACGAATTTAGGCGGCGCGATGCCAGCTTGCGTTGCGTAGTAAACCTTTGGCTGCTTGCCACCGCGGACTGGTGGTGGAGTTGCACCGATGAGCGCGCCAAGGAATGAGTTGAGTTTCGAAGTCGGTACTCGGCGCTCCCACGAATCGATAGCGGTGCGAAGAGCTGGAGCAAGACGATCTCTATGCCAACCGGTCTTTGCAGCGACGTTAACAATCTGTGCCCATTCGACCTGATCTAAGTGGCGTTCAATTTCCTTATCCAATTGTGTTCGACGATCTTCGTCGACGAGATCCCACTTATTCATGACGATAACCATCGCTTTACCGGCCTCTTCGACCATCGTGATGATTCGAAGATCTTGTTCAGAGATAGGTACTGAAGCATCGAGAACAACTACTGCGCACTCGCACCGCTCTAGTGCAGTTTGCGTTCTTAACGTTGCGTAGTAATCGGTTCCACTGGCTTGATTTGCTCGCTTCTTTAACCCAGCCGTATCTACAAAACGCCAGATACTTCCGCCAAATTCTATTAACTCATCAATCGGATCGCGCGTGGTTCCTGCCACATCATCGACGATTGAGCGACTTTCACCAGCGAGTGCATTGAAGAGAGATGACTTTCCAACATTTGGGCGACCAATTAAAGCAATTCGGCGATAACCATCTTGAACTTGTGCGGCTCCAACTTCTGGAAGTTCCTTAACAATCGTGTCAAGGAGATCTCCACTGCCACGTCCGTGAAGAGCGGAAACGAAGTGCGGCTCCCCTAAGCCAATATTCCAAAGAGCATGGGCATCAGATTCATCGTTATCACCATCAACTTTATTTGCGACAAGTATTGTTGGCTTCTTCGCTTTGCGAAGTTCTTGTACCAAAACATCATCTTCATCGAGTGCGCCAACTTGAGCGTCAACAACGAAGCAAAGAACATCAGCTTCCTGCATTGCGAGTTCTGCACTTGCACTTACTTGAACGGAAATTCCATCAGGCTTTGATTCCCAACCACCTGTATCCATAATGATGAAGCGACGGCCGCCCCATTCGCATTCGTATTGAACACGATCACGTGTAACGCCAGGAGTATCTTCAACAATTGCTTCGCGACGACCAATAAATCTATTGATCAGCGTTGATTTACCGACATTGGGACGGCCAAGAATTGCAACAATCGGCAGTCCTAGTAGCGAACGCTGAGACAGGATCTCCCAAATTCGCTCAACTGTCTCTTCCAAATTCAATTCGGTCGAATCGATATGGACCGCATCTGTTGCCATTGTTAATGGAGAAAGAGTTCTGGTCGAATCAATCTGATCGCGACTAGCTAGTGATTCTTCTACTGCGGCTACTCCGCGCGAATCTTCTTTCTGCTCTGCATCGCGTCGCGCAGCTCGCGCTGAGATATCAGCAGTCAAATAAACTTTTAGGGCCGCATCGGGACATACAACGGTACCAATGTCGCGACCTTCTACAACAATTCCACGATCAGCATTCGCAATAATCTTTCGTTGCAGATCCAGTAACTCAGCACGAACTTCTGGAAGAGCACTTATCTTTGAAACGTGATCAGTAACTTCGTTACTTCTAATCTCAGCTGAAACATTCTTATCTCCGACAAAAACTTGAGGATCTCGAGGATTTGAATTGAAAGAGATGGGTGTGTCGATAACGGCGGCGATAATATCTTTTGGATTTTCACTCTTTATCGATAAAGCAATGTAAGTGATTGCACGATAGAGAGCGCCTGTATCTAAATAATTCCAACCGGCACGGATAGCAATATTTTTAGATGTGCTGGATTTACCAGAGCCACTTGGGCCATCTAGTGCAACAACAATCATCGTAATAGCCCATCGTTTAGTTAACACATTGTATTGCGTCAAGGTATATAACTGTGAATCACACTCTCGGTGCGTGAACGCTCCAACCGGCTCTCGATAAGTGGTCAGATAATTTCTCTGAATCAGTCGGTGAAATTGCTAATGTGATGAGACCCGTCTCTTGTCCTGGTGAGTGCTCTATCGAAAGATCTTCAATATTTACATTGGCACGAGCGCATTCATTGAAGATCGCTGCCAATTGTCCTGGTTTATCTTCAATGACAATAGGAAGATAGGCGTACTCGCGAACTTTCCCACCATGTTTGCCTGGAATCGCCGAACGACCACGTTGACCATCTGAGATCATCTTTTCAACGGCTTTTTCATCTCCGACAACATCGATGAATTCAGTTAAATCTTGCGAAAAATTCTTCAAGAGAGGCTTTATCGACTCACTGTTCGCAGCAATAATCTCTCGCCAGAGCTTCGGATCTGAAGCCGCAATTCTCGTTGTATCCCGAAGTCCTGAACCAGCCAGGGTAAGCCAGCTCTCGGGATTGCCCGATAACTGCTTAGCAAGCAGGGATGCAATGATCTGAGGAAGATGAGATATCAGAGCCACAGCCTTGTCATGTTCTGCGACCGGAAGGTCCACGAGATCTGCCCCAAGGGCTGCAATCAACGACTTGGCCTTCCCAAGTACCTCGCTGTCGACGTCTGTCGAATCGATAATCCATGCCCGACCTTGGAAGAGGTCTGAACGAGCAGACTCTGCTCCCCCAACTTCACGACCTGCCATCGGATGAGTGGGAAGGAAACGCTCACTCGGAAGCTCTGAAGTTGATACCTCAACCTTAACTTTAGTCTTTACAGAGGCTACATCTATAAATGCGCCCTTAAAGTTGCGTTCTTCCAACGCTGAAATGACCGAGGAGAAGGCCGAGATTGGAACAGCCGAGATAACGAGCTCTGGGATGAAACTCTCATCAGGAATTGGACCAACCAGCTCTTGGGCTAGGGATTCTGATCGCTTATCAGAATCAACCATGCGTACTTCCACGTCGAATTGCGCTAGTGCGAGGGCGATTGAGGTGCCGATAAGGCCAGATCCATGTATTTCGACAGTGGAGAAGATTGGTTTTGCGCTCATTTTGGCCCCTATTGAGCGATATCTCGGCGCAGAGCCTTCGCGCCATGGAGATAGATATGCGAAATCTCCTTCGCGCTCCGTGAACTCTCCACATGAGCCATGACTCTGATCGTGCGCGGAAGCGCCCCTGGAACATCGATCTCCACCGCACAAATTAGCGGCACTGCCTCAAAGCCAACTTCACGAGCGAAGGCTGCTGGGAAGGCGGCATTGAGATCCGGGCTTGCGGTAAAAAGTACGGAGATGACCTCCTTGGGGGTAATGGCATTGGATTTAAGTATCTCCGTCAGGAGCTCTTTAACACCCGCGGCGATCGACTCAGCGGAATTCTCGGCGACTTGGGTCGCACCTCGTATCGCTCGCACTGACATTAGAGAATCATACAACCCTGGCCCTCATTGAGGCGGAATGGTTACATTGTTTTGCCGATATATCTATTAATTAACTAATAGGAAACTTTCCCAGCAATTTTCAGCACTTGCATTCAAATTTCTAGATCTCGGAATTGTGGAATGTCGATATATCGTTTCTAACAGAGTGATTTTGAGCATGTAAAAATCGATAAAACGATACTTATCACTTCGAAGAAAATCAGTATAGATATATCTATAAAACCTTTTATTCCTATAGAATCGATTTAAAGTTTAATATCTAAAGCTGTTTGCAGGCTAATCAATTCACCGCTATTGAGATCTCGCCATCTTCCCTCGAGCGTCTCCCCCAGGGAGATCGGCCCGAACTTGGTTCTGATCAATCTCAAGACCTCAACATCGACCGCCTCCATTAGGCGACGGATTATGTGGTAGCGCCCCTCGTGGATCGTGACTTCAATCCACTGGGGAGAGAGGTGTTTAAAGCTCAACACGCGTCCCATTCCGTCCTCGAGCTCGACACCTTTCATAAGGGTCTTCTCGACTCCAACTGGAAGCTTCCCATCAAACTCAATGATGTAGGTCTTCTCTAGCCCATATGAAGGGTGCGTAGCACGGAAGGTCAGATCTCCATCATTTGTGAGCAGGATCAGCCCCTCAGAATCCTTATCCAGCCGCCCAACGTGGAATAGGCGCTCGGTTCTCAAATCTATAAAGTCAGCTAAGGATGGACGTCCTTCAGGGTCAAACATGGTTGACAAGACGCCACGAGGTTTATGAAGTGCAAGATAAGTCTTAGACAATGAACGAATAATTGTCTCACCATCAACAGCTACTTTGACATTATCTGGGTCGAACTTCGCCCCAAGCTCTCTGATTTGGTGACCGTCTACAGTCACTCGGCCATCCATGATGAGTTCGTCGGCGCCACGGCGGCTGGTGATTCCGGCGTCGGCAATTATCTTATTAAGGCGCATCTCGGCCATCTGGCTATCCATTCTCGACAGTCAACTGCGCCCAATAATGAGGGCGACGGTGGTGAGGAGAGTCTAAAGGGAGAGTTAGTCAGTTAGCGAATCGAGGATCTCATCGAGACCATCGAGGTCGGGCAGATGAGGTGCAAGAGGGGGTAGATCTGTGAGGGCATTGAGCCCCAGGCGCTCTAAGAAGTAGCTTGTAGTCTTGTAGAGAATTGCCCCGGTCTCGTTCTCGACCCCATACTCATCCACCAAGCCACGGGTAATGAGAGTCTTCATAACCGCCTCTACGTTAACGCCACGGATAGCCGAGACGCGAGCCCGTGAGACTGGCTGGCGGTATGCGATAACTGCCAGCGTCTCAAGGGCAGCCTGAGTTAGCCGGTTCTGCTGGCCATCCAGGACGAATTTCTCCACTACAGATGAGCAATCGGGGTGGCTATAGAAGCGCCATCCCCCATTTATCGCCCTCAAGGTAAATCCGCGATCCTCATAGGTCGGAACGAGAGCTTCTAGGGCATCTACGACCTGATCCACGGTGACTTCTAAGACCGAGGCGAGGGTCAACTCTGTGACTGGCTCATCGACAACCATCAGAATTGCCTCGATAGAGCGGGCCAAGGTCGCTGGATCGAATACATGGGAGAGCTGATCAGAAGTTTCGACCTCTTCCGATGGGCTCTCAACCTCTGGATTAGACATTCTCGACCTCTTCTGTCTCATTTTCTAGAACTACGGGGATATCGAATTCATCAGTTACAAGGATTTCGCCCTCATCGGAGCCTACCCAACTGATCTGCAACTCACCAAGTGCCATTACCTGCTCGAATCGGAGGGCCCCTTGGCGGTATAGATCTAGGAGCGCAAGGAAGCGAGCAACGACTACTAGGGTGGAATCGGCCCCTTGGATGAGGTTTCTGAAGGAGAGAACCTTCGACTTACGTAGCGCTTCGACCACAAGCTTGGACTCCTCAGTGACGCTTACGAGAGCGCTATGGAGATGCTCTACAGCCACGACTGGCGCCGACTTAGGGGTCAGTACACGTTCAGCGATAGCTGCAAAACGGGCAGCTCCTACCCCGATGAGCACTTCAGGAAGCAAGGAGGCGAGAGCGGGATCGAGGGCCACAACTCGAGGGAAAGATTTATCGGCCGAAAGGATTCGCTCCTGGAAATCTGAAGCTATTTCCTTAAAGGCACGATACTGCAGCAGGCGCGCAAAGAGGATATCTCGCGCCTCGAGGATCGCTAGATCCTCCTCATCTTCGATCTCACCGCTAGGTAGGAGACGGGCAGCCTTGAGGTCGAGCAGGGTGGCGGCGATAACAAGGAACTCTGTAGCCTGGTCGAGCATCCAGCCCTCGCCAGATTCCTCGAGCTTGCGGATAAAGGAGATGAACTCATCGGTCACCAGACTGAGTGAGACCTCGGTGATATCGAGTTTATGGCGTGAAATGAGTTGCAATAGCAGGTCAAAGGGACCATCGAAGTTGGCAAGGTGGACGTTGAAGCCCTTCTCCGGCGCACCTTCAACGGGGTTCTCCCCCGCTATAGGCGCTGAATCAAGAAGATTTTCCACGAGCGAACAGTAACTCCTTACTTGCAGAACGCCGCGCATTACGCGTAGAGTCGGTTAAATACGAAAAGAGGTTTCTCGCTTGAACGCTAAATCGACATTTGACGATGATGTGGCTACCACAGCCAATCTCCTCGGTACAGAACCTCAAAACTTTCCTATCCCTGCCGCCATCACAGAGCATGGCCAGGCAAAGATCATCTCTATCTTTAATCAGAAGGGTGGAGTCGGAAAGACTACTTCGACGATCAACCTTGGAGCAGCGCTCGCAGAGTTAGGGCGCAGAGTATTACTCGTCGACTTCGATCCTCAGGGTGGTCTCTCTCTTGGTCTCGGTGTGAATGCACACAGCCTTCCGCTTGAGAACACCGTCTACTACGCCCTGATGACACCCGATGCAAATATTGATGAGATTGTTTTAAAGTCATCAGTTGCGAATCTAGATTTCTTACCAGCAAATAGAGATCTCGGTACTGCCGAAACGACACTTGGTGCCGAAATCGGAGGCCAGCAATATCTTAAGCGTGCGCTTTCGCGTCTACGTTCTGAATATGACGTAATCCTGATCGACTGCCAGCCAACAATGGGACAACTAACGATCAATGCACTCGTTGCATCTGATGAAGTCATCGTTCCGTTGCAATGCGAATACTTTGCACTACACGGATTCATAGAACTTAAGGGAAATATCGATAAGGTCCGTAGCTTCCTTAATCCAGATTTGAAACTAGTCGGTATTTTGGCAACTATGTACGATCGTAAGACGCTACATAATCGCGAAGTTCTCACTGCAATTCTTGAGAAATATCCTGAAGATGTCTTTGAAACAATCATCGCAAAGACAATTCGCTTCTCTGAAACAACTGTTGCAGGTGAACCAATCACAGCGTATGCATCATCTTCAGGTGGAGCTCAGTCTTATCGACGACTTGCACGAGAACTAATTGCACGAGGAGGAGCACGATGAGTAAGAGAGCTAGCCTGCCAGGAGCAGATGAACTTTTCCGCGCTAATACACCGGCGCTAAGCGCCGTTCGCGAGGTAGCACAAGCGCCTGCGCAAGCAGCGCCAGTACCTGCTCCGGCGATTGGAACTTCAGCGCCGAAGAGCAAGAAGGGCGTACGCACAATTTCACGTCGCAGAGTTACCGCTGCCGAGAAATCACCTTCAGGTCGCGAACTTCATGAAGAGAAAATCACAGTTTATTTATCTACAGATGAACTCTTTGATCTCGACCAGGCGCGTTTGATGCTTCGCGGTGATCTTGGATTGGCAGTAGATCGCGGCAGAATTGTTCGCGAATCAATCGCTGTAATCATCGCAGATCTTGAAGCCAAAGGCGATCAGAGCATTCTTGCTCGTCGCCTCCGTGGTATCTAAAACTCTTCAGTATCTACTTTGCTCTCGGGTGCGCCGAGCTATAACTTTCGCGTACCTTATCGATTGTTATCAAGGTATATATCTGCGTAGTAGTTACTGAACTATGCCCAAGCAGCTCCTGAACGACTCTGATATCTGCTCCCCCATCTAGTAAATGAGTTGCATACGAGTGTCGAAATACGTGCGGTGAAACCCGACCAGATAATCCTGTTGCGTCTGCTGCATCCAGAACTATCTGCCAGGCAGACTGCCTCGATAGCCTTCCGCCGCGAGAATTGAGAAAGAGCGCTGTCGTCCCTTTGCTGTTTTTCTCGGCAAGGGCTGGTCTCGTGCGGACCAAATAATCGTCGAGCGCCGATATTGCGTACTTCCCAAGCGGTACGAATCTCTCCTTTGAACCCTTCCCCTTTAATTTCAGTACGGAAACTTCGCCATCGGCTAATTTAGAGATTGAGATATCTGTTGTACTGATTCCTATAATCTCACTGACGCGTCCTCCCGTTGAATAGAGAAGCTCAAGAATTGCGTAATCTCTCGGAGACATTTGAGATCCTTCGCGTTTCGCGCTTTCAATCAGTTGTGTAATCTCATCAATACTCAGCGCTTTAGGTAACTTTCTTGGAAGTTTATGCGTGAGAGACTCCAGCATTGGGTTAACGACAGAGCTCTCGATACTCAAGTATTTGTAGAAACCTTTTAACGAAGATATGACACGGTTAATACTTGAAAGAGTCAACTTCGCCGACTTTAAAGAGACTTGAAACTTCACAATATCATCAGGTTTTAATTCATCGAAGTTAAGACGATTTGCCTGTAAGTACTCCCCAAGCTTGCCTAGGTCTCTTTGGTAGGACTGCAAGGTGTTTTCCGCTAAACCACGCTCAATACGTAAATGGTTTAGGTAATTACTCTTTGCAGTTTCGAAATTCACCTATCAACAACTCGATCTAATGATTGGGCGCACTCTTAGATACAATTGCGGCAGCGATAAGACCCACAAAGAGCGGATGAGGTCTTGTCGGACGAGAACGTAGCTCTGGGTGAGCCTGTGTTCCGACATAATATGGATGAACCTCGCGAGGCAGTTCTACAAATTCAACCAGATCTCGGTCCTTAAAGATTCCAGAGAAGGTGAGTCCCGCATCTGAGATCTGATCGCGATATTTATTGTTGACTTCGTAACGGTGACGATGGCGCTCAGAAATCTCCGTAGCCCCATAAACACTCGCAACGATAGATCCTGGAGTCAGGCTCGCTTTGTAGAGACCGAGTCTCATTGAACCACCCATATCGCCTTCACCAGCAACGATATTCTTCTGATCATCCATCGTAGCAATGACATGTGTTCCACTTTCAGGTGTGAACTCTGCAGAGTTCGCATCCTTAATACCTGCAAGATTGCGCGCTGCTTCAATAACCATGCACTGCAAACCAAGACAGAGTCCAAGAGTAGGAATCTTATTCTCGCGAGCGAATTTAAGAGCTCCCAACTTTCCTTCAATCCCTCGAATTCCAAATCCTCCGGGAACGCAGATTGCATCTACTTCACCGAGTGCAGCCTTTGCGCCTTCAAGAGTTTCGCAGTTATCGCTAGGAACCCAAATCAGTTCCACCTTCGCTTCATTTGCAAATCCACCGGCACGTAAAGCTTCAGAGACAGAAAGGTAGGCATCTGGAAGATCGATGTACTTGCCAACAAGGGCAACTTTCATGTGATGCTTAGGAGAATGCACCTTCTTCAGAAGATCGTCCCATTCGCCCCATTGAACTTCGTGGCCACCAAGTGAAAGTCGGCGAACGATATAAGAATCTAAACCTTCATTGAAGAGAACCTTTGGAATATCGTAGATCGATGGCGCATCGACGGCAGCAACGACTGCTTCCACATCGACGTCACACATAAGGGAAATCTTCTTCTTAATTCCTTCCGGAATTGGTCGGTCGCATCGAAGAACGACAGCATCCGGTGCAATACCAATGCTGCGAAGAGCAGCGATGCTGTGCTGAGTTGGCTTAGTCTTTAATTCACCCGATGGTCCGATATATGGAACCAGTGAAATATGTAAATAGAAGACATTATCGCGTCCTACTTCTTGGCGAAGTTGACGAGCTGCTTCCAGGAACGGTTGCGATTCAATATCGCCAACAGTTCCACCGATTTCGGTGATAACTACATCAACTTGATCAGAGTCATTTGCAAGCATGCGCTCTTTAATTTCATTGGTGATGTGTGGAATTACTTGAACTGTCTCGCCGAGATACTCTCCCCGACGTTCACGAGCGATTACGCGTGAATAAACCTGACCAGTGGTCACATTTGCAGAACCTTCAAGATTGCGATCAAGGAATCTCTCGTAGTGGCCGATATCCAGATCGGTTTCAGCGCCGTCATCAGTAACAAAGACTTCGCCATGCTGGAATGGATTCATCGTGCCAGGATCGACATTCAGGTACGGGTCAAGTTTCTGCATAGTGACACGAACGCCACGCGCTACGAGGAGTCTTCCGAGAGATGAGGCTGTAAGCCCCTTACCTAAACTTGAGGCGACTCCGCCTGTTACGAAAATATGCTTGGTCACATGCGGCTGGCTCATGGAAGACGAACCTATCACCGAAGAGGGCCCTAGCCGCGCAGGGCCAGGAGTTCTGCCGCGTGTTCTCGCGCACTTGCCGACTCTTCGAGCCCAGCGAGCATTCGAGCGATCTCTTCGATTCGCTGAGAGTTCTCAAGCTTGGAGACACCGGAGGCAACCACTGAGCCATCACTGCTCTTCTTAACTACGAAATGAGTATCTGCCCAAGCTGCAACTTGAGGTAAATGAGTAACGACAATGACCTGCGAGTTCTTTGAGAGCTCGTGCAACCTTTTTCCGACCTCAATGGCTGCCTTGCCGCCCACACCAGCATCTACTTCATCAAAGATATATGTGCCGACTGGATGTGTCTTTGCTATAACGACTTCTAGCGCCAACATGATTCGTGACATTTCCCCGCCAGATGCGCCCTTCCCAAGTGCAATCTTCGGTCCATCACTATGGGCTTGAATCATCATCGTCACTTCATCGCAACCTAGTTGAGTGAAGTCGCTCTCCTTTAGCGTACCGGCGTAGTCGGCGCTCTTCACATCAGCATAGAAGGTCGTGTGAGGCATGGAAAGAGCTTTGATTTCCGCGGTAACTGAAGTTGATAGTTGTGTTGCAGCGGTTTCGCGTTCCTTTGTTAGGTTTTGTGCGCTCTTAAGAAGTTCTTTTTTGATTACTGCTAACTCATTCTCGAGCTCTGCGATTCGATCGTCACCACCTTCTAAATCAGCGATCGATTCCTTGCCTGATTTCGCCTTAGCAGCGAGAGATACCAAGGCATCATCACCAAGTTCATTAGATGACCATCTCTTGATAAATGAATATAGCTCTGCCTTACGAGATTGAAGTACGTCGAGACGAACTGGATCTGCTTCGAGAGATGACGAATAACTGGCGAGATCGGTTGAAGCATCATCCAAGATGAAGACTGCTTCAGATACTCGATCGGATATCTCCTCAAGACGAGAATCTTTACCCTTTGCGGCATCTAGCGCACTTCGAGCTGCATGAAGAAGTGTGAGTGCGCCATCTTCTTCGCCATTAAGTGCATCTGTTGCCGTCGAGCTGGCAATCCTCAAATCTTCAACGCTTGAGAGTCGATTGATCTCATCATCAGTTGCGCTGCATTCGCCGCGAACTGCCTTGAGAGACGACCAGGCGTTCAGAAATTCTTTGAGTTCTGCGATCTCACCATCGCGCTTATTGGCAGATGCCTTCATGACGGATATTCGCGCTTTTAACTCTAAGTAACTTTCGTAGGCCGCGCGATAAGAATTCAGCGCTTTAAGAAGCGCTTCTCCCCCGAATCGATCCAGAAGTTCACGTTGTCGAGCTGGTTTCACGATCTGATGGTTTGCAGATTGGCCATGAATTTCAATAAGTGAATCAGCAAGGGTAGAAAGTGTTGATGCAGGAACCGTTGTTCCTCCACAAATTGCCTTGCTCTTTCCATCGCCGTTTACTGTTCGAGTGATTATCAACGAACCATCTTCAATTACTGCGCCAACTTCCTCGAGATCAGAGTTGAGCGCGTTGGGTACCGAGAAGGTGGCAGTTGCAACTAGACGATCAGATCCATGTCTAACGAGAGCGCTATCGCTCTTTCCTCCCAGGACGAGCGAGAGAGCGGTGAGAATCATTGTCTTTCCTGCACCGGTTTCACCTGTCAATACATTGAGTCCGCGACCTAGCTCGAGCTCTGATTGATCGATAATTCCAAGATTTCGGATTGAAATCTCTTCTAGATAAGAACGTTCACTCACCGCGCCATCCTTCTACCGGGAGTCTGAATTTAGCGACAAGGCGATCGGTAAAGAGGGTCGAAGATACGTGCGATAACTTAATCGTTTGCGAGTCGCGTGTGATGATGACGCGATCACCTGACTTAAGTGGAATTTTTCGAAGAGCATCGGCTGAAAGTAAGGCTTCACTTGATTCAATGGTCACAATAATCTCTGATTTAGGCGATACAACCATTGGTCGCGCGAAGAGGGCATGCGCTGAGATGGGAAGTAGAACGAGTGCTTCAATCTCAGGCCATAGAACTGGGCCGCCGGCGCTAAAGGCATAGGCAGTTGAGCCCGTTGGGGTCGAACAAATAACGCCATCGCATCCCCAATGAGAAAGTGGACGTCGATCAATTTCAACAAAGAGCTCAACCATCGTTGTGCCATCTCGTTCAACTGTTACCTCATTCAGTGCCCAGCCATGAGAAATCTCTTCTCCATCACGCTCTACGGCAAACTTCAGAACCATACGGTTCTCGCTGACATAGCTCTTGTTGATAATGGAATCAGCGATAGCTTGAATACTTGGTCGATCAACCTCAGCTAAGAATCCAACTTGTCCTAGGTTGATTCCAAGGAGTGGAATATTTCTTGAGATTGTTACCTCTGCAGCGCGAAGAATTGTTCCATCTCCACCTAGTACAACGGCGACTTCAATATCGGGAAGATCTGTAACTGCTACCTTCTTAATACCGTCAACCGAAACATCTGAAACTGTATAGAGAACAAATCCCGCTGAGGAGAGAAGCGGGGCGAGTTCACCAGCAGCCTTGATTGCTTCCGGACGTGAGGGGTTAATGAGAAATGCGAGGCTTCGAGTACTCATTACGCAGGTCCCATCTCTATTGCTAAGTCGAGTGCTGCTTCATCAATCGCGGGTGCACCGCGTCGTAACCATAAGAAGTATTCAACGTTACCGGCAGGCCCTGGTAATGGACTTGCCGCGATCCCCATAGTTCCGAGACCGACATCGTATGCAGACTCTGCAACATCGAGAACTGCCGCGCGGCGAAGAGCGGGATCGCGCACAACTCCGCCGGCACCAAGCTTTTCGCGACCCACTTCAAATTGAGGTTTAACCATCAGAACAAAATCTGCACTTGGCTTAGAAACTGCGGCCAGTGCGGGCAGTACAAGTGAGAGTGAGATAAATGAGAGATCTGCCACAACAAGCTCGATATCTTCTCCCACTTGATCGCCGGTCAGATGTCGAATATTTGTCCGATCGAGAATCTTTACTCGCTCATCCTGGCGAAGTTCCCATGCAAGTTGGCCGTAACCGACATCAACTGCAACTACTAGTTCTGCTCCGCGACGAAGGAGAACATCAGTAAAGCCACCAGTGGACGCGCCCGCATCAAGACATTTCTTTCCCTCTACTAGCACTCCGCTAAAGGCATCGAGGGCGCCAGCTAACTTATGACCACCGCGTGAAACGAAATCATCACGGTCTCCTTGAAGAACAATCGACGTTTCAGCATCTACCTGAGAGGCTGGTTTCGTTGCAGGTATACCGTTAACGAGAACTGAACGCGACTCAATGAGATCGGATGCATGCTCGCGCGAACGTGCGAGTTCACGGCGAACGAGTTCAGCATCAAGTCGGGTTTTCATAAGTTCTCTTTAGAGGTTATCGATCTCTTTGAGTGAACCCTGTAGCTTCTCATGTAGCGCTTCAAAGCGAGCGGAATGTTCTGAAAGATCACTTGCATCAATATCTTCGAGTTCCGTGCGTACATCTTGGACAAGATTAAACTCTGTCTCGTTACTTACATCTTCCATTACTTTGCCCCTGATCTCTTAACTGCGCTCTTAGCGGCAGATTTCTTTAATGTTGACTTCTTTAATGTTGACTTCTTTAATGTTGACTTCTTGACTGGTGCCTTTTTGTTAGGTGCCTTTGTTGCAGATTTCTTTAGCGCGGCAACTTCAGCTGCTAGCGCATCGAACTCTTCACGCTTGATAAAGCCCATCTTAAGAACAACGCTCTCGACTTCCTCGTGAATCTTCGACTTAACTGATTCCGCACTCTCTTTTGCCCAATCATTGAGGGCGGCGCCGATCTCGGCGGGGGTGCGTTCTCCATCCGAGAGCTTCTGGACATACCCCTTGAGGGTTGAAAAGATCTCTGACGGTTGTGGTTTAGCCATGGTCCTAGAGTATCGATTAGGCGAAGGTTAGGGCTTCTAGATACGAGAGATCTCAGCTGCCTCTATCTGCCAGCGACTGGCAAGGCCTGTGGGAGCTTGCCAGAAGCGACGATGGATGGCGCCTGAGATCTCAATCCACTCATCACTCTTGAGAGTGAGAGCAATCCTCCGACTTTTGGCGCTCCAAGCGGCGATATCGAGCGTATCGACACCTTCTCGTTCGGTTCGGGTGACAATGAGTCGAAATTCAACGACTTTATCCCCGCTAGGTAACTCCTTGGTTATCGCTGGTGCCGACACTCTTCCTCGAATAAGAACATCATTGAGCGAGTAATCACGGACCTCTTCTTCAGCTTTCTTCTTTGTAGCAACCATCTTCCACCTCTTCAGTTAGTTACGAAGGGGAGATGATTAAGTAAGGCTCTGACTTATAGAAAGATTGTAAATTGGATCTGTGGATTAGAACTTCTCCGAACGCTCCTGTGCATCGGTCATCTCATCTACATCTAGTTCTGCGCACTTTGCAAACCATTCACGCGCTTCCTCTTTGCGATTAGCTGCATCAAGTGCGTCGGCATATGCATAACGAAGGCGTAGAGCCCATTCGTCAGTTTCATTCTTCAATTCTTTGCATTGGAGAGTAACTACAGCTGCATCAAATTCTTTAAGGTCGCGTCGAGCACCTGATGCAACGATACGCATCTCGATCTCTTCAGCCTTCTCGAGCCTCTTTACCTCTGCAGAACCAGCCAAATTCAGCGCTTTTAGAGGGTTTCCAAGCCCTCGCTCGCAATCAGCCATCACTGGCCACATTGAAACATCTCCCGAAATTCTATTTGCGGCTCGCAACTCTTTTAGCGCAATCTCATAATGTCCTGCGCGATATGCGGCATATCCGGCGGTCTCGCGAACAACTGCAAGACGGCCAGCATGATGCGCAGCTGCTACTGCATGCTTATGAGAGAGCTCTGGGTCAACATCCATGTAGAGATTGACGCAAACCATATGACGAGCAACTACTTTTGCATTCTCTGCAGACAAACTTAATAATTCCGCACGAACGCTTTTCTCAAGTTCTTCTCCAGTGACATCTTCAGGAATATCCGGTTCAAAGATACGTGGACGAATTCGCGATTGATCTCGTTCTTGAGGAGCTGGACGAAACCCACGCGGATCACTGACTTCACGACCTTGAGAAACTTGTCGAGTAGCTCCTGCGCGATCCGATCTTCCACCGCGAGCTGGACGCTCATCTCTTGATGTTGATGAAGGACGTGATGATGGACGGCCAGAAGATGGGCGACCAGTTGATGGTCTGCCGCTATTGTTACGTGGACGCTCTTCCATTTTTTCACTCCGATTTGTTTTGATAATTTTAACTTCTTACAAATAAAAAAGGGGCGCTTACGAATAAGCGCCCCTTTTTATAAAAGAAGTCCGGCAACGTTCTACTCTCCCACAAGGTCACCCGTGCAGTACCATCGACGCTGTGAGGCTTAACTTCCGGGTTCGGAATGGGACCGGGTGTTTCCCTCACGCTATGGTTGCCGAAACGCTATTGAGTTTTGGACATGAACTCACAAATTAAGTCTGACCAAAAATGAATTTGATCTTCTTATTTGTGGTTCTCGACCGTATCTCGAGAACCACACAGTGGACGCGTAGCAACTTTGTAGTTAAATCCTCGGCCTATTAGTAGTGGTCAGCTCCAAGTCTTACGACTCTTCCACTTCCACCCTATCAACCCAGTAGTCTCCTGGGGGCCTTACTTGGTAAACCAATGAGAAACCTAATCTTGAAGCGAGCTTCCCGCTTAGATGCTTTCAGCGGTTATCCCTTCCGAACGTAGCTAATCGGCGGTGCTCCTGGCGGAACAACCGACACACCAGAGGTTCGTCCGACCCGGTCCTCTCGTACTAGGGTCAGCCCTTCTCAAGTTTCTTACGCGCACAGAAGATAGGGACCGAACTGTCTCACGACGTTCTGAACCCAGCTCGCGTGCCTCTTTAATGGGCGAACAGCCCAACCCTTGGGACCTACTCCAGCCCCAGGATGAGACGAGCCGACATCG
>JBFYOX010000006.1:0-75182 GCA_041303615.1 Actinomycetes bacterium
CTAGGCGTCCCTCAGGAGTTACCTCAAACCACTTTAGAGATGCACCTGTACGTGAAGCAAGCTGCTGCCAAGGAATGAGGTTGGCATGATGCTCCATCTCGGTAACAACAATTGAGTTAGTTGAGTTTAGATGGAACCGATTTCCTGCTGCAGCGTTGCCCATCGCATAGGCGACTAGATTGAGAGATTCTGTCGCACTCTTGGTAAAGACAACTTCTTCAACGTTTGCGCCAATAAAGGTGGCGACAATCTGACGAGCGTTCTCCATCGCCGTTGTTGCCTCTTCGGCTAACTGATGTGCACCTCGGTGAGCTGCAGCATTATGCAGACGATAAAAATCACTTTCTGCATCGATAACAGAGTTCGGCTTCTGGCTAGTTGCTCCGGAATCTAAATAGACTAACTTCTTTCCATCACGAATAGTCCGACCAAGAATCGGAAAATCTTTCGCAATTTCAAGAGCGTTTAAGGTCATTATTAGGCGCTGACGTACTCCGCATAACCATTGGCTTCGAGCTTATCTGCAAGCTCTGGACCGCCTTCTTCGACGATCTTTCCATTGGCAAATACATGTACGAAATCTGGTTTGATGTACTTAAGAATTCTTGTGTAGTGAGTAATGAGAAGAATTCCGTGGTTATTTGCAGCCTTCGCACGAACAACACCCTCTGAAACGATACGAAGAGCATCCACATCAAGACCTGAATCTGTCTCATCAAGAATTGCAAACTTTGGCTTAAGAAGCTCCAGCTGCATGATTTCATGGCGCTTCTTCTCTCCGCCTGAGAATCCTTCATTGACGTTGCGTTGTGCAAAAGAAGGATCCATCTTGAGGGATTCCATTGCACTCTTTACTTCACCGACCCATTCGCGAAGCTTTGGAGCTTCACCGCGAAGGGCTGTTGCAGCTGTACGAAGAAAGTTTGAGACAGATACGCCAGGTACTTCTACCGGGTACTGCATTGCAAGGAAGAGTCCAGCCTTCGCGCGCTCATCAACTGACATTTCAAGAACATCTTCACCATCGAGAGTGACAGTGCCTGACGTGATTGTGTACTTAGGATGTCCTGCAATTGAGTATGCAAGAGTTGATTTACCAGAACCGTTTGGCCCCATGATTGCGTGAGTTTCACCCGACTTGATAGTCAGATCTACGCCTTTAAGAATTTCAACTGGGCCTTGCTCTGTATCGACAGAAACCTTTAGGCCACGAATCTCTAGAGTGCTCATTATCTTCTCCGTTACATCTCTACCGTGACGGAGTCTCCGTCGATGGTTACTGGATATGTCTTTACAGGTGCTACTGCAGGCGGAGTCAGTGCTTCACCTGTACGAAGATCAAACTCAGCTCCATGGAGCCAACATTCAATCTTAAAATTTGAAATATCGCCTTCAGAAAGTGATGCATCCGAGTGGCTGCAGACATCTCCGATTGCGAAGACTTCTGCGCCAACTCTTGCGACACAGATAGCTTCGCCATTCTTCTCGATGCGAACTGGCTTTCCTTCAGCGAGCGTTGCCAATGAAATATCTGACATTACTTCCCTGCCTTTGCAAGCTCATTATCGATGCGATCCATAAGGCGGTTCTGAATCTCTTCAATTCCGATCTCGGAGACAATCTCGTTAAAGAAGCCGCGAACAACGAGGCGACGCGCATCTTCCATATTGATGCCGCGCGACATTAAGTAGAAGAGTTGTTCGTCATCGAAGCGACCAGTAGTTGACGCGTGTCCTGCGCCAACAATCTCGCCTGTCTCGATCTCAAGGTTAGGAACTGAATCTGCGCGAGCTCCATCTGAGAGGAGCAAGTTACGGTTTAGTTCGTAGGTATCAGTACCTTCAGCTGCTGCGCGAATAAAAACGTCGCCGATCCACACTGTGTGAGCCTTATCCCCTGCCAGTGCACCCTTGTAGTTAACGCGAGATTTCGCATTTGGAACTTTATGGTCAACGAACATACGGTGTTCAAAGAATTGACCTTCAGTTGCAAAGTAGACGCCAGATAAATCGCACGATGCACCAGGTGCAATGAAATCTACTGTCGGCAATAAGCGAACAAGATCTCCACCCAATGTGACCACAATTGACTTAAAAGTTGCATCTCTATCTACAACCGCGTGATGGCGCGCTGCATGAATCGTCTTTGAACCCCACTCTTGAAGGGAGATAAAGGTGAGGTTTGCACCTGGCTCAACAAGGATTTCGAGATCTTCGGCCAGATGTGTGTCGCCTGTGTTTTCGAGAACAATGGTTGCCTTTGAGTGGTTGCCCGCCTTGATCAGAACACGAGAGAACTCGGCCTCATCAGTGCCAGAGGATGAGCGATTGAGAAAGATTGGTTCGTTAAGTTCAGTGTTAGGTGCAATCGCAAGAATGGCACCTGTCTTTGTAAATTCACGAACACGATTAACAATTGCATCATCAGTCTCAGTCAGAGAAGAGAACTCTTCGAACTTTAGAGTGACTCCTGTAGGCAGGGACGACTTCGCTGCTAGTGAGTTACGAAGTACTGGTTTTGCCGTTCCATCGTGAAGACCGCCAAGTCGCTTGAGTGGAGTAAATCTCCATGCCTCTTCACGACCCGTAGGTGTGTGATTTTCTAGAAGGTTTGATTGAAGGGTTGTCATTAGCCGACTGCGCCTTCCATCTGAAGTTCGATGAGTCGGTTGAGTTCCAGTGCGTACTCCATTGGAAGCTCGCGTGCGATTGGTTCGATAAATCCGCGAACAATCATCGCCATCGCTTCATCTTCATTGAGTCCACGAGACATCAAGTAGAAGAGCTGATCATCTGAGATCTTTGAAACTGTTGCTTCGTGACCCATAGAAACATCATCTTCGCGGATATCAACATATGGATATGTATCTGAACGTGAAATTGTGTCAACGAGCAGAGCATCGCACTTAACAGTACTTGCGGAGTGGTGCGCACCCTCTTGAACCTGAACGAGGCCACGATATGAAGTACGTCCACCGCCGCGAGCTACAGATTTAGAGATAACAGATGAAGATGTGTATGGAGCTGCGTGAACCATCTTCGCTCCTGAATCCTGGTGCTGACCAGGGCCTGCGAATGCGAGTGAGAGTGTTTCTCCCTTTGCATGTGGTCCCATCAACATTACAGCTGGGTACTTCATAGTTACCTTCGAGCCGATATTTCCATCAACCCATTCCATAGTTGCACCCTCTGCACATGTCGCGCGCTTTGTTACCAAGTTATAAACGTTGTTAGACCAGTTTTGAATCGTTGTGTAGCGCACGCGTGCGCCCTTCTTCACGATGATTTCGACAACCGCTGAGTGAAGAGAATCTGACTTATAGATAGGCGCTGTACAGCCTTCTACATAGTGGATATATGAATCTTCATCCGCAATGATCAATGTACGTTCGAACTGACCCATATTCTCTGTATTGATACGGAAATATGCCTGTAGTGGAATATCTACATGTACACCCTTTGGTACGTAGATGAATGAGCCACCTGACCAGACAGATGTATTTAGAGCTGCAAACTTATTGTCTCCGACAGGAATTACAGAGCCGAAGTACTCTTTAAAGAGTTCTGGGTGCTGCTTGAGGCCGCTATCTGTATCAAGGAAGATAACGCCTTGCTTCTCAAGGTCTTCACGGATTGAGTGATAGACAACTTCAGATTCGTACTGCGCTGCAACACCAGAGACGAGGCGCTGCTTCTCTGCCTCTGGAATACCTAAACGGTCGTAGGTGTTCTTAATATCATCTGGAAGATCATCCCAGGTTGTCGCTTGCTTCTCTGTCGAGCGAACGAAGTACTTGATGGTGTCAAAGAAGATTCCTGAGAGGTCAGATCCCCATGACGGCATCGGCTTCTTATCGAAGAGCGCCAAACCCTTAAGGCGAAGATCAAGCATCCATTGCGGTTCGCTCTTCTTAGCGCTGATATCGCGAACAACTTCTTCACTTAGACCACGCTTAGCGTTAGAACCCGCATCGTTACTGTCAGACCAGCCGTATTCGTAATTTCCAAGGCCTTCGAGTTCAGGATGTGCTGTTGTCATTATTTCGCCTTTCCAGCGGTTGTTGTGACTTTCTTTTGTAGAGAAACTTTGGAGCTAACTTTAGGAATATACGTTGTGCAGACACCGTCGCCATGCGCGATTGTTGCCAATCTTTGAACGTGAGTGCCGAGAATTTGCGAGAAAGCTTCAGTCTCTGCTTCGCAGAGTTGTGGGAACTCTGCAGCTACGTGAGCAATCGGGCAGTGATGCTGACAGAGCTGCTCGCCTTGTGCACGAACTTCGATACTTGCTGCATAACCTTGTTCTGTAAGAAATGTTGCAAGCGCTTCTGTTTTATGAGAACGCTTTACCAACACTTTCTCAGCCTTACGCTTAATATCTTCTGCGCGACTATTGGCAAAGCCTTGGACCATTTGTTCGCCTGCCTGAGCTGACATAAATTTAAGTGCCGCTACCGCTAAGTCATCATAAGAATGCTCAAACTGCTGACGCCCACTGTCGGTCATTACGAAAACTTTTGAAGGTCGCCCTCTTCCACGCAAGAGTGCGCTATGAGGATCGCGCGCTTCGAGAATTCCATCTGCGACGAGAAGATCAAGGTGTCGTCGAATGCCTGCCGGGGTCAGACCTAAACGTTCGCCCAGGACTACCGCCGTAGACGGTCCGTTCTCCAGTACGGAGCGCGCCACCGCTTCCCGCGTACCGAGGTCATCGAATTTCACAACAGTATTGTGTCTTAATTCGCACTCCCCCGCCACTTAAAGAAAGGTGTCTTACTAGGGCGTAGGTCATAGGCTAGGCCTCATGAGCAAATATGGGGCAATCTCTCGACGAGTTCTGCCAGCTCTCACCGGACTGCTCCTCTTCCTGCAAAGTGCCCTCGTTATTACAGGTGGAGCGGTTCGCCTTACAGGATCAGGGCTCGGTTGCCCTACTTGGCCCGAATGCGTTCCGGGCTCATATCTACCCATTGAAGGCCAAGCTGAGGGACAGTTGCATGCTTGGATCGAATTTGGAAATCGACTCTTAACATTTGCGCTCTTCTTCGCCGCTGTTGCAACGATGATTGCCGTCTTACGAGCCGGAAGGCGCGATCTTAGGTTTTTGGCTGCAACTCAGATTCTCGGAATTCTTGCGCAGGGCGTCCTAGGCGGAATAACTGTTCTAACGAATCTCAATCCACTCTCGGTTGCATCACATTTCTTGCTATCTACAATACTTATTGGGGCCGCAACATCACTGCATTCACGTAGACGAACATCTCAGGTTCGAACTTCTTCAACAAAGGTAAGAATTAGTCGAATCTCGCTATTGCATGTGAACATGACATTTATCGCGATCGCAATTGGAACTTTAGTGACAGGGACAGGACCTCATGCGGGCGACGTTGATTCGCCTCGATTAGATTTCTCTATCACGACAATTACCCGATATCACAGTCTCTCGGTTTGGCTGCTGATGGCTATCACCATTTATTTCTACCGCTCACCAGATTTGCGATACGAGACCAAGAATTGGCTGAAGATATTCTTTGTAATCTCGCTACTTCAGGGTGTAATTGGATATATCCAGTACTTCAATGGTGTGCCAGAGCTTCTCGTCGGATTCCACTTATTAGGTTCAGTACTAGTTTGGATCGCAGCGTGGCGTATCCGAATCTCCGTTATACGTAAACCCGCCTAAAGAAATCAAAATACAACTCGAAAATCAAGGAGTAGTCATGTCACAGATCGCCGGTTGGACAGCGCTAGATGATCGCGCAGTTGCTTATGCACGCGCCCTTGCAATGGATAGCGTCCAAAAGGTTGGTAATGGCCATCCAGGAACTGCAATGGCATTAGCCCCTGTCGCCTACAACTTATTCCAACGACATTTGATTCACGATCCATCTGATCCACAGTGGCTAGGTCGAGATCGTTTTATCCTCTCCTGCGGACACTCTTCGCTCACTCTCTACACTCAACTCTTCTTCAGCGGTTATGGACTCGAGATGGAAGATATGAAATCTTTCCGAACTTGGGGTTCATTAACACCTGGCCATCCGGAGTTTGGACATACTGCCGGCGTTGAAATGACTACCGGCCCTCTGGGTGCTGGCGTTGCAACTGCAGTTGGCTTTGCGATGGCCGCACGTTACGAGCGCGGATTACTAGACCCAACTGCCCCCGCTGGAACATCACCTTTTGATCATTCCATTTGGGTTCTCTGCTCCGATGGAGATCTACAAGAAGGTGTTTCAGGTGAAGCATCTTCACTAGCTGGAACTCAACAACTCGGAAATCTCAATCTCATTTATGACGACAATAGAATTTCGATCGAGGGCGATACTCACGTCTCGTTTACTGAGGATGTCGCTGCGCGTTATCGTGCATATGGTTGGCATGTTCAAGAAGTTGCAGCTCTTGCCGATGGAAATATTGACCTCGTTGCACTTGATGCTGCAATGGTAAAGGCGAAGGCAGAGACCTCAAAGCCATCAATCATTCGTATGCACTCAGTGATTGCTTGGCCTGCGCCAAAGTTACGCGGAACAGCGAAGTCACACGGTTCTGCACTTGGTGATGAAGAAATTGCTGCGACCAAGAAGGAGCTTGGCCTTAATCCAGATGAATCTTTTGCAATGCCAGATGATGTCTTCGCACATGTTCGTGCAGTAAAGGATCGCGGGGCTTCTCTTCGCAGTCAGTGGGATGCAAAGTTCAGCCAATGGCAGAGCGCCAATCCGGAGAAGGCGACACTGCTCAAGCGTTTAACTTCGCGAGAATTTCCTCAAGGATGGGAAGCAACTCTCCCAACTTTCGAAGCCGGCAAAGATATGGCTACACGTTCAGCCTCTGGACATGTCATCAATGCGATTGCAAAGGTACTTCCAGAATTCTGGGGCGGTTCAGCAGATTTAGCGGATTCAAATATGACAACTATCGAAGGTGGTAATTCATTCTTACCAGCCTCAAGTGAGATGAAAAACGCCGATCCATATGGTCGCATCATTCACTTTGGTATTCGCGAACACGCAATGGGTTCGATTATTAACGGAATCGCACTTCATGGACTTTCTCGTACATTCGGCGGCACCTTTGCTGTTTTCAGCGATTACATGCGTCCATCTGTGCGCCTCGCCGCAATAATGGATATTCCATCTACCTTCGTGTGGACCCACGATTCAATCGGTGTGGGCGAGGATGGACCAACGCATCAACCGATCGAACATTTTGCCGCGCTACGAGCAATTCCAAACTTTGCAGTTATTCGTCCGGCAGATGCCAATGAAGTAACTGAAGCGTGGAAGGCAGTTCTGAAACGCAATAAGCCAGCAGGCTTCTTGCTATCTCGTCAGAATCTAAGAACTGTCGATCGCACAACGCATGGAGCGGTTTCTGGAGTTAATCAAGGTGCCTACATCCTTAAAGAGGCGTCGACTGCGCCAAAGGTAACAATCATCGCTACAGGTTCCGAGATTCCCCTAGCCCTCGATTCACAGATTGCACTCGAAGCTCAGGGAATTTCTACACGAGTAGTGAGCGCTCCTTGCCTAGAGTGGTTTAACGAAGAGTCAAAGAGTTACCAGGATTCCGTGATTCCAAGGAACTCACTCCGCGTCAGCATTGAGGCAGGAATCTCGCTTGGATGGCGCGAATATGTCGGAGATAGTGGTGTGATTATTTCACTCGACCATTACGGTGCATCTGCTGCAGCGCCTAAACTTTTTACAGAGTTTGGATTTACCGTAGAGCGAGTTGTTGGAGATATCCAAAAGGCTCTTGCTTAATGAAAATTTCGGGCCCTCTTCTTAAGAAGGTCGAGAGAAGTTCTGATCTCTACAAGAAGTTGGCTGCTGCCCATCCTAAGATCGCCCTGAAGGACTCAACCATCTGGGGTACTAAGGCATCGAATGAAGCTGCTATCCGCCTTAATTGGGTAGATCTTCCCGAAGCTTCTCTCTCAATGCTTCATGAACTTTCCTCTCTGAGAGAGAAGTTCGAAGATTGCAAGCGAATTGTGCTCTGCGGAATGGGAGGCTCTTCACTCGGCCCTGAAGTGATCGCCCGGAGCAATGGCAGAGAGTTATTTATCTTTGACTCAACAGATCCTCACTATGCAGTGCATGCAATTGGCAAAGATTTAGCCGAGACTCTCGTCGTGGTTAGCTCGAAATCTGGATCAACTATCGAAACATCCTCGCAACGCGCCTTATTCGAGGGTAAGTTCCACGAAGCAGGAATCAATCCAACTGAACATATCCTCTTTGTGACCGACCCAGGCTCCCCATTGGATATAGAAGTACGTGCTGCAGGTTTTACCGTAGTAAATGCCGATCCCAACGTTGGAGGACGCTTTAGCGTGCTGAGCGCATTTGGGCTAGTTCCATCAGCGCTGATCGGTATCGATATTGAGAAACTCTTACGTGATGCGCAGAGCGAGAAGGAAGGGTTCCTTTCAGATCCTTCCACAATCCTTGATATTGCCTACCTGCTCATCGCCGAATCAGAGCAATACATTGCATTTACCGACGATCAATCAAAGGTCCCAGGACTCTCTGACTGGATTGAACAACTAGTTGCAGAATCAACAGGGAAAGATTCCGTTGGTCGACTTCCGATTGCTACAGAGAACGGACAGGTGGCGAAGATTGGCGGGTCGCTGACTGTCTCCTTCGCTGGAACAGGATCCGATCTCGTTGTTGAGGGCGAACTTGGCGCTCAATTTATTTTTTGGGAGTGGGTTACAGCTCTCTTGGGCGTTGGTTTGAAGATTGATCCATTTAATCAACCAAATGTCACAGAAGCGAAAGAGCAGACTGCCGCTTGTCTCAATGAATGGCAGAATCAAATTCCAATATTTACACCCGATTGCATTGATAGCGGTGTGGAAATATTTGGTGATGGCCAATCACTTAAGGATGCTCTTGCAACATTTATTGAAGATGTAAAAGATGGCGGATATATAGCGGTCATGGCTTATCTAGATCGCAAGGATGATGTAAAGGTTGCCGAACTTCGTTCGATTCTTTCTCAGAAATCAGGGAAACCAACCTCCTTTGGGTGGGGTCCACGTTTCTTGCATTCGACAGGACAATTCCATAAAGGAGGACAGAAGAATGGTTCTTTCCTACAGATAACTGGGGATACATCCATAGACTTCGAGATCCCTGGTCGAGCTTTCTCATTGAAGACGCTCCTCTTTGCTCAGGCGATCGGCGATAACAGAGCCCTTGCTACAAGAAAATACCCGCTACTTCGTCTGCATCTACAGAACAGAAGTGCGGGTATTGACCAACTTCTTGCAGCTGCTAGAAGTCTTTAATATTTAGTCGAAAGCTACTCGATATCATCTCCGCGCAACTTACGTAGCGCATCCTCAAGAATCTTTTCGCCTTCCTTATCTGTGCGGCGCTCCTTCACATATGCAAGGTGAGTCTTGTAAGGAACATTTACAACAGCACTCGGTGGATTGTTCTTGTCGCGACCAGCGGGAAGACCACACTTTGGGCAATCCCAAGAGTCTGGAATAACTACAGTCTCTTCGACTGCGAAAGATGGACGAACTTCATGTCCCTTTGCGCACCAATATGAAACTGTTGCGCGCTCGATCTGATCTCCGCGCTCCGCCTCGCCCATTGGGCCGGCGCCGACACGGCTTCCGCGAATTGCACTTGCCATCAATTAACCCTTCAAAACAAGTGAGAGACCAACAACGGCGGCGAACCAAAGTCCACCGACGACGATTGTGATGCGATCAAGGTTACGTTCTACGACAGATGAACCGCCGTAATTAGATGAGATTCCGCCACCGAAGAGATCTGAGAGACCAGCTCCCTTTCCCTTATGCAGGAGGACGAGAAGGATCATCACGATGCTCGTAATTATCAAGAAGATTGAGAGCGCTAAAGCCACGGTAAAACTCCTTAAGAGGTAGGGGTAAAGGATACCCGAATCGGTTGTAAAGTTTTGAATTACGCCTGAGCGTGGAACTTCACGATCTTGGCTAGCTCCTCTGGATCAAGGCTGGCTCCCCCAATGAGGGCCCCATCAACATCGCCTTGTTTCATAATTTCAACGATATTTGCAGACTTTACTGAGCCTCCATAGAGAATTCGCATATTTGCAGCTATCTCGGCAGATCCAATCTGTTCAACTTCCTCTCGGATTGCAGCGCAGACTTCCTGCGCATCTTCAGGAGTAGCTGTCTTTCCTGTGCCGATAGCCCATACAGGTTCGTATGCAATTACGATCTTCTTAAGTTCTGGCTTATGGAATCCCTCAAGGCCTGCACGTACCTGTCGAATAACATGTGAAACATGTGTTCCAGATTCACGAACTGCTAGCTCTTCGCCAACACAGAAGATCGGAGTGAGCTCATTTGCCAGAGCGGCCTTGATTTTGCGGTTAATGAGTGCGTCATCTTCCTTATGAATAGCGCGGCGCTCTGAGTGGCCAATAACTACATATGTGCAACCAAGTTTTGCAAGCATTGATCCAGAGATATCCCCCGTAAAGGCGCCTGAACTCTCTGGAGAAAGATCCTGTGCACCGTATTGAAGGCGAAGGCGATCGCCATCAACCATGGTTTGAATCGATCGAATATCTGTAAATGGAGGAATGATTGCCACATCTACAGCCTCGTAATCTTTATCTTCAAGTGAGTAGACAAGCTTCTGTGCAACTGCAATCGCCTCAAGGTGATTCAGGTTCATCTTCCAATTGCCTGCCATTAGCGGTTTACGCATCATCTGCTCCTTAGAAAATAGTTAAATGAAATTTAGAGATCGAGCGCTGTAAGTCCAGGAAGTTCTTTTCCTTCAAGATACTCGAGTGATGCTCCACCACCAGTTGAGATATATCCAAATTGATTATCAGCGAAACCAAGTGCTCGAACTGCTGCTGCCGAGTCTCCCCCGCCTACAACTGAAATTCCATCAACTTCAGTGAGTGCCTGAGCGATCACCTTCGTGCCATTAGCGAAGTTCGGAAATTCAAATACGCCCATTGGTCCATTCCAAAATACCGTCTTACATCCCTTGATTGCTGATGCAAATGCAGCTGCTGTCTCGGGTCCAATATCGAGTCCCATTTGATCTGCGGGAATTGAATCTGCACCTACTAATGTAGGAGTTGCATCTGCCGAAAAGGTTGGTGCAACGAAAATATCGGTTGGAAGTAAGAGTTTTACCCCAGAATCTTCTGCTTGCTTAATCAGGCCTTTAACGGTGTCAATGAGGTCGCGCTCGACAAGCGATGAACCAATCTCTTTTCCTTGTGCTGCAAGGAATGTGAAGAGCATGCCTCCGCCAATTGCCATCACATCTACTTTTCCAAGAAGGTTTGCAATTACACCAATCTTGTCCGAAACCTTTGAGCCACCAAGTACAACACCATATGGACGAACCGGATCAACTGTGAGCTTCTTAAGTACTTCCACCTCTGCTGCGACAAGCGTTCCTGCCGTATGTGGAAGGAGCTTAGGCAGATCAAAGACTGAAGCGTGCTTACGGTGAACAGCTCCAAACCCATCGCCGACATACGCATCTGCAAGTGCTGCAAGATCTGTAGCAAGCGCCATGCGCTCTGCCTCATCCTTTGATGTTTCTGCTGCTGAGTAACGAATATTTTCAAGGAGCAGAATTTCACCGCTCTTAAGCGCTTCAGCCTTTGCGGTTACATCTGAACCAGTGATCGCTCCAGCAAATTGAACTGGCTTTCCTAAAAGTTCTGCAAGACGAACTGCAACTGGAGCGAGTGAGAGTTCCGGCTTTGCCTCGCCTTTTGGACGACCTAGATGCGCTGCAATAACAATGCTTGCTCCTTTTGCGAGGAGAGCATTAATTGTTGGCAATGATGCACGAATACGACCATCATCTGTGATCTTTCCTTCTTTTAAAGGAACATTAAGATCGCAGCGAAGAAAGACTCGCTTACCTGTTACATCTAGGTCGGCCAATAAAGACATTAGAGAGACTTACCTACATAACCAACAAGGTCAACGAGGCGGTTTGAGTAACCCCATTCGTTGTCATACCAACCAACAACCTTTACCTGATTTCCGATTACCTTAGTGAGGCCTGAATCGAAGATACATGATGAAGGATCTGTCACGATATCTGAAGAGACGATTGGATCTTCAGTGTATGAAAGGAATCCCTTAAGCGGACCGTTAGCTGCAGCCTTCATAGCTGCATTGATCTCTGCCGCTGTTGCTTCCTTAGCAAGTTCCACTGTGAGGTCTGTGGCTGATCCTGTTGGGACTGGAACGCGCATTGCATATCCATCGAGCTTGCCCTTGAGTTCTGGCATTACGAGAGAGATTGCCTTAGCGGCACCTGTTGATGTTGGAATCATATTTGTTGCTGCAGCGCGTGAACGACGGAGATCCTTATGTGGGAAATCAAGGATTACCTGGTCGTTTGTGTAGGCGTGAATAGTTGTCATCAGACCCTTAACGATGCCCCAGTTATCGTGGAGTACCTTTGCCATTGGAGCCAGACAGTTAGTTGTGCAAGATGCATTTGAAATCACGTTGTGGTTCGCTGGGTCGTACTTATCGTGGTTCACGCCCATAACGATTGTGATGTCTTCATCTGTTGCAGGTGCAGAAATGATCACTTTCTTCGCGCCAGCTGTGATGTGCTTCTTCGCATCTGCAGCCTTTGTGAAGTGACCTGTAGATTCAATAACGATATCTGCTTTTACAGATGCCCATGGAAGATTTGCTGGGTCGCGATCTGCAAAAACCTTGATTGTCTTTCCGCCAACAGTGATTGTGTCATCTGTGTGCGTAACCTCTAGGCCGAGACGACCGAGGATTGAGTCATATTTAAGAAGGTGGGCCAAAGTGGCATTATCTGTAAGGTCGTTAATACCTACGATATTGATATCTGGGTTTGTGAGTGCCGCGCGAAAGAAGTTGCGACCAATACGTCCAAAACCATTAATTCCAACATTAATCATGAAAAAACCTCTTCTAAGATAGTAAAGCGCCCTGCAATAAAGGTGGCTTTCGCTTACGCCACAACGTTGGGGGCTTGAGGTTGAAGTCTATCAGCCGAGAGGCCGCTACTCGCCCAGCAAATCTGGCGAAAGTCCCGCCTCGGTATCAGGAATTCCAAGTTCAGCAGCGCGCTTATCGGCCATCGCGAGCAATCGACGGATACGACCTGCAATTGCATCCTTCGTCATCGGTGGCGTTGCAAGAGAACCTAACTCTTCAAGACTTGCCTGACCATGCGAGATCCGAAGTTCGCCAGCTTCCTTTAAATGATCTGGAATTTCTGGCCCCAAAATTTCCATCGCACGTTGAACTCGCGCTGCAGCTGCAACAGCCGCACGTGCAGATCTGCGAAGGTTCGCATCATCAAAGTTTGCAAGACGGTTTGCGGTGGCTCGTACTTCGCGGCGCATACGGCGCTCTTCCCAGGCAAGAACGCTCTCATGGGCGCCAAGACGTGTGAGTAATACGCCGATTGCATCGCCATCACGTATAACGACGCGATCAACTCCGCGCACTTCGCGAGCTTTTGCAACAATATTGAGGCGACGCGCTGCACCGACAAGCGCAAGTGCTGCCTCAGGTCCAGGACAAGTGATTTCTAGTGATGAAGAGCGTCCAGGTTCTGTAAGTGAACCATGAGCGATGAAAGCTCCACGCCAAGCCGCCTCAGCATCGCAAACATTTGCCGCAACAACTTGTGGCGGAAGTCCACGAACTGGGCGACCATTTGCATCAATTAAACCTGTTTGGCGCGCAAGTGCATCGCCTGATTCGATGACTCGAACGACATAGCGAGAACCTTTACGTAGACCGCTCGATGAGAGAACTGCAAGATCACTATCGTGTCCGTAAATATCGGCGATATCCTTCTTAAGTCTACGTGCGCTCTGTGAAGTGTCGAGCTCTACTTCGATAACTACCTTGCCAGATGCGATATGTAGCCCGCCAGCGAAACGGAGCAAGGATGAGACTTCGGCTTTACGACAGCAAGGCTTAGTCACCGATAGACGACTTAGTTCGTCCTTAACCGCCGCTGTCATTGCCATGGGCTTATCCAACCAGTATTTCTCTATCGATGTGCGTAAAAAGCGAGGCTAATTTTTTCACATCGTGATGCAGAGGTGATGCACTGCTGCGCAAATCGACCGATAAAAACTCTGAACCTAAGGTTGAAAGATGGCTCTTCAACTCTGCCTGCCCCGAAGTGGATGAATCGACAACCACAAGGTCAAACTTCAAGGCAGGTGCATATTCATGCAAAATAGCAAGATGTTCGAGGGGAGAGTAACCGGCATACTCCCCCGCACTTTGATCAGAAGTATCTAAATTGAGTAAGAGAATTTTCTTCGCTCTCGAGGCCACAATCGCATCTCTTTGGGCAGGAACTAAGAGATGTGGAATAACACTAGAGAACCACGACCCTGGACCCATTGTGATCCACTCTGCCTCTGCAATGGCATCAAGAGATTCCTTACGAGCGCCTGGATTTTCAGGAATGATTCGAATTGATTTGAAGCGACCATTGGCAGTTGCTACTTCTGCTTGTCCTCGAACGATCTTAACTCCAGCTTTATCCTCAAAGGTAGCTTCGATATCCAGCGGTTGATCAGCCATAGGCAGTACGCGACCAATAACTTTTAAGAGAGTTGCAACGCGATCTAAGCCTGCGACCGTATCTCCATCTCTATCCCACAACGCTGCCAGAAGTAAATTTCCAATTGGATGGCCATTGAGGTCACCCTCACTTGTGAAGCGGTACTGCATAATCTCAGCCCAACTTCTACCCCACTCGTCATCTCCACATAGTGCAGCGAGTGCCATACGTAAATCACCGGGCGGCATAATCGAGAACTCTTCGCGCAATCGACCGCTAGAGCCTCCATTGTCAGCGACTGTAACAATTGCAGTTATATCTGAAGTAAATTGACGAAGCGATGTCAGCGTCGCAGCAAGTCCATGTCCTCCCCCAAGTGCAACGACTCTCTTAGCAGGGCTCATTCACGTCCTACATCACGATGGGTTGCATGGGCCGATATCTCTAACTCAGTCGATGTTGAAGCTAGTTGTTTCGCTATTTCTTCAGCAATGGCAACAGATCGGTGCTTCCCACCGGTACATCCAATTGCGATAGTGACGTACTTCTTTCCTTCTCGGAAGTAGCCAGGTGTCATCTGACGAACAACGTCGACATAACTCTTCACGAAATCTGCAACACCATCGCTTGAAAGAACTTTCTGCGAAACAGGTGCGTCCAGACCATTGAGCGGACGTAGCTCTGGAATCCAATGAGGATTAGGAATGAATCTGCAATCAAGGACTAGATCAGCATCAACCGGAATTCCATATTTATATCCAAAAGAAAGGACATTGATACGAAGTGCTGGCAACATTCCAGCGGCAAATATCTCTGCTGTTCTCTTCTCAAGTTGGTGAACGTTGAGATTGGATGTGTCGATAACGACATCGGCTTGTGCACGAATTTCTTCCAGCTTTGCGCGTTCACGTGAGATGCCATCGACTAAACGATCCTGTGCTTGTAGCGGATGTGGACGACGCGTGGATTCAAATCTCTGAACCAAGGCGGTATCTGAAGCATCGAGAAAGAGAAGGCGATAAGGAACTGATTGGTCCTTTAACTTTACTAATGCGTTATTGAGTTCATCAAAGAATTTCCCGCCGCGCACATCTACGACAACAGCCAGAGCCGCATGGGTATCAAGGGCTTGTTCCGCTAACTGAGGCAGAAGTGCTGGAGGAAGGTTATCGACTACATACCAACCAAGATCCTCTAGGGCGTGAGCAACGGTCGAGCGCCCAGCACCGGACATTCCCGTGAGAACTAGTAACTCTTTAGTAGACCCCTGCTTCTGCGTCATGGCCTTTATTCTGCCTTAGCTGTCAAGTATCTCGCCGGTCTGCATATCTACGCCCGGATTCGAAAGAGATTGGAGATGAGTAAAGATAATTGAGGCGATAGTTGCTCCAATTCCAGGAGTGGATGCGAGTTCTTCAACGTTCGCCTTTCTCATAGCGGTCACGGAACCAAATCGATCAAGTAGCGCCGCTCTTCTGGATTCACCTAATTGTGGAATCTCATCGAGTAGCGACTCGAGCATCACCTTCGAGCGACGACTTCGGTGGAATGTGATCGCAAATCTATGGGCTTCATCTCTAATTCTTTGCAAGAGATACATACCCTCGCTTGTACGTGGCAGGATCAATGGATCTTTATCACCAGGCATCCAAACTTCTTCTAGACGCTTTGCCAACCCACAGAGCGCGACATCGGTAATACCAAGTTCATCGAGGGCGCGTTGTGCTGCGCTGACTTGTGGCGCTCCGCCATCGACGACGATGAGTTGAGGTGGGTATGCGAATTTACTTAATCGTCCACCCGTTTCAGCCACTTCACTTTGATTTACATTTCTATCCGCGAGTAAACGCTTCATGCGTCGCGTGATCACTTGATGCATCGCTCTTGTGTCATCCTGCGCTGTATCGGTGTCGATGATGAAACGTCGATACTCGCTCTTCTTAGCCAAACCATCTTCGAAAACAACCATCGATGCAACTACTGAAGTACCTGAGATATTTGAGATGTCATAGCACTCAATCCGAAGTGGAGTTCTGCTCAGTTGGAGCTCTTCCTCAAGCTCTAGGAGGGCCTTGCCTGAAACTGCAGCATCAGTTGCCCGCTTACTTAAATACTGGACTAGGGCGTAATGAGCATTTCTTTCAACGGTCTGAAGTAGTTCCACTTTCTCTCCTCGTTGAGGAACTTTTATCGAAACCTTGGAGCCCCGTAACGATGTCAGCCATTCTTCGAGCGCTGCGCGGTCAATAGGTTCTTGATTTAAGAAAATCTCATGAGGGATATCAGTTGGAGCGCTCTGGCTATAGATAGAGAAGAAGAGAGATGCAATCTGGTCATCGCCTTCAAGGGCTTTCTCTTGATCCACAATCCAGGATCGAGATCCCTTAATTGACCCGCGACGCACCATGAAGATTGAGCCGGCAGCATGGAGACCTTCTTCATGTAGCGAGATGAAATCACCATCGAGATCATCAGAGAGATTTCCTTGAGTTGATCTCTGAGCTTTTTCGAAAGATTCAATCTGGTCGCGCAAACGTGCGGCTCGTTCGAACTCTTCCATATCGGATGCGAGTTCCATCTCTTGCCTCAAGGTTGGCAAGAGGTTCTCCATCCCTTTCTCCATAAATGAATCGAGCTTTACTGCGATATCGCGATGTTCCTCTGGAGTTACCCAACCAACGCAGGGGGCAGCACACTTACCAATATCTCCGAGTAGGCATTGACGCTTGCTTCTTTGAGCGCGTTGAAAATTGCCTGCACTACAGGATCGAACCGGAAAGACTTTAAGCAATACTTCGTAGGTATTTCGTAGCGCCCATGCATTTGTATATGGACCAAAATACTTAAGCCCTGGACGCTTCTCTTTACGAGTGATGAAGATTCGTGGAAATTCATCACTCATGGAGATCGCCAAGTATGGATAGGACTTGTCATCCTTAAACTGGACGTTATATGCAGGGTGATATTGCTTGATCCAAGAGAACTCCAGCGCTAGCGCTTCTAGCTCTGTTGCTACGATTGTCCAATCAACGCGAACTGCCTCGTGAACCATACGATATGTTTTTTGCGCGAGATTTGATCCAAAGTATGTCGTCAGGCGATTCTTAAGATTCTTTGCCTTGCCAACATAAATAACTTTATCGGCTGCATTGTAGAACCGATAGACGCCCGGCTCTTCAGGAATCTCACGTGGCCGATAACTAGATGGTTCTGCCATAACTACTTCTTTGCTGGCTTGGTATTGACTAGTTTTTTCTTCGGCGTCACTCGATTTTTCGCGAGGATTTCCGCCAAGTACTGGCCTGTGTAGCTCGCCTTAACCAGAGCAACCTCTTCGGGTGTTCCTTCTGCAACAACTGTGCCACCGCGGAATCCACCCTCTGGGCCCATATCGATAACCCAGTCGGAGGATTTAATGACATCGAGATTATGTTCAATCACAATCACGGTATTTCCAGATTCAACGAGGCGCTTTAAGACGCCAAGCAACTTATTGACATCTTCGAAGTGAAGGCCGGTTGTTGGCTCATCAAGAACATAGATTGTGCGACCAGTTGATCGACGCTGAAGTTCTGTTGCGAGCTTGACTCGTTGCGCCTCACCACCAGAAAGTGTTGGAGCAGATTGACCGAGACGGACATAACCGAGTCCAACATCGCACAGAGTCTTAAGGTAACGAGCAATCGTTGGGACAGATTCAAAGAACTCGTGGGCTATCTCGATCGGCATATCGAGGACTTCAGCGATCGTCTTTCCCTTGTAGTGAACTTCTAGAGTCTCGCGGTTGTAGCGCGCACCATGACATACCTCGCACGGGACATAGACATCGGGCAGGAAGTTCATCTCAATTGTGATCGTTCCATCGCCAGAACAATTCTCGCAGCGTCCACCCTTTACATTGAATGAGAAGCGACCTTGCTGATACCCGCGAACCTTCGCCTCGGTTGTTTCAGCAAAGAGCGCACGTACCTTATCGAATACACCTGTATATGTTGCAGGGTTTGAACGAGGCGTGCGACCGATAGGTGATTGATCTACGTGAACGACCTTGTCTAGTTGATCAATACCCGTAACAGTTCTGTGACGACCTGGAACTAAGCGCGCACCGTTGAGTTTGTTAGCAAGAGTTGTGTAGAGAATGTCATTAACGAGTGTCGACTTACCGGATCCTGATACACCTGTAACTGAAACGAAGAGCCCTAGTGGAATCGAGACTTCAATATCTTTGAGGTTATTCTCCTTAGCGCCTTTGACCACAAGCTGACGTTTTGCATCGAATGGGCGGCGCGTATCTGGGATCTCGATCAATCTGCGACCAGAAAGGTATGCGCCTGTGATCGATTCTTCCGATGCAATCAGCTCTTCATAAGAACCAGATACAACAACCTTGCCTCCGTGTTCACCAGCTCCAGGTCCGATATCTACAACCCAATCGGCTGTGCGAATTGTTTCTTCATCGTGCTCTACAACAATCAAGGTATTCCCAAGATCGCGAAGACGCGTCAAGGTATCGATAAGGCGACGATTATCACGTTGATGTAGACCGATAGATGGTTCGTCCAGAACATAGAGAACGCCGACAAGGCCTGAACCGATCTGTGTTGCTAGGCGAATGCGCTGCGCCTCGCCACCTGAAAGAGTTGCCGCAGGACGGTCGAGAGATAGGTAATCAAGTCCGACGTCGAGCAAGAAGCCAAGACGTGCATGCACCTCTTTCATAACGCGTTCAGCAATCTGCGCCTCACGTTTATTGAGAGTTACTTCCTTTAAAAATGCCGCGCAATCATCGATAGAGAGCGCACACACTTCAGCAATGCTCTTTCCTCCAAGTGTGACAGCTAGAACTTCCGGCTTTAAACGCGCACCCTTACATGTAGGGCAAGGAGTCTCGCGCATATAAGCCTCATACTTATCGCGGCTGTAATCACTATCTGTCTCAGAGTGACGACGATGGATAAATGGCACTACCCCTTCGAATCCTGTTGAGTAGTTACGGACGCGGCCATATCGATTCTTGTACTTCACATGAACTTCGTAATCGAAGCCGTTGATGATTGCCTCTTTAGCCTTAACCGAAAGTTTCTTCCAAGGGTTATCCATCGAGAACTTAAGTTCAGATGCAAGCGCTTCTAACAACCGCAGGAAGTACTCGGATGATTGCCCACCAGCCCAAGGTGCGATAGCGCCCTCATTGATCGAGATTGAATCATCAGGAATGATGAGATCTTCATCGACCTCTAGCTTTGTACCTATACCTGAACACTCTGGGCAGGCACCAAAAGGTGAGTTAAATGAGAATGAACGTGGTTCAAGTTCCTCAAAGGAGAGGTTGCAGTCATGACATGCAAGGTGCTCACTGTAGGTGTGCTCCTTCTCCCCTGACTTAGCATCGACAAAATCAAGAAGTACAAGACCGTTTCCTAGCTTGAGCGCGGTTTCAATCGAATCTGTAAGTCGGGATTTGCTCTCCGCCTTCGCCGTAAGGCGATCAATGACAACTTCAATGGTGTGCTTCTCTTGCTTCTTAAGCTTTGGTGGTTCAGTAAGAGTGATGATCTCGCCATCGACGCGTGCACGCGAATAACCTTGAGTTACTAACTCTGCGAACAGGTCTACGAACTCTCCCTTACGTTCACGAATAACGGGAGCCAGCACCTGGAATTTGGTTGTCGCTGGCATCGTCAAGATCTGATCCACAATTTGTTGTGGGCTCTGTCGTGAGACTGGCTTCTTGCAACTTGGACAGTGAGGGCGACCGGCACGTGCGAAGAGCAATCTAAAGTAATCGTAAACCTCTGTAATTGTTCCTACAGTTGAGCGAGGATTTCGGTTTGTAGATTTTTGGTCGATTGAGACCGCAGGAGATAAGCCCTCGATGAAATCAACATCAGGCTTATCCATCTGGCCCAAGAATTGACGCGCATATGCCGAAAGTGATTCAACATAGCGGCGTTGACCTTCAGCAAAGATGGTGTCGAATGCGAGGCTTGATTTTCCAGAGCCCGATAATCCGGTAAAGACGATGAGGGCATCGCGTGGGAGTTCGATCGAGACATCTTTGAGGTTATGTTCGCGGGCTCCGCGTACAACTAACTTATCAATGCTCATTTTTTACCAAGCTCATGTACCTGCCTCATCCATTCCACGAAGTTCTCGCTTCAGCTCTTTCAATTCATCACGTAGACGTGCTGCAAGTTCAAATTGGAGTTGATCTGCTGCACTTCTCATCTGTTCGGTGAGGGAGCCTATCAATGCAATTAACTCTTGGCGTGGCATAGAGTCTGACGATTTAGGGGTAAAGGGTAGAGCGGTTGATGATTTCTTACCCTTGAGCGCCGCCAGGATGTCATCTGTATCGTCGCTCTCTTGAGCAATCAGGTCGGTGATATCTGAGATCTTCTTACGAAGCGGTTGTGGGTCAACTCCGCGCTCTAAGTTATAGGCGACCTGCTTTGCGCGACGGCGGTTAGTCTCATCTATCGCCTTTGTCATCGCAGCAGTCATATTGTCGGCATACATATGTACTTCACCCGAAACATTTCGCGCTGCACGACCAATCGTTTGAATTAGCGATGTCGCAGAACGTAGGAAGCCTTCCTTGTCTGCATCAAGGATTGCAACGAGTGAGACTTCAGGTAAATCAAGGCCTTCTCGGAGCAAGTTGATACCGATGAGAACGTCATATTCGCCCATGCGAAGTTCGCGAAGAAGCTCAACTCTTCGAAGAGTATCTACCTCAGAGTGCAGGTAACGAACCTTGACTCCACGCTCTTGCAGGTAATCGGTGAGATCTTCAGACATCTTCTTCGTCAGAGTTGTTACAAGAACGCGCTCATTCTTCTCTGCTCGGATATTGATTTCATGCAGAAGATCATCGATCTGGCCCTTAATTGGTTTGATAATGATTTGAGGATCAACGAGACCAGTTGGACGAATCACCTGTTCGACAACATCTCCCCCAACTTTCTCAAGTTCATATTTTCCGGGTGTCGCAGATAGGTAAACCTTCTGTCCGGTGCGCTCGAGGAATTCTGGCCACTTCAGCGGTCTGTTATCTAGCGCGCTAGGAAGACGGAAGCCGTGTTCTACAAGTGTCCTTTTGCGCGATGCATCGCCCTCAAACATTGCGCCAATCTGTGGAACAGTGACATGGCTTTCATCGATCACAACCAGGAAATCTTCAGGGAAGTAATCAAGGAGACAGTTAGGTGCAGACCCTGGTCCGCGACCATCGAGATGGCGCGAGTAGTTTTCAATTCCTGAACAGAAACCAAGCTGCTCCATCATTTCGAGATCGAAAGTTGTGCGCATCCGCAGACGCTGCTCTTCGAGCAATTTACCTTGCTTCTTGAAGAGATTGAGTTGGATCTGTAGCTCGTCTTGAATATCCGACATCGCGCGTTTCATCGTCTCAGGCCCTGCGGCGTAGTGCGTTGCTGGGAAGATGTAAATTTCAGTCTCATCGTGCACTATCTCACCGGTGAGAGGGTTGAGTGTCATGATCTTCTCAATCTCATCACCGAACATCTCGATGCGAACTGCAAGTTCCTCGTACATCGGAATGATTTCAACGGTATCGCCTCGAACTCTAAAAGTTCCACGTTCGAAGGCCATATCGTTTCTCTTATATTGCACATCCACGAATTTACGTAAGAGTGCGTTCCGTTCAATCTCATCGCCCACCTTGAGGCGAATCATCCGGTCTATGTACTCCTGAGGAGTGCCAAGTCCATAAATACAAGAAACGGTTGCTACAACAATGACATCGCGTCGGGTGAGAAGAGAGTTCGTTGCAGAGTGGCGCAGACGCTCGACCTCATCGTTAACACTTGAATCTTTCTCAATGAAAGTATCGGTCTGAGGAACATAGGCTTCTGGCTGGTAGTAGTCGTAATATGAAACAAAGTACTCGACGGCGTTATTTGGCAGAAGTTCACGGAACTCATTGGCTAGCTGAGCAGCCAGAGTTTTATTTGGAGCTAAGACAAGAGTTGGTCTCTGCAATCTCTCAATGAGCCAGGCGGTTGTTGCTGATTTACCCGTACCCGTGGCGCCAAGGAGTACGACATCTTGCTCGCCAGCTGTAATTCTTCGAGCGATCTCATCTATTGCAGCTGGCTGATCGCCGGCCGGAACATAATCACTGATGACCTCAAAGGGAGCGACTTTTCGCTGTAGATCAGTAATGGGGCGCACAGAGTTAGCCTAGCGATTGAGGCACGAGAACGCTCTCCCAGAGATTCTCGACCTGGCGCAGCAGCGAATCCTCATCGCCATCATTGCGAATTACGTGATCTGCGATTGCTTCTCGAGACTCTTGTGTAGCTTGGGCAGCCATCCGCTTCTCAATCTGAGAGATGTAGAGCCCCTTCTTCAAGAGCCTCTCTTTGCGAAGCTCCATATCTGCTTCAACTGTAATAACGTAATCAAACTTCTCAGCAGCATCAGTTTCGATTAGAAGCGGAATTTCATAAATCAAAATATCGTCGTGCTCTAGATCTTCGACAGCTTCAGCGAAAATTGCCTGAACGCGTGGGTGGATTATCTTCTCTAGATCTCTACGAGCAGCCTCGTCGCTGAAGACAATCTCTGCTAACTTCTTTCGGTCGATATCTCCATTGAGAATAATTTCATCACCAAAGCGAAGTAGAACCTCGGCAAAACCATCGGAACCACGTTCAATTGCGATACGTGCCAACTGGTCTGCATCTATAACAAGAGCACCTAGTTCGGCAAAGTTCTGGGCAACGGTAGATTTTCCAGCGCCAATTCCACCGGTGAGCGCGACTACCAACATGTTCCAACCCTATCCATAGTTGTTCTTAGTGAGAATTAAAAAAGGGACTCATGCGGGGTAAGCGAGGTTAAAGAGCAGCTCGCGACCCGTATGAGTCCCTTTTTCGTTACTAGTTATTCGGCAACAGCAGCAGCTTCTTCAGCTGCCTTTGATTCTGCCTTCTGCTTCTTATGTGCAAGGAAGCGCTCTTGAGCAACAGCGTACTGACGCTCCCACTCTTCGCGCTGTGCATCGAATCCTGGCTTCCACTCCTGAGTATCAGGATCGAAACCTTCTGGATAGATGAAGTTTCCTTCTGCATCGTAGCGAGCAGCCATTCCGTATTGAGTTGGATCGAATGCTTCAATCTCAACTTCAGTACCTTCATTAGCTTGCTTCAATGAGAGTGAAATACGACGACGCTCTAGATCGATATCGATGATCTTTACGAAGAGTTCGTCATCTACTGCAACGACCTGCTCTGGAATTTCAACGTGGCGTTCTGCAAGCTCAGAGATGTGAACAAGTCCTTCGATTCCTTCATGTACGCGAATAAACGCACCGAATGGAACGAGCTTTGTTACGACGCCTGGCACAACAGTGTTAATTGTGTGAGTGCGAGCAAATGCCTGCCATGGATCTTCTTGCGTCGCCTTGAGTGAGAGTGATACACGCTCGCGCTCGAAATCAACTTCGAGAACTTCAACGGTTACTTCATCTCCAACTTCAACAACTTCACCTGGGTGGTCGATGTGCTTCCATGAGAGCTCTGAAACGTGGACGAGACCGTCTACGCCACCGAGATCAACGAATGCTCCGAAGTTAACGATTGATGAGACTACACCTGAACGAACCTGGCCCTTTTGGAGCTGGTTAAGAAATTCAGTACGTGACTGTGATTGTGTCTGCTCGAGGAATGCACGACGTGAAAGAACAACGTTGTTACGGTTCTTATCGAGTTCGATGATGCGAGCCTCGACCTGCTTACCGATGTAAGGAGTGAGATCGCGTACGCGACGCATTTCAACAAGTGATGCAGGCAAGAAGCCACGTAGACCGATATCTACGATGAGTCCACCCTTTACAACTTCAATAACTGTTCCGACGACAACTTCGTCGCGCTCCTTCTTGCCTTCAATCTCGCCCCATGCACGCTCGTACTGAGCACGCTTCTTGGAGAGGATAAGGCGGCCTTCTTTATCTTCCTTCTGAAGAACAAGAGCTTCTACACGATCTCCGACCTTAACGATGTCGTTTGGATCTGCATCATGACGGATTGAAAGTTCGCGTGATGGAATTACGCCTTCTGTCTTGTAACCGACATCAAGGAGGACTTCCTCGCGATCAATTTGTACAACTGTGCCAGTGACGAGATCTCCGTCGCTGAAATTTCTGATAGTTCCTTCAATGGCGGCTAAGAAGTCTTCCGCTGAACCAATGTCATTTACTGCAATTTGTGTAGTCAAGATGCTCCGTAGGGATAGAAAGTAGTAGGGATGGGACTGGTGAAGAGTACGCGTGAGGGCGAATTACAGGCAAATCCCCGCATACGACAGCGGCGCTGACCAATAGAATTGATGGATTATGAAGCGGTATGCAGAGTTATTCAGGATTCAACATGTCTGGGTCCTAGTACTGGCTTCATTTCCGGCTCGCATCGCCTACGGCATGGTCTCGCTCGCGATCTTCTTTAAGGTGGAGCAATCAACCAAATCAATCTCAACAGCGGGACTAGCAATCGGACTGAATGCTGCGGCTAGTTCCTTAACTGCCGGAATTCGTGGGTCAATCATGGACAAGTACGGACAGACATGGCCACTTCGAGTGATGGTTCCTGGGTATGCCCTCTTGGCTTTCACTCTAAATTCATCAGATTCAAAAGTTCAGATGTTGATTTTGGCATTTGTCATGGGATTAAGTGCTCCCCCAATAAATCTCTCAATTAGACCGTTGTGGAAAATAGTTGTCCCAGATGAATTCTTAAGAACTGCCTACGCAGTTGATACCGCAATGATGTCTGCCGCAGGTGTAGTTGGACCAGTGGTTGCAACAACACTTGCGCTCTCTTCTCGACCATCTTTGCCACTGACTGCATGTGGAGTGCTCATGCTTCTAGGTGGCGGTGCGCTTGCGATTACTAAAGTTTCACGCAGCTGGATACCGGAGAAGAAAGATGAGAACCATGTTCCGCTATGGCGCCATAAGCCTCTCCAACTATTAATGATTGAAGGATGCTTTATTGGTTTCGGTTGGGGCGTATTCGATGTAGCTGTACCTGCCTTCACTACTATTGAGAAGGTTCCCCATCTGACCGCATGGATCTTTACTGCAATGGGAGTCTCAACAATTGTCGGCGGATTACTTGCTGGCCTTGTCTCTAAACGCACTTCATCTCTACGCGCGATGCGAAGAACTTATCTGGCATGGTTCTTGGTCTCTATCCCAATAGCCTTTACACATCCAGGTTGGACAATGATTGTTGCAAGCGCCCTGCTCGGATTCGTCGGTGGCGCCATCCAGGTTTTCTATTGGGAAGTTATGGAAGCCATTCGCCCACAAGGTTCTCCGACTGCAATGATGGGTTGGCTCTGGACTGTTGAAGGCACTTTGATGGCGCTGGGTTCAGTTGCCGGCGGTGTGATTGCGGAGAAGATTTCTCCTTCATTTGCTCTGAGTATTACAACGGTAAGTATCGGGTTTGGATTCATCATCCTTGGGATTGGCAAGAAACTTCTTTCGCCTGCAGATAGATTGCCAACAGATGAAGAAGATTTAGCCGCTATGGAAGATAACTCTCCTACAACTCGCTAGTGAGCTGCTTCGTTCCAACTCTTTCCTACTCCTACTGAAACATCAAGTGGTGCTTTGAGTGGGTAAGCGCTACCCATCTGCGTCCGTACTAGTTGAGAAACTGCATCAACTTCATTTTTCACAACTTCGAGAATCAATTCATCATGAACTTGAAGTAACAAGCGGGATTTGTAGTTACCAGCGACAAGAGCTTTCTGCACATTGAGCATCGCCTGTTTGATGATGTCAGCCGCCGATCCCTGAATTGGGGCATTGAGCGCCATTCTTTCTGCCACTTCTCTGCGCTGTCGGTTATCGTGCATCAGATCAGGCAAATATCGGCGACGGCCCATCACTGTCTCTGTGTATCCAACCTTACGCGCATCCTCCACAACTGTTTTCAAATAGTCACGGATTCCACCGAAGCGTTCAAAATATTTATCCATGAGGTCTTGTGCTGCAGGTGGAGTGAGATCAAGTTGCGCTGCAAGACCGTAAGAACTTAAACCGTAGGCAAGCCCATATGACATCGCCTTAATTTGTCGACGCATCTCAGAATCTACATCAGCAGGCTTTACCCCAAAGACTTCAGCAGCCACAGTTGCGTGGAGGTCTTCTCCAGATTCGAAGGCTTTGAGTAAGTGCGCATCATTTGAAAGGTGGGCCATGATGCGCATTTCTATCTGACTGTAATCCGCCGTTAGTAAGGCGTCATATCCAGATCCTGCGATGAAGCAATCGCGAATCTTTCGACCTTCTTCTGTGCGAACTGGGATATTTTGAAGGTTTGGACCAACAGATGACAGGCGCCCAGTTGCGGCAACGGTCTGTGCAAAGTGGGTGTGAATCCTCTTATCTTTTTGAATCTCAACTAGGAGACCTTCGATAGTTGTTGCAAGTTTCTTTGTTTCGCGAATTCGTAAGAGAGCTGCAAGTACTGGGTGGCCGCTCTTCTCGAAGAGCCAATTGAGTGCATCGGCATCTGTTGTATAACCGGTCTTAATCTTCTTAGTCTTTGGCAAGCCAAGTTCTTCGAAAAGTACTACCTGAAGTTGCTTAGGAGATGCCACATTGAACTCATGTCCAGCTGCATCGTGAGCGCTCTTCGTTTCGCGCTTTACCTCGGCCTCAAAGAATTGAGCGAGGCTTTCGAGTTCCTTCTTATCTACAGCGATTCCGCGATTCTCCATAATTGCCAAGAGGTCAGCAATTGGCAGCTCTAGGTTGTTATAGAGATCCGACAGACCGCGATCGACAAGCTCTTTCTCTAGCGAATCCTTGAGGCCGAAGAGTGAAGCTGCGGTCGTGAGAAGTAGCTGTTCAGGAGTTGATTGATCGAGCTGGCTGCCATCCCCGTATCGCTCAAGAAGATCTGAGACTTCCTGGGCGCGAACACCTGGATTGATTAGGTATGCAGCAAGAGATGTATCAAATGAGACTCCGGTAAGTGAACCCTCGCGTGCAACTGCTTTGCCATCATGTGCAATTTTTTTAACTTCTGAGTTGTTGGCCCATGCGCCCATTTCGGCAGAGTGGACCAAGTAAGCAGAGCCTTTGTTGAGCGCGACCGCATAACGATGCACCTTGTCATCAAGTAACTCATATGCGATTGAAATAAGGCCTTTATGTTCTGAAATCTTTTTATCGAGTTCAGCCGGAGTTAAAACTGAAGATTCGATTTCAGAGCCAAAGAGTGAGAATTCAGGTTCCGCGCCCTTCTCGCTCTTTGCGCCCTTGCTCGCTGGTTTCTCAGAAGAAATCACTTTAAGTCGGTCTTTAAGGGTTTTAAATTCAAGTTGCTCAAAAAGTGAGCTCAGGTCAGATTCTGCAACTCCGCTCCAGGCGAGGGCATCGATAGTGAATTCCATTGGAGCATCGTGAAGAAGTTGAGTTAACTTGCGATTGAGTTTTACATTCTCAACGCTCGCCCGAAGTGAATCGCCTACCTTGCCAGAAATCTTCTCTACATTTTCAAAGAGCGCATCGAGTGATCCATACTCAATGACCCACTTAGCCGCCGTCTTCTCTCCCACGCCAGGAATAGATGGGAGGTTATCGCTTGGATCTCCTCGAAGAGCTGCGTAATCCGGGTACTGCTCTGGCGACATTCCATATTTTTCTTGCACCGCTTCTGGCGTCATGCGAGCCATCTCGCTGACTCCTCGCTTTGGATACAAGACCGTTGTTTGTTCCGTGACTAGCTGGAAGCTATCTCTGTCACCTGTACAAATCAGAACTTCGGCGCCTTCACTCTCTGCCCTCTTGGTAATTGTCGCGATGATGTCGTCAGCTTCGTAACCTTCGATCTCGAATTGATTGATTCCAAACCCTTTAACAAGTTCATGAAGATATGACATTTGTGATCTGAACTCGTCGGGCGTCTTTGCTCGATTGGCTTTGTATTCTGGAAAGAGCTCGGTTCGGAAAGTCTTACGGGAGACATCGAAGGCGACCGCAACGTGGGTTGGCTTCTCATCCTTTAAGAGGGAAATTAGCATCGTGGCAAAGCCATAAATTGCATTAGTGTGCTGACCTTGAGCAGTTGTGAAGTTTTCGGCTGGCAGCGCGAAGAATGCTCGATAGGCCATTGAGTGGCCATCGATAAGAAGTAGACGCTTGGCCTTAGACATGGCGCTCATCTTAGGTAACAAGTTACTATTTCGAACTATGACGCAGCCAGATTACTTAGCAATCATTAAAGAACGTGGACAAGGTGCCCTGGATCTCAAGATGGGTATCGAGATGCTCGAGGTCTCCCCTGAACGCCTTGTGGCAAGAATGCCGGTTGAAGGAAATACTCAACCAATCGGGCTTCTTCATGGCGGTGCAAATGTTGTTCTCGCTGAATCACTGGGCTCTATAGGCACTCAGCTACATGCAGGTCCAGATCGCAAGATTGTTGGAGTCGATATCAATGCAACTCACCATAAATCAGCAACAAGTGGATATGTCACAGCCGTTGCAACACCGATCTCGCTAGGAAGAACACTCTGCGTCTACGAAATCGTAATAACAAATGAGGCAGGTCAGCGAACTTGTACCGCTCGCATAACCTGCCTCATTCTTAATCCGTAATTTATTATCCAATAACGGATACTAGTGAGCACCCGTTCCAAGGTATGCCTCGCGGACTGCTGGATCATTAAGTAGATCTGAAGCTGCTGCTTCCTTTGTAACATTTCCAGTCTCGAGAATATATGCACGGTGGGCGCGCTGAAGTGCCTGCTGTGCATTCTGCTCTACGAGAAGAATTGTTACGCCCTGCTTATTGATCTCTGTGATGATGCGGAAGATATTTGCAATCATCTGAGGCGCTAGACCCATTGAAGGCTCATCAAGTAGAAGAACCTTTGGGCGTGCCATCAATGCGCGACCCATTGCAAGCATCTGCTGTTCTCCACCAGAGAGAGTTCCACCGGCCTGAGATGTGCGCTCCTTCAGCCGTGGAAAGAGTGTGTAAATTCGTTCGAGATCTTCATCCATCTCATTTTTACGATTCTTGCGGTTGAACTTACCCATCTCAAGGTTTTCGAGAACTGTCATGCCAGCAAAAATGCCTCGCCCTTCAGGCACCTGTGAGATTCCTAGGTCTACGCGTTCGTGAGCAGGAATCTTGTTGAGATCCTGGCCATCGAAAGTGATTGATCCACTTGATACTGGGCGAAGACCGGAGATGGTCTTTAGGATTGTTGTCTTTCCCGCGCCATTAGCGCCGATAAGTGTGACGATCTCACCTTGGTTAACAACGACCGATACGCCTTTAATAGCTTCAATCTTGCCGTAGTGAACACGAAGATCTTTAATTTCAAGACGCATCTGCAGGCACTCCTAGGTAAGCCTCGATAACACGAGGGTCGTTTTGTACAACTGATGGAAGATCGTCTGCAATCTTCTGACCGAAGTCGAGGACTGCGACGCGATCTGAGATTCCCATGATCAGCGACATATCGTGCTCAATCAGAAGCACGGTGTATCCCTTGTCGCGAATCTTCTTAATTGTTTCAGCAAGGGCGACTTTCTCAGCTGGGTTAAAGCCCGCTGCCGGTTCATCGAGCAAGATGAGTTTCGGTTCAGTTCCTAGCGCACGGGCAATTTCAAGGCGGCGCTGATCCCCGTAAGGAAGATTCTTTGCCAATTGATCCGAGCGGTGCCCAATTCCCATAAAGTCGAGTAGCTCGTGAGCGCGCTGGCGACTTTCCTTCTCTTCGCGTCGGTTAAGGGGTGTTCCAAATAAGGCTCGTACAAGTCCCGTCTTCTTATGTACATCAGTAGCAGTAATAACGTTCTCGAGAGCCGTCATATCTCCGAAGAGACGTACATTCTGGAAAGTACGTGCAAGGCCCATCTTCGTTACTTGATGACGCTTCTTACCTGAAAGGTTTTCACCATTGAAGAGAATTTCGCCAGATGTGATTGGGTAAACACCGGTAACTACGTTAAAGACAGTTGTCTTTCCTGCGCCGTTCGGACCGATAAGTGCACAAATCTCGCCTTTATTAACGTGAAAGTTGACATCATTAAGCGCGGTGATTCCACCAAACTTAATTGTGGCGTTCTTGAGTTCAAGAAGCTTCTCTGACATTACATCGACCTCTTCTCTTCAATTTTTTCGCGTTTCTTACGCGGCAACAAACCATCAGGTCTGAGGTTCATCATGATGATAAGCACTAATCCGAAGATGATCTGACGTTCATCAGCAATAAATCGGATTCTTTCAGGAAGATAGGCCAGGATTGACGCTCCAAGAATGACACCCCAGATATTTCCCATTCCTCCGAATACGACGGTAGCCAAGATCAAAATTGAAACCTCGAACTTAAACATATCCGGTGAGATAACCATGACCTTTGACGCGTAAATTACGCCTGCTGCGCCACCCACTGCTGCGCCGATGACAAATGACCAGAGTTTGTAGACCAGTGTGTTTACACCCATGAGGGATGCGACATCTTCATCCTGACGGATTGCTTCCCATGCACGACCTGGGCGGCGCACTGTAAAGCGGCGAATCATCCAGATGGTTAGAAGAATCATCGCGAGCACAAGCCAGAAGAAGTGTTCTGGGAACATCAAGTTAAATTCAAATCCAAGGACTGTTGGAGGATTCGGAATACCCGCAATTCCGTTAGGTCCACCTGTAGAGGAGAGATTGAGTGCCACGATTCGAACAATCTCACCAAAGCCGAGCGTGATAATCGCCAAGTAGTCACCGCGAACGCGTAGCGCGGGCAGACCGAGAATTACTCCAGAGACCATAGCAAGGGCAATTCCTACTGGAAGAGTCTGCCAAGTATTCCACCCAAAGAGCGTGGAGAGGATTGCTTGGGTGTATGCACCTATCGCGAAGAAGGCGATATACCCCAAATCTAAAAGTCCTGACTTGCCGACCACGATATTTAGACCAAGGGCCATCAAAACGAACATACCGACTGGATAGACAAGAACATTTTCAAATGAGGTAATCGGGGTATCCAAGAAACTAGTTGGACCCCATGAAGGAGCAAATGGCAGTAATCCTGCGATTACTATCATTGCAATAACGAACACGGATCGAACAGGGCGGCTCCAGCCTCCCCAGATTTCGGCACCTTTATCGCGAAGATTGAAATTCTTAATTGCGCTCATCATGTCCTCGTCTGCTGTACAGCCTCACCAAAGAGGCCGTTCGGTTTGAATAGAAGAATAAGAACTAACACAACGAAGACGGTAACCGCCTTCCACTGTGATCCAAGTACTGCTGAAGCAAATTGCTCCATCATTCCCAGAGCTAGTCCGCCATAGAAGGCGCCACGAAGGTTTCCAATTCCACCAAGAACTGCGGCGGTGAAAGCGGCAATTCCCATGTTAAATCCAACGTTAAAGACAGTGTTTTCATAGACCGTTGTGTAAAGGAAAGCAGCAGCTCCGGTTGTGAGACCGCCGATGAGGAATGTCATTGAGATAACGCGGTTGATGTTTATACCCATCAACTTTGCATTCTCTTCTGATAAGGAAACTGCACGGATTGCCTTGCCAAGTCGTGATCGGTTGACGAATTGGTCAAGGATTACAAAAATTACGATTGGAGCAATAATCGCCAGCACCGTGTCGATGCGGAAGTTTGCGCCAGCAATCTCGCCGAAGCTCCACTTATCGAGGAGGCGGGGGGCTGTCTGCGGGCGTGACTCTGTAAACATACGCATGGTCTCCATAAGGAAGATGGAGACACCAATCGCAGAGATAAGCGAAGCTAATCGACTTGCTCCTCGAGCACGAAGTCGGCGGTATGCAACGAGTTCAACAATGACCGCAAGAACTGCGCAGGCAATCATCGAACCTACGAGTGCCAGAACCAAGGTGTATCCCAGTTCAAAACCTCCGAGAGGCGCGGCCGTAACTGGATGTCCGAGTAGATCAATTTCAATCCACAGGACCGCAAAAGTTCCGAGCATAAATACCTCGGAGTTTGCAAAGTTAATAAGTCTGAGTACTCCATAGACCATGGTGTAGCCAAGGGCTACCAGAGAATAAATGAGGCCGAGTGCTAGTCCCTGTAATGCAAGGGACCAGAACTGGGAGGTAATAACTGAAAAATTCATGGCTACCGATCTGTCCAAGATGAGTGATTGTTATGAAGCGTGGCCACTTCCCCATTACTGAGGAAGTGGCCACGCCATACTACATAATGAAAGTATTTCTACAAAGAACGCTTATTAAGCGATTGCGTCGTAGACAATCTTTCCGTTCTTTACAACATAACCACCGACGTCAGCTCCACCGATGATGTCTCCATAACGGTCGAACTTAATTGTCGATCCGCCTGCACCCTTAAAGGTGTTTGTGTTAACGCATAGCTGAATTGATGGGCGTGTGAGCTTGCCCTGTTCAATACAGGTAAGGAATACCTGAGTTGCGTTGTAAGCAGTTGCTGAGTAAAGACCTGGGACCTTTACGCCTGTGATCTTCTGGAATGAAGCTAGTTCATCCTTAGTTAGAAGTGAGTCGAAAGGAACATCAGCTGCAGTTAGACGAACTCCATCTGAAGCCTTACCTGCTAGGTCTGGGAAGTCTGATGTGTTAACACCATCTCCTGCTGCAAGGATACCTGTGTATCCACCATCGCGAAGTGCCTTGAAGAACTTAGCTGCTTCTGCAGTGTATCCACCGTAGATAACAACGTTTGCTCCGGCTGACTTCACCTTTGCTGCAACAGATGTCCAGTCAGCAGTTCCGCGTGGAACTGAATCTGTACCAACAACGCCAAGCTTCTTAGCTGGTGCCATTGCGTACTTGATAAGTCCTGCACCGTATGTTGTCTGATCGTCAACTAGGTAGATCTTTGGTGATGAAACACCCTTTGTCGCGTAGCGAACTAGCGCTGGCGCCTGGAATCCATCGTGTGCAACGACGCGGTGGAATACTGGGAATCCACGATCTGGTGCCTTTGGATCTGAAAGTGAAACTGCTGATGCTGAAGGTGCAACCATTGTGAGTCCAGCTGCACGGTATGCAGGGAATGCGCTACGAGCTTCACCAGAACATGATGTTCCAATTACGCCAATAACCTTCTTGTTAGCAGCAACACCTGGAGCGATGTTTGCAGCAACTGTGCCATCGCACTGTGAGTCAGCCTTAAGAAGCTTTACCTTTGTCTTTGGATTCTTCGCGTTGTAAAGCGCGATAGCCCACTCAGCACCTGGGAACTGATCCTGGCCAAGTTGTGCATCAGGACCTGTTAGTGGGCCCATGAATGCAAGTGTTACTGTCTTCTTCTTTGCTGCGCTCGCTGGAGCTGCTGCAACTGCACCAAGTGCAAGAGTTGCGGCAGCGGCAATTGCGAAGCCGCTTACGATCTTCTTGTTCATGTATTGCCTTCCTGTTTGGTATTTCATGTGTCCCGGGACAGGGAAGCCGTAAGGGTAATGCTCAACCCGTGCTTGAGACAAGGTAGAAGGGGGAAAATCCCCGCAAAGATGGTTACTTTTTGGTTACGAAATTGAGGTAGATGGGCCTATTTATCGAGGGCGGCCTCAGGGGAAATAACGGCTTGGGCGACCTCTTTCATGGTCAGGCGGCGGTCCATAGCGGCCCTTTGAATCCATGAGAATGCCTCAGGTTCGGAGAGATTGAGGGCCTTCATCAAGATTCCCTTGGCCCTATCGATAATTTTTCGAGTCTCTAGGCGTTCGTGGAGGTCTGCGACTTCTTCAGCCAGTGAACGCATCTGGGTATGGCGACTGATAGCAATTTCAATTGCCGGAATGAGATCACCGATCGTGAAAGGCTTTACAACGTAGGCCATAACGCCGGCGTCGCGGGCGCGTTCTACAAGTTCTCGTTGGCTAAATGCTGTCAACATTAATACTGGCGCAATAGAGATAATTTTCTCCGCAGCAGAGATGCCATCAAGAATTGGCATCTTCACGTCGAGGATTGCTAAATCTGGGTGATGTTCCGTTGCAAGTGCAATAGCTTCTTCACCATTAGTCGCTTGTGCTACAACGTGATAGCCAGCCTCTTGAAGCATTTCTACCAAGTCCATGCGAATGAGAGCTTCGTCTTCGGCTACGAGAATTCGCACCGCAGACTTCTGTGTAGCTTCATTACTCATGTGCCTCGAGTCGGATTCGAACCGACACTATGCAGTGTTTGAGACTGCCCTCTCTACCGTTGGAGTACCGAGGCGTACTCCCCAATCGTATTAGAGATTTGAGAGATAGTAGAAATTAGGCTTTAGCGGTAGGCGGCGACTACGCCATTTACGGCATCGCCCACTGTATGTACGCGCATTGCATTGGTTGAACCTGGAATTCCTGGAGGTGAGCCAGCAACGATGATCACGGGCTCGCCAATCGCAGCGCGCTTTCCATCAATCAGCATCTTATCCGCCTGCAAGACCATCTCGTCGGTGTGCTTGACCATCGGAGTGACGAGTGGTTCGACTCCCCAAGTCAGCGCAAGTCTGTTGTACGTTCCAGATTCAGGGGTAATTGCAATGACTGGAATTGCAGAACGGAGACGGCTGATTCTGCGTGCGGAGTCTCCCGATTGGGTAAAGGTGACCAGGAACTTTGCCCCAACAATCGCGCCTACTTCAGCAGCCGCCTTTGTAACTGCGCCACCCTTTGTGCGAGGTGCGTGTGTCAATGGGCGAATGCGATCGAGGCCTTCTTGCTCAGTTTTTACAATGATTCGGGCCATTGTCTGAACCGCTTCGATAGCAAATTCTCCAACTGAAGTCTCACCTGAAAGCATCAATGCATCTGCTCCATCAAGAACTGCATTTGCACAATCTGTTGCTTCTGCGCGAGTTGGTCGCGAGTTGGTGATCATTGAATCGAGCATCTGGGTTGCGACGATGACCGGCTTTGCGGCATCACGCGCAAGTTCTACACAGCGCTTTTGCACCATAGGTACATCTTCAATTGGAAGCTCTACGCCAAGATCTCCGCGTGCAACCATGATGCCATCGAAAGCTTCAACGATCTCTACGAGATTCTCGACGGCCTGTGGCTTTTCAATCTTTGCGATAACCGGAACTCGAATTCCGACCTCATCCATAATTGCATGGACATCTTTGATATCTGCAGCATTGCGAACGAATGAGAGCGCAATGAAATCAGCACCTGCTCGAAGTCCCCAACGAAGATCGTCTGCATCTTTCTCAGACATTGCAGGAACTGAGACAGCAACGCCAGGCAAGTTAATTCCCTTGTTATTGCTTACTGCTCCTGGTTCGATGCACTTTGTAATGACATCGTTGCCCTTTACTTCGACTACTTCAACAGTAACTTTTCCATCATCGATCAGAATGCGATCTCCTGCTTTGCAATCTCCTGGAAGGCCCTTGTAGGTCGTGCCAACGCGCTCTTTTGTTCCTGGAACTTCATCAGTAGTAATTGTGAAGATATCCCCGCGCGCTAAATCGTGGGGTCCGTTTTCAAAGCGAGCTAAACGAATCTTCGGTCCTTGCAGGTCTACCAAAACCGCAACAGCCTTGTCTGCCTCTTTGGCGGCAGCGCGAACGCGATCTAGGCGTCCTTGGTGCTCTTCGTAAGAACCGTGTGAAAGGTTAAGGCGGGCCATATTCATGCCAGCTGCGATGAGCTCCTTAACTTTCTCAGGAGATTCAACAGCTGGACCCATGGTGCATACTATTTTCGCGCGGCGCATTTGATTACCTTACCTTTGGTTGATGTGTACTAACGAGTTCTAAACGGTTAATGGGCGAGTTGTTGGTTCGATAGGTGCGGGAAGTTGAGTCTCCCCCACAAGATACTTATCTACAGCAGCGGCCGCAGAGCGTCCTTCTGCAATAGCCCAGACAATAAGTGATTGCCCACGTCCAGCATCTCCGGCAACGAAGATTCCTTCTTCAGATGATTGGAAATTTTCATCGCGTTTAATATTGCCACGCTCATCTAGCTCAACTTCGAGTTGATCGATAAGTGCTGATTTTTCAGGGCCTGTAAATCCCATCGCAAGGAAGACAAAATCTGCAGGAATCTCTTTCTCACTTCCTGGTACTGGTACAAACTTTCCATTTTCAAACTTTGTCTCAACGATTTTTAGCGCTTTGAGATTCCCATGACCATCGCCAATAAATTCCTGAGTGCTAACAGAGAAGACACGGTTATCGAGTTCTTCATGGGCGCTAGAAACGCGGTAGATCATTGGGTATGTAGGCCAAGGCTGAGATGAAGGACGTTCTTCTGTAGGCCTTGGCATGATCTCGAGCTGGGTCACACTGGCTGCCCCTTGGCGAACAGATGTGCCGAGACAATCTGCGCCAGTATCTCCGCCCCCCAGAATAACTACATGCTTTCCTGCAACGTTAATGGGTGGGACTTCTACTTCACCTAGAGCCTGCTTATTGCCCCATGGCAAGAACTCCATCGCTTGGTAAATTCCTTTATTTTCGCGACCAGGAATTGGAAGATCGCGCCATTGAGTTGCACCGATTGCCAGAACTATCGCATCGTACTTAGTGCGAAGTTGTGAGCCAGTGAGATCAACGCCAACATTGACGCCAGGACGGAAGCGAGTTCCCTCTTGTTCCATCTGTGCCAATCTGCGATCAACAATGTGCTTCTCCATCTTAAACTCAGGGATGCCATAGCGAAGTAATCCGCCAATCTTCTCTGCGCGGTCGTAAACAGCAACTGTGTGGCCTGCGCGAGTTAACTGCTGCGCAGTTGCTAGGCCTGCAGGTCCGGAACCGATTACTGCAACGGTCTTTCCTGAAAGTCTTTCTGGTGCAAGTGGTTTGACGTTATTTGCGTCGAAAGCTTCTTCAATGGTGCGAAGTTCGATCTGCTTAATTGTTACTGCATCGCGATTGATGCCCACAACACAAGCAGTTTCGCACGGCGCTGGACACAAGCGGCCTGTGAATTCGGGGAAGTTATTGGTGACATGCAGGCGATCAATTGCTTCATTCTTGTCGCCGCGCCACATCAGGTCATTCCATTCGGGAATGAGATTTCCGAGTGGACAACCAGAATGACAGAATGGAATACCGCAATCCATGCAGCGACCTGCCTGCTTTTGCAAGTGCTCCATTGATTGTGGTTCGTAGACTTCTCGCCAATCTTGAATACGAACATCGACAGGTCGACGTTTTGGAGTTTCGCGAGGAGTTGTTAAGAAGCCCTTTGGATCAGCCATTTGCTGCAACCTCCATTACATATTCATCGACAGGCAAGCCCTCTCGAGTTGCCTTCTCTATTGCCGCAAGCACGCGCGCATAATCGCGAGGCATAATCAATGAGAATCTTGCGATTTCCTTATCCCAATTCGCCAGAAGTGATTCGGCGACCTTAGAACCAGTTTCTACATGGAATGAGGAGATATACCCTCGCAAGATATCTTTTTGATCTGCAGGTACCGCTAAAACATCAACCATTTCAGCGTTAACAACTGCTGTATCGAGATCGAGAACAAAAGCTCGACCACCAGACATTCCAGCTGCAATATTGCGACCAGTGCGACCTAGAATGACAACGGTACCGCCTGTCATATATTCAAGTGCGTGATCTCCCACGCCTTCTGTTATTGCAAGTGCTCCTGAATTACGTACGCAGAATCTTTCGCCAGCAAGTCCTCGGATGAAGATCTCGCCTGACGTTGCACCGTAACCGATGACATTTCCAGCGATGACATTCTCTTCAGATTTAAATGTTGCCTTCTCATCCGGGCGAACAACAACGCGTCCGCCCGAAATGCCCTTACCAACGTAGTCATTGGCATCACCGTAGAGACGTAGAGCTAGACCTTGCGGAATAAATGCACCAAGTGATTGACCTGCAGAACCGTGAAGTGTGACGTCGATGGTTGATGCTGGCAGTCCCTCTGCGCCGTAACGACGAGTGATCTCTGCACCCAACATTGTTCCGACAGTTCGGTTGACGTTACGTACCGGCATATCGATACGCACAGGCTCCTTCGATTCAAGTGCGGCTTTGGAGAGTGCAATTAACTCATTATCAAGAGCTGCGGATAATCCGTGATCCTGCTTCGCTGTGTTGTGAAGTGGTGAATCAACATCGGGACGAACAAGAAGTGGAGAAAGGTCAAGGCCGCTAGCTTTCCAGTGATCGACTGCTGCGCGAGTATCGAGATACTCAACGTGACCGATAGCCTCGAGAAGCGTCTTGAATCCAAGAGATGCGAGAATTTCACGGACTTCTTCAGCTATATATTCGAAGAAAGTTTCCACGAATTCCGGCTTTCCTGAGAAGCGCTTACGAAGCTCAGGGTTCTGTGTTGCAACACCAACTGGGCATGTATCCAAATGGCAGACGCGCATCATGATGCATCCAGAGACAACAAGTGGCGCAGTTGCAAAACCAAATTCTTCGGCGCCAAGTAAGGCTGCGATCACGACATCGCGACCAGTCTTCAGCTGACCATCTGCCTGTACAACGATGCGATCGCGCAAGTTGTTGAGAAGAAGGGTTTGTTGAGTCTCTGCTAAACCAAGTTCCCACGGAGCGCCAGCATGCTTCAACGAAGTAAGTGGTGATGCACCTGTTCCACCATCATGGCCAGAGATGAGCACCACATCCGCGTGCGCTTTAGAGACACCAGCGGCGACTGTTCCTACGCCAACTTCAGCAACAAGCTTTACGTGTACGCGCGCTTCCTTATTTGCATTCTTGAGATCGTGGATCAACTGAGCAAGATCTTCGATCGAGTAAATATCGTGGTGAGGTGGTGGCGAAATCAAACCAACACCTGGAGTTGAGTAACGAGCCTTAGCAACCCATGGATAAACCTTGTAACCAGGAAGTTGTCCGCCTTCTCCTGGCTTTGCACCCTGTGCAATTTTGATCTGAATATCGGTTGCATTGATGAGGTAATTACTTGTTACTCCGAAGCGACCAGAAGCAACCTGCTTAATTGCACTCTTCTTTGAATCACCATTTGCCATTGGAATAAAGCGAGCTGGATCTTCTCCACCTTCGCCGGTATTAGATTTTGCGCCCAGGCGGTTCATGGCAATCGCCAAAGTCTCGTGGACTTCCTGAGATACAGAGCCATATGACATTGCACCAGTTGAGAATCTCTTTACGATTTCAGAGATTGGTTCTACCTCATCGATTGAAATCGGTGCACGTTGGCCCTCCTTAAATTGGAAGAGTCCGCGAAGAGTCATCAGAGTCTTGCTCTGATCATTGACTTTATCTGTGTAGCGCTTAAAGATGTCATAACGCTTATTGCGAGTTGAATGTTGAAGTGCAAAGACAGTCTCTGGATTGAAGAGGTGCGGCTCTCCATCCCGACGCCACTGATACTCGCCGCCGACAGCAAGGCGCTTTGCACCAGGAATCTCTCCGCCCACTGGGTAGGCGAAGTGATGGCGCTTAATAGTCTCTTCTGCAATAACATCGAGATCAACGCCACCAAGTCGAGAAGTTGTACCAACGAAGAATTCATCTACAACATCTTGTGCAAGACCGATAGCTTCAAAGACCTGCGCACCTGTGTAGGAAGCGATCGTTGAGATACCCATCTTTGACATGACCTTGAGAACGCCCTTACCGAGAGCCTTAATTACATTACGCACAGCTTTCTCGGGTGTAATTCCAGAGATGATTCCTTGGTTGACCAAGTCTTCTGCAGTCTCCATTACGAGGTATGGATTTACCGCTGCTGCACCGTAACCGATAAGAAGTGCTACATGGTGAACTTCGCGGACATCGCCAGCTTCAACAACGAGACCAACCTTTGTACGTGTCTTCTCGCGAATAAGATGATGATGAACCGCTGCTGTAAGAAGAAGCGAAGGAATTGGACAATCTTCAGCATCTCCATCGCGATCTGAGAGCACGATGATCCGAGCGCCTTCATTAATTGCTTGTGAAACTTCCTTCTTAATCTCTTCTAAACGAGTACGAAGAGTATTTCCATCGCCAGTTACAGGGAAGAGACCACGAACCACATAGGACTGAAGACCCGGATAATCGTCATCAGCGTTAACGTGAATAATCTTTGCAAGCTCATCGTTGTCGATGACAGGAAATGCCAATGAAATTTGCTTACATGAATCTGGTCCTGGATCGAGCAAGTTATGTTCTGGCCCAATTGATCCACCAAGGCTTGTTACAAGTTCCTCACGGATTGCATCTAGTGGTGGATTTGTTACCTGAGCAAAGAGCTGTGTGAAGTAATCAAAGAGAAGACGAGGCTTAGCAGAGAGGGCAGCGATAGGCGTATCGGTTCCCATTGAACCGAGGGCTTCTCCCCCGCCCTTCGCCATAGGCGTGACAATTATTTTGATCTCTTCTTCGGTATATCCAAATGCCTTCTGGCGTCGGATAACTGATTTATGCGGATAGATAATGTGTTCGCGAGATGGAAGATCCGATAGCTTGATCATTCCATCTGCAAGCCATTTTCCATATGGCGCAGAATCTGCAAGGGAATCCTTGATCTCGTCATCTTCAATGATGCGCCCTGCTTCGATATCAACAAGGAACATCTTTCCTGGTTGCAAACGGCCTTTGCGAACAATTGTCTCTGCAGGAAAATCAAGTACGCCGACTTCAGATGCCAAGACAACGATTCCATCATCTGTGACCCAGAAACGTGAAGGGCGAAGACCATTTCTATCGAGCACGGCACCGACTTGGTGTCCGTCTGTGAAAGTTACACATGCAGGGCCATCCCATGGCTCCATAAGAGATGCATGGAATGCATAGAACTCCCGACGCTTTGCAGACATGGTCGCGTGGTTCTCCCACGCTTCAGGAATCATCATCAAAACAGCATGTGGAAGTGAACGACCGCCGAGATAGAGAAGTTCGAGAACTTCATCAAATGATGCAGAGTCAGAGCCTGACATTTCAACGATTGGAAAGAGTCGCTTGAGATCTCCAGGAATGAGATCGCTTTCCAATAGAGATTCGCGAGCACGCATCCAGTTGCGGTTTCCCTTAACTGTATTGATCTCTCCGTTATGTGCGATAAAACGGTAAGGGTGTGCCAGTGGCCAAGAAGGGAAAGTATTTGTTGAGAATCGTGAGTGCACGAGTGCAAGAGGTGAGACGACACGTGAATCACTCAGATCTGGGAAGAATTCTTCAAGCTGGCCCGTTGTGAGCATTCCTTTATAAACAATTGTTTGAGAAGAAAGTGATGGGAAATAGAGATCAAGGCCGTGCTCTGCTCGCTTGCGCAGAGCAAAAGCTAATCGATCAAGAACAATTCCAGATTCATTATTAACACCGCTGATAAAGAGCTGCTCAAACTTCGGCATTACTGAAAGAGCTGTCTTTCCAAGTGATTTCGAATTAATAGGAAGTTCGCGCCATCCGAGAACTTTCAATCCTTCTTCAGTTGCAAGCTTTTCGATATCTGCGCGAATATCTGCACCTTGTGCAATGAAGGCAATTCCTGTTGCATAGGAGCCTTCAGCCGGTAGGTCGAACTTAGTTTCAGCGCGATAGAAAGCATCTGGAACGCGAATTAGAATTCCTGCGCCATCACCGCTATCTGGTTCTGCACCAGATGCTCCACGGTGTTCAAGGTTGCGAAGGGCAGTTAACGCCTTCTCAACAATCTCGTGAGTTGCAACCTTATTGAGGGTAGCCACCATCGCAACACCGCATGCATCGTGTTCTTGCGCAGGATCGTAGAGTCCTTGCGCTGCAGGGTAGTTAGATGAAAGTGCCATATCGAGCCCTATCTCCTTTTTAATGTTACAAAAGGGACAACTTTGGCCCGACAAGATGTACTGCTACTAATTTAAATCCAAGAGCAGAAGCCTAGCAAGGGGGTGGTTTAGATGCCACTCACATGCAGAGCTTGTCCGATGCCAGCCGTGATGGCCATACCCAGAACGCCGCCGCCGATTACTCGCAGCGTTGGTGTCAGCAGCTTTGATCCAGCGGTCTTTGCGCTAATCATTCCGGTAGCAATAAGCCCAAGAATTGTGAATGCCACAATGCTGATGGCCGCCGCGCCCGGGTTTGGAGCAAACGCCCCAGCGAATGGAATAAGTCCGCCTGCCGTAAATGAAATTGCCGAGGCGATCGCTGCCTGGACTGGGCGCGCCTTTGTATGGGGATGTTGACCTAGTTCATCACGGAGGTGGGCCTCAAGAGGATCCTTCTTATGCATCGCATCGGCTACTTGTACCGCTAGTTCGCGAGTGAGACCACGTTTCATATAAATCTCAACGAGTTCTTCAAATTCGCCATCAGGGTCGATTGCAAGATGTTCAATTTCAAGGATGCGATCAGACTCTTCAATATCATTTTGCGAACGTACTGAGACATACTCGCCAACAGCCATAGACATTGCACCTGCAGCGATTCCTGCGGCTCCTGCAGTTACAAGAAAACTCTGTTCCCCTGCTTTTGCTGCAGCAACACCAATCATCAAACTTGCTGTAGAGACCAGTCCATCGTTAGCGCCAAGGACTGCAGCACGTAACCAACCAGCACGATGGGTGCGATGGTTGAGATTTCTTTGATAGACATCTTCTAATCCCATATTTCAAGCCTACCTCTTGGAGCGTGAGATTTTGATGAAGAGAGCGCCGGCGCCGAGAACAAGTGCGGCGGCGAGATATTGATTGAGGCGCAATCCAGCAAATTGATGGGCCTGATCGATTCGAATTCCTTCAATAAAGAAACGACCCGCACTATAGATAAGAATATAGAGAGTGAAAATCGCCCCTGGTTGATATCTGTTGCCGAGCAGAATCAGAAGTATCGCAGCAAGTAGACACCACAATGACTCGTATAAGAAAGTTGGATGAAAGGTTGTATACGACAGGTAACCCTCTGGTCGAGCATATTCAGGAATTTCAAGAGCCCACGGAGCCTCGAGCGGACGACCAAAAAGTTCCGCGTTAAACCAATTCCCAAATCGACCTACCGCTTGGGCAAGTAGCAAACCTGGGGCAAGTGCATCTGCGAAATTCGCAAAACTTGGAAGTGCAACAGTTTTTGCGATCCTCTTATATGAAATAAGTGCAGCGAGAGCCCCCAGGGATATTGCTCCCCAGATACCTAACCCACCCTGCCAAATCTTGACTATCTCTAAGAGAGAGGATGGCGAAGAGAAATACTGCTCGGGAGTAGTGATGACATGGTAGAGACGCCCACCAATAACCCCAGCAGGAATTGCATAGATTGCGACATCACCAACGACATTCTTTCCTTGTGGAAAGTTTGCAAGGAAACGTTTATTTCCCAACCAGATTGCAATTGCGATGCCGAGAATTATGCAGAGAGCATAAAAATGGATTGTCAGTGGTCCAATTGCAATCGCCGACGTTGTCGGCGTTGGAATTGCAAAGCGCAAGAATTATCCCTTTTCTACAGCAGCCTGGAAGAGAGCGCGATCGTAGTAGGCATTTCCGCGAGTTAGCTCCTTGCCGTTGATAAAGACAGTTGGAGTTGAATTCACATTTCTATTTGCTCCGGCAGCTGCAACATTAGAAACCCAATCCGCATATTTTCCGCTTGTAACGCAATTCGTGAACTTCTGTGATGTGATACCAACAGATTGACCTGCCTCTGCAAGTGATGCATTACTCCATGCGCCAGTATTTTCTGCTGGCTGAGTTACATAGAGCATCTTGTGGTAATCAAGGAACTTGCCTTCATCTGCTGAACATGCCGCAGCATTTGCAGCGGCAATTGATTCAGGTCCGAGGAATGAAAGGGTGTGATAAACAACAGTCGCTTTCTTTTCTGCGATCAGAGCTTCAAGGTAATCACCTTGTGCGGCTTCGAATTGAGCACAGACTGGGCATTGAAAGTCTTCATAAACTTCAATGACAGGAACACCTGTGAGTTCGTCATTAAAGACAACGCCATATCCGCGATCAGCTGAGACGCTGGCAGGAATCTTTGCATCAGAGTTGGTCTGCTTCGATAGCAGAGTAGGAACGAGCATGATCAAGGTAACGCCAAGTACTACGGCAATCACGAGATTTCTTGTGAAATTGTCTTTTCCTGGCTGCTGCTTATTGCTCATCTACTTATCCTTTTCTGTGGCGGTTGAACTTGAAGAGCTTTTATCGAGTGCAAATTTACTTTGTGGGAAGAGAAAAAGGTAAATCCCCAGAGCCGCTAAGCCTGCATCACGCATGAGAGGGGTTAGGTAATTCTCCTCACCGGGCTCAACCTTCCCGCCTCCGCCAAAGCAGCCGCAGTCGATGGATAAACCGCGAGCCCAGGCCTGAGAGATTCCGACTACAAATACCAACATCAGGAGAGCGCTCATCAGACCCATAAGGCGCGTTGCTGCACCGAGGATGAGGAGTATGCCCATAAATATTTCTGCGAAAGGTAGAACAATTCCAATGAGGTTGGCTAACGGCACCGGCAACATTTCGTAGGCACGCACTGCCATCTGAGATTTATCGAGTTCATCAAGTTTGAGGTAGCCAGCCAAGAGGAGAACTCCGCCCAATGTAAGTCGAGCAACGAGTCCAATAAATGGTGCAAACTTTTCAAAGACCACTTTATTCATCGCCCTTCACGCACTCCCTTTGAAAGCTCAGTTGCTAACTCTTGTACCGCAAGCAATCCACTTTCCTCATTTGGTGCCTCAAAGATTTTATTGATAAACGCTGAACCAACAATAACTCCGTCTGCATATGCTGCAACACCTTGTGCTTGTTCGCGAGTTGAGACACCTAGGCCAACTGCGACTGGGGTTTGTGAACTCTTTCGAATGCGCGCTACAAGGTCGCCTGCCCCAGTTGAAACACTTGTACGAGTTCCGGTCACACCCATCAAGCTTGCTGCGTAAATAAATCCGCCACAACGTGACGTTACTTGGTCAAGGCGAGCATCTGTTGTGCTTGGCGCTACAACGTAAATCGGATTAATTTCACTCTCTTCAACGGCTTGCTTCCACCTTGATGACTCTTCGATTGTGAGATCTGGAGTGATTACACCCGATCCCCCGTTATCTTTAATTGACTGTGCAAACTTTTCAACGCCATACTTCTCAATAGGATTCCAGTACGTCATTACAACTGACGGAACGCCCTTATCTGTTGCGTACCTAAGTGCATCGAATACCTCTGCAGCGCCTGTCCCCTGAGATAAAGCGCGATCAGCTGCTGCTTGAATAGTCGGCCCGTCCATCACAGGGTCGCTATATGGAAATCCAATTTCAATCGCATCTACCCCACCTGCGATAAATGCATCGATTACTTTCTTGCACCCTGACTGCGTTGGAAAACCTGCAGGAATATATGCAATGAGAGCGGCTCTATTCTCACTTCTTACCTTTGTGAAGAGATCCTCGAGCTGAGTTGTCATTTAGAGGGGAATTCCGAAGTAAGCAGCAGCTGTTTGAACATCTTTATCGCCACGGCCAGAAAGATTAAGTAAGAGAGTTGCTTCTGGCCCAAGCTCACGCCCGAGCTGCATTGCGCCAGCCAATGCATGTGCTGTTTCAATCGCAGGAATGATTCCTTCTGTCTTTGAAAGTAATGAGAAAGCTTCCATCGCCTGAGCATCTGTTATTGCTCGGTATTCGGCGCGACCAATATCGTGAAGATAGGCATGCTCTGGTCCTACACCTGGATAATCTAAACCTGCAGAGATTGAATGCGACTCAACGGTTTGACCATTCTCATCTTGCAGAACATAGGTGCGGTTTCCATGAAGCACTCCAGGAGTTCCCCCAGTAATCGTCGCTGCATGGCGTCCTGTTTCAACACCATCGCCTGCTGCCTCAAGTCCAATCAGTCGTACAGATTCATCACCGATAAAGCGATGGAATATTCCAATCGCATTTGAGCCGCCTCCGACGCATGCAAGGACAGCATCGGGCAATTTTCCAGTGAGCGCTAAAACTTGTTCGCGTGATTCTTCACCAATTATTTTATGGAAATCGCGGACCATAGATGGGAATGGATGTGGACCTGCAACCGTGCCTAGTAAGTAATGTGTGGTTTCCACATTTGTTACCCAGTCGCGCATCGCTTCATTGATGGCATCTTTGAGTGTGCGAGATCCTGACGTTACTGGCACAACTTCAGCGCCCAGTAATTTCATACGGGCAACGTTAAGGGCCTGTCTCTTCGTATCTTCTTCGCCCATGTAGACAACGCATTCGAGTCCCATGAGGGCTGCAGCTGTTGCAGATGCCACGCCATGTTGCCCTGCACCGGTTTCGGCAATGATGCGCTTCTTGCCCATACGCTTAGTAAGAAGTGCTTGCCCTAGAACGTTATTAATCTTATGGCTGCCGGTGTGGTTGAGGTCTTCGCGCTTCAAGATGATTCGCGCACCACCGCAATATTCAGAGAAGCGCTTTGCTTCTGTGATGATGCTGGGGCGACCTGTATAGGTTCGATGAAGTTCAGCTAATTCTGCAATAAATGTTGGATCGGTCTGAGCCTTGATACGCGCTGCATCTAACTCTTCAAGTGCACCGATGAGCGCTTCTGGAACGAAGCGACCGCCATATTGGCCAAAGTGGCCAGCGAGGTCTTCAACGGTCGTCATGCGTAAAGACTACCCGCGACCAAGTAATTCCCGCATGGCGGAAATCGGATCTCCAGATTTCACAAGGGATTCTCCGACCAAAATCACTGATGCACCGGCTGATGCCGCTATTTCGACATCCTTGCGAGATGAAATTCCGGATTCAGCCACGCGGATGATCTCCGACGGTATCTGGGGAATAATCTCTTCGAAGGCCCGCATATCAACATCTAGGGTCTTTAGATTTCGTGAATTAACGCCAATCATCCGTGGAGAAATATCCATAGCGCTTTCTAGCTCTTGGGCAGTGTGTACCTCAATTAAAGATGCCATTCCAAGTTCGCACGTTAAATCATAAAAATCTTTCAATTGCGATTTGGAAAGTGCGGCGACAATGAGCAGGACAATATCTGCTGAGTGCGCACGGGCTTCAAGGAATTGGTACTCATCCACCATAAAGTCTTTACGCAATACTGGAAGTGAAACGCGACTCTTAACTGCATCGAGATCTTCCAGCGACCCGCCAAAACGTCGCCTCTCTGTAAGAACGGAGATAGCTCCAGCCCCAGCTTCTTGATACTGCTCAGCAAGGGCTGCTGGATCTGCGATATCTGCAAGAGCGCCCTTGCTAGGAGAAGATCGTTTTACTTCTGCGATGACGTTCATCTCACTGCGCGAAAGTGATGCATAGGCATCAAGTGGGGCAGATGCTTTCTCCATCGCCTCGTGAATCTGCGAGAGCGGGAGTCGTCGCGTAGCTAGATCTTCACGGACTCCCTCGATAATTGAATCAAGAACGCTCATTTATGATCTCCAACTTCATCAGTTGGGTCTATTCCGTGATCTAGCGCGTTCCAATCAGAGAGTTTCCTCTTGGAAATTTCTTTTGGTTCGCGTTCATACTTCGATGAGAGTTTAAGTGAGCGACTGAGGGTTACTGCGATAACTGCAACCACCAAGAGCGAGATAAATAGTTTCAAAGTGCACTCATCTCATTTGCAGATGCAATTGCGCCCAATACTGCGGCCGCCTTATTGAGAGTCTCTTCATACTCAGAACGAGGATCTGAATCAGCAACGATCCCGGCGCCTGCTTGGACATATGCCCTACCGTCGTGAATTAGGGCTGTGCGAATTGCGATGCAGGCATCGATATTTCCTGTGAAGTCAAAGTAGCCAATCGCACCACCATAAAGTGCGCGACGAGTAGGTTCGAGAGATTCAATGATCTCCATAGCTCGCGGCTTTGGAGCACCCGAGAGCGTTCCGGCTGGAAAAACAGAGAAGAGAGCATCGATAGGAGATTTATCTTCTGCGAGTTCTCCGATAACAGTTGAAACAATATGCATCACATGTGAGTAGCGCTCGATATGCATGAAATCTACAACTTCAACACTACCTGCAGTGCAGATCCGACCTAAATCATTGCGCCCGAGGTCTACCAGCATTAGATGCTCTGCACGTTCTTTTGGATCAGCTAAGAGCTCTTCCCCGAGTCGAATATCCTCTTCAACAGATGCAGAACGCTTGCGTGTGCCTGCGATGGGATGCACCATGACTTCTCTACCTGTGACTTTAACAAGCGCTTCAGGGCTTGAACCGACTACATCAAATCCATCTTCAAAGCGGAATAGATACATATACGGGCTTGGGTTATTGAGGCGGAGCATGCGATAAATATCGAGAGCGTCCGCTGTGCTATCCATACTGAATCGTTGTGAGAGAACAATTTGGAATGCCTCACCTGCTCGAATCTCTTCTTTAGCCAAATCAACCTTGGAGATAAACTCTTCTTCCTTCATATTGATCTTAAAAGAAGGCTTGCTCGGTGCAGGTATCTCTGAAACATTTCCAGAGATAGGCTGCATCAGCTCACTCTGCATTCGATCTAGACGCGATTGAGCATCGTTAAAAGCTTCATCGATTCGTTCGTTTGAACCATCCCAGTTGATTGCATTGGCGATTAGGATGATTGTTCCATCGCTGTGATCAAGCACAGCAAGATCACTAGTAAGTATGAATGTGATCTCAGGTAGCGCTAAATCCTTCGTAGAAAGTTCTGGCAACTTCTCTAATCTACGAACTGCGTCATACCCCATATAACCAACAAGTCCACCAGTAAGGGTTGGTAACCCATCAATCTTTGGAGACTTAAGATGGGCAACGCTCTTTCGCAGAGCAGTAAGTGGATCCATTCCCGTCGGAACTCCAGCAGGCGGAGAACCTATCCATGTAGCAAGGCCATCTCTTTCAGTAAGCGATGTCTGGCTATGCGCACCGATAAATGAGTAACGAGACCAGACTCCCCCATGTTCGGCCGATTCCAGTAGAAATGTTCCGGATTTGTTCTTAGCAAGTTTCTTATAAATGTTAAGCGGAGTCTCACCATCTGCTAAGAGCTTGCGGTAAACCGGAATTACATTGTTGCTCTTTGCATACTCTCGAAATTCTTCTAGCTTCATAGAGTTTCCAAGCCTTCTGATGTGATTCTTCTATGGAAGCAACTGCGATCGCCGGTATGGCATGCAGCGCCAACTTGTTCAACTTTCATCAAGAGCGCATCGCCATCACAATCAATATCAATGGAGTGCACTAGCTGAGTATGGCCAGATGTTGCACCTTTCTCCCAGAGCTCATTGCGACTGCGAGAGAAGTAGGTGGCTTTACCTGTGGCTAGAGTGATTGCCAGCGATTCTGCATTCATATAGGCGAGCATCAGAACTTCATTGCTCATCACATCTTGAGCCACTACCGGAATAAGAGCTTGAGGATCCTTGAGGAGCGCAGTTATTTCCGTCGAAAGTTCCGCGGAATTATCTTGGCTCATGTCCTTATTCTGCCTTACGCAGTATGTGTCTTGCGCACTGAATAGTTGTGATCGCCGAGGTACTTCTTCACATCACCTATGCGGTGGACTCCAAAGTGAAAGACACTTGCAGCAAGGAGCGCGTCGGCGCCTGCATCAAGGGCGGCTGCAAAATCTTCTAGTGAACCTGCTCCGCCGCTTGCAATCAAGGGAACCTTGGAAACGGCGCGAACTGCAGTAATCATTCCAATGTCGTATCCGGCTCGAGTGCCATCTGCATCCATTGAGTTGAGGAGAATTTCTCCCACGCCTAGCTCACATGCCTTTTCGACCCAGGCAAGTGCATCGAGGCCTGCGCTTTGTCTGCCGCCATGAGTAGTGACTTCAAAACCTGAATCTGTTCTGGCTCTACGTGCATCGATAGAGATAACGAGAACCTGAGATCCGAAACGATCTGCAATCTCTGCAATCAGTTCAGGTCGAGCAATTGCAGCGGTATTGATGCTGACCTTGTCTGCACCTGCTCGTAGCAAACGGTCGACATCATCAACGGAACGAATCCCGCCGCCCACGGTCAAAGGAATAAAAACCTGTTCTGCTGTACGACGAACAACATCGAGAGTTGTTTCTCGACCTGCAACGCTTGCGGAAATATCGAGAAAGGTAAGTTCATCTGCACCTTCTGCCCCATAGAGCGCAGCCATCTCAACAGGATCACCGGCATCTTGAAGATTTGTAAAGTTAACTCCCTTTACGACTCTGCCGTCTGTGACATCGAGGCAAGGAATAATTCTTACTGAAAGACTCATCGCTTTGTGAGCTCCAGAGCTTCCTGCAATGTGAATGCACCGGCGTAGAGCGCCTTGCCTACAATTGCACCTTCGACGCCACTAGAACGAAGCGAAGCAAGCGCTGCTATGTCATCAAGGCTAGAAATTCCGCCAGATGCAATTACTGGTGCCTTCGTAGCTGCACAGACTTCACGTAACAGTGTCAGATTCGGTCCTTGAAGAGTTCCATCCTTAGTTACATCAGTTACAACATAACGCTGGCAACCATCGCGTTCGAGGCGTTCGATTGTTTCGAATAAGTCGCCACCTTCTTGGGTCCATCCGCGAGCTGCCAATATATGTCCACGCACATCTAGACCCACTGCAATCTTGTCGCCATGTTCGGCAATCACTTTCGATGTCCACTCTGGATTTTCTAGTGCAGCAGTTCCTAAGTTGATTCTGCGACAACCAGTCGCAAGAGCTCGCGCAAGAGAATCGTCATCTCGAATTCCGCCCGAAAGTTCAACCTTGATATCGAGTGATCTGACTACTTCGGCTAGAAGCGCGCTATTTTCTCCGCGCCCAAATGCTGCATCAAGATCTACAAGGTGGAGCCACTCCGCACCTGCTGATTGAAATTCAAGAGCAACTTCCAGCGGATTGCCATAGGCAGTCTCTGCGCTGAGTTCACCTTGCACCAAACGCACTGCTCTTCCATCTTTGACATCGACTGCTGGTAGTAGCTCTAGATAACTCATAACGATGATGTCCAATTCTTTATCAAGGCAAGTCCGGCTTCTCCAGATTTCTCTGGGTGAAATTGTGTAGCGCTGATTGCACCATCTTCAACGGCTGCCAGAAAATCTTCGCCGTAGTGCGCCATTGTTGCGAGAGAACCAACCCTCTCTTTGACCGCATATGAGTGAACAAAGTAAAAAGATTGATCTTCAACACCCGAGAAGAGCGTGCTTCCTTTAGGAGTTGAGACGCTATTCCATCCCATATGAGGCGCTATCGGGGCGTTGAGTTTCTCCACAGTTGCGCTCCAAATTCCGACTCCGGCATGTATGCCGTGTTCGACACCTGAAGCAAAGAGAATCTGCATTCCGACGCAAATTCCCAGAGTTGGGCGCTTTAGCGCAACTCTCTCTCGTACAAGTTGATCTCCAAGAACTGCTTGCAAACCTTTCATGCATGAAGCAAATGCGCCAACCCCAGGTACGACCAAGCCTTCTGCATTGAGCGCAGTTTCATAATCTGAAGTGATGAGAACTTCCTTACCGGAAGTTTCAAATGCGCGCTGAGCTGAGCGAAGGTTTCCAGATCCGTAATCGAGAATCGCAATCACGAAGTTAGAGTGAACCCTTTGTTGATGGGATTCCAGCTACACGTGAGTCAAGGGCAACAGCATCGCGAAGAGCGCGGGCTACAGCCTTAAATTGTGCTTCAAAGACATGGTGCGCATTGCGACCTTCGAGAACACGCACATGAAGTGCGATCCGCGCTTCAGCAACAATTGATTCCCAGATGTGCTTGCCGAGTGTTGTATCAAAGGTTCCGATGAGTTCAACAATCTCTGGTTGGCGGTGAACTAGATATGGACGTCCTGATAGATCTACAGCAGCCTGCACCAAGACCTCATCGAGTGGAACCATTGCATCACCGAAGCGACGAATACCTGCCTTATCTCCGAGCGCTTCGCGAAGTGCCTGACCAAATGCAAGAGAGGTATCTTCAACTGTGTGGTGTGAATCTACGTCGACATCACCTGTTGTCTTTACAGTGAGATCAAAACCTGAGTGCTTTCCAAGTTGAGAGAGCATGTGATCAAAGAATGGAACTCCGGTATCAACAGAGATTTCGCCAGTTCCGTCGAGATCAATTTCAACCAGGACGCTTGACTCTTTCGTTGTGCGTTCGACGCGAGCTTTTCTCATTACATCTCCCCCAGGCATGCCGATAATGAATCGATAAATTTCTTATTTTCGGCCTCATTGCCAATGGTGACTCTTAAGTGCCCTAATAATCCCACATCTCTGATGAGAACTCCCCTATCGAGAAGGCGACGCCAGAGATCTTCAGAAGCAGGTTTAAAGCCCGTGAAGAGTAAGAAATTGGAACTACTTGGAAGGACTGTTAACCCAAGGCCTGCAAGATCAATCGCCATCTTCTCTCGCGCAGAACGTAATTGTGCAACAGTGCCCAGTAGTTCACCTTGGAAATCGAGTGCGACTTCTGCAGCTGCTTGGGTAAGGGCACTGAGGTGATACGGCAATCTCACTAAGAAGAGCGCGCTAATTACGGAAGGGTTGGCGACTAGATACCCAACTCGCGCCCCAGCAAAGGCAAAAGCTTTACTCATGGTGCGAATAACAACAATCTGCGGATACTTCTCAATGAGAGTTACTGCAGATAGTTGGTCAGAGAATTCGGCATATGCCTCATCTACAACCAGAAGTCCGGGAACGCTCTTTGCTAACTTTTCGATCTCTTCAATGGAGATTGATTCACCCGTTGGATTATTGGGTGTAGTAATAAATGTAAGTGCAGGTTGTGCGACCTTGATCTGCTCTATCGCACTATCGATATTGAGTGAGAAATCTGAATTTCGCATACCTGCTATCCAAGTGACCTGACAAACCTTAGCAATCAGTGGGTGCATTGAATAAGAAGGAGTAAAGCCAAGCGCCGATGACTTTCCAAAGGCTAAGAAGAGAGATTGGATGATCTCGTTGCTGCCATTAGCAGCCCAGATATTTTCACTGGTCAGATTTGTCTTGGAGAGTGAGTTGATGAAATCAGCTAGTTTGCTGCGAAGCTTTGTGGCATCTCTATCTGGATAACGATTGAGACTCGTGGCAACTTCTGCAACGCGCAGCGAGATCGCCTGAGCCAGCTCTTTTGATGGCGCATAGGGATTCTCATTTGTATTCATCACTGCATCAGCAGGAAGTTGAGGAGCGCCGTATGGCGATAGCGAGCGAAGGTCATCACGCAGGGGCAACCATGTTGGCCAATTCATCTGATTCATAAATTCTCCAAACGCGCAGTGATTGCTTCACCATGTGCTGGTAAATCTTCTGAGTTTGCAAGAGTGATAACCGTGTTCGCGATATCGCGGAATGCAGCTTCGCTATATTCAATGAAGTGAAGGCCACGAAGGAAAGTTTGCACCGAGAGACCGCTGCTGTGACATGCACATCCACCTGTTGGCAGTACGTGATTCGAGCCAGCTGAATAATCACCGAGAGAGACGGGCGAGAATCGACCGATAAAAACTGCTCCGGCATTTCGTATCTTGCGAGCATCAGCTGCCGAATTCTCTGTTTGAATCTCTAAGTGTTCTGCCGCATAAGCATTAACAACATCGAGGCCTTGTTCGATTGAATCAACGAGAGCAATTGCAGATTGTTTTCCACCAAGGGCCTCTCTAATTCGATCCGAGTGCTTCGTTTTCGCAAGGCGAACAACCAGTTCCTTCTCAACATCTGCCGCTAATTTCTCGGAAGTTGTCACCAGAATCGCTGCAGCGATGACATCGTGTTCTGCTTGGCTAATGAGATCCGATGCTACATCGGCTGCGGTTGCGCTCTCATCTGCAAGAACGGCAATTTCGGTGGGACCTGCCTCTGAATCAATTCCGATAATTCCCCGTAGAGCTCGCTTAGCAGCAGCTACATAGATATTTCCAGGGCCGGTAACGAGATCACATTTCTGGCAGAGGTCTTTCATTCCATAAGCAAAGAGGGCAATTGCTTGCGCTCCCCCAACGGCGTATACCTCCGTGATTCCAAGAAGCGCGCATGTTGCAAGGATTGTTGGGTGCGGAAGACCGCCAAACTCTTTTTGAGGTGGAGATGCGACAGCGATACTTGGAACCTCTGCTATTTGCGCAGGTACGACATTCATAATCACGCTACTTGGATAGACGGCGCGGCCACCTGGCACATAGAGCCCAACGCGATCAACTGGAATCCAGCGCTCTGTGACTACGCCACCATCGACTACAACTGTCTTCGTCTCTACCCGTCTCTGATCTAAGTGAACTTTGCGAATTCGATCTATTGAGATTTCGAGTGCAGTTCTGATTTTTGGATCCAAGCCACTAAGAGCTGCATCAAGAGCGCTCTGCGGAACGCGTATAGATGGTGGAGTAACTCCGTCGAATTCAACTGCAAGTGCGATGAGATCAGATTCAGATCCCTCACGGACTCGCTTTAAGATCGGTTCGATTGCAACCATGGCCTGTGCGACATCTAGAGAAGCGCGTGGAAGTTGCTCGAGATAACCAGCTTTATCGAGCGATTTTCCACGTAGGTCTACGGTACGAATCACCTTCGTAGTCTACTTTGCTCGCCGGAGCCGGCGAGATGAAATTAAACCCGAACGAGACAGTCGGGTCCGAGAATCGCTTTGAGATCTGCGCTCAAACTTGGTGAAGATGTTACTAGCGCGTCAATTTTATGCGTTGTTGATTTCTGCTGATCGATTACTTGCAGGTGAACTTCGCGCTTACCTGGATGTGAGCGAAGAATCTCCTTGATTCGCTCAACGATCGGCGGAGTTACTTGTGCTGCAGGAACTGAAATCAGAAGTGGACCAGTTGGAGCAGCAGAAATATCAGGCATCTTCATTTCAAGTGCTGTAAAGCGAACTTGTTCATCGGTTCGAGAGAAACGACCACGGACAACAACAACTCGGTCCTCTGTCAATGAAAGTGCATATTGGTTGTAAGTATTTGAGAAGAAGAGGACTTCGATTGCGCCTTCAAGATCTTCAACGTTAACAACAGCCCATGAAGCTCCTTGTCGCGAGACTTTTCGTTGTATTCCGGTGATGAGCCCACCAATAGTGACTACGCCTTCTGGTGGACTGTCATCAAGCAATTGGCTGATTGACATATCTGTATGTGAACGCAGAACATGTTCAACACCCAGGAGTGGATGATCTGAAACATATAGGCCGAGCATCTCGCGCTCGAAGGTAAGAAGAGTGGACTTATCCCATTCAGTCTGCGGAATCTCTACATCAAGTCCTACAACTGTTGAGACGGAGTCTCCCCCGAAGAGATCGAACTGACCGATTGCTTCAGCACGCTTTGTCTCGATAACTGAGTCAATTGCTTCAAGGTGAATCGCCATCAAACCTTTTCGAGGATGGTTGAGAGAATCAAAGGCGCCAGCTTTTACGAGTGATTCGATTGTCTTCTTATTGCAGACATTGGCATCGACCTTGGCAAGGAAATCACCGAATGATTGGAATGCACCCTTCGCAGTACGCGATGCCTTGATCGACGCCACAACACCCTCGCCAACATTTCTAATGGCTGCGAGTCCGAAGCGGATATCTTTTCCTCGAGGGGTGTATTCAGCATCTGATTCATTGACATCAGGTGGAAGAACCTTGATTCCCATTCGTCTGCACTCGGAGAGATAGAGCGCAGATTTATCTTTATCATCACGAACACTTGTGAGAAGTGCTGCCATATATTCAGTTGGGAAGTTTGCCTTGAGATAAGCGGTCCAGAATGAGACAACGCCATAGCCGGCGCTGTGTGCGCGGTTAAATGCATAATCAGAGAATGGAATAAGAACTTCCCAGAGACGTTTGATGGCAGCTTCAGAGAAACCATTAGCCTTCATGCCCGCTTCAAAGGGGATGTACTCCTTATCAAGAATCTCTTTATTCTTCTTTCCCATCGCTTTACGCAAAAGATCTGCGCGACCTAAAGTAAAGCCGGCAACCTTCTGTGCAATCGCCATTACCTGCTCTTGATAAACAATGAGGCCGTAGGTGTCGCCAAGAATCTCTTGAAGCGCATCCGAAAGTTCGGGATGAATTGGTTCGACAGGTTTACGACCATTCTTGCGATCGGCATAGTTGTTATGTGCGTTTTCACCCATCGGTCCTGGTCGGTAAAGCGCGATAACAGCTGAGATATCGGCAAATGAATCTGGAGACATGCTGCGTAGCAGGGCACGCATTGGCCCACCATCAAGCTGGAAGACGCCCAAGGTATCTCCACGTGAAAGAAGCTCGAATGTCTTCTGATCTGCAAGTGGCAAATCTTCTAGAACGATATTTATATTTTGATTCGCTTTGATATTAAGTAAGGCATCATCGAGAACCGAGAGGTTTCGAAGACCCAGGAAGTCCATCTTAAGAAGACCAGTGGATTCGCAGGCACCCATATCGAATTGAGTGATGATTGCACCATCTGCTTCGCGACGGTGAATTGGAATGACGTCGAGCAACGGTTCACGGGAAAGGATTACACCCGCTGCGTGTACGCCCCACTGTCTCTTAAGGCCTTCAAGGCCCTTAGCCAGATCTACAACGCGCTTTGAATCTGGATCACTCTCGTACAAGCTGCGGAATTCGCCGGCTTCACCGTGACGTGGATCTTTACTATCGAATACACCCGAGAGAGTGATGTCCTTACCCATGACAGAGGGCGGAAGAGCCTTGGTGAGTTTTTCGCCAATTGCATATGGGTATCCAAGAACGCGCGTGGCATCTTTTAGCGACTGCTTCGATTTAATTGTTCCGTAAGTAATAATCTGTGCAACGCGATCTTCGCCGTACTTCTCTGTTGCATAACGAATCATCTCTGAGCGCCTACGTTCATCAAAGTCGAGATCGATATCTGGCATCGAGATACGTTCTGGATTCAAGAAGCGCTCGAAGAGGAGTCCATGTTCAATCGGATCTAGGCCGGTGATACCAAGTGCATATGCAACGAGTGACCCAGCTGCAGATCCGCGGCCAGGACCTACGCGAATTCCAACTTTCTTTGCATGAGTGACAAGGTCTGCGACCACAAGAAAGTAACCAGGAAAGCCCATCTTGATCATGACATCGAGTTCGTAATTTAAACGCGTGAAATGCTCTGGCGTTGCCCGATCGCCCATCTTCTCTTTGAGGCCACGTTCAGATTCTTTACGGAGCCACGAATCTTCCGTCTCGCCTTTAGGAACATCAAAGGCGGGCATCAGATTCTCATCTTCGCGTAGCTTCACATTGCAGCGCTCTGCAATAAGCAAGGTGTTATCGCAGGATTCAGGGATCTCTTTAAAGAGTTCGCGCATTTCTGCAGGTGTCTTTAGATAGAACTCGTGGTTATCAAATTTAAATCTCTTGGGATCTGCAAGTGTTGAGCCAGATTGCACACATAAGAGAGCCTCGTGCGCAGCTCCATCTTCGTGGAATGTGTAGTGAAGGTCATTTGTCGCAAGAAGAGGAAGTTTAAGTTCTTTACCTAGCTTGAGAAGGTCTGCTTTCACTCGACTTTCGATATCGATCTGATGATCCATGACTTCAAGGAAGAAGTTATTGGCTCCGAAGATATCTCGGTAATCACTTGCGGCACGTAGCGCCTCTTTATAGTTACCCATACGCAGACGAGTCTGAATTTCTCCACCTGGACATCCCGTTGTTGCAATCAATCCATCTGCGTAGCGCGAGAGAAGCTCGCGATCCATACGTGGCTTGTAGTAATAACCTTCGAGGGATGCAAGTGATGAGAGCTTAAAGAGATTTGAGAGTCCGTGATTATTCTCCGCGAGAATTGTCATGTGGGTATAAGCACCACCACCAGAAACATCATCTTCGCCACCATCGGCCCACTGCACGCGTTTCTTATCAAAGCGAGACTCGGGGGCTACGTATGCTTCAATTCCGATGATTGGTTTGACGCCCGCTTTAGTGGCTTGCTTATAGAAATCAAAGGCGCCGAATACGTTTCCATGATCTGTCATTGCAATCGCTGGCATTTCTTGGCGAGCAACTTCTTTTACAAGATCTCCGACGCGCGCGGCACCGTCGAGCATCGAGTACTCAGTATGTACATGCAAATGTACAAAAGAGTCTTTCGTCGATGCCCGTGAAGCTGAAAAATCTTCAGATGACATGGTGGCGCAACATTAGCGCCTAAGGCAGGACCGCCTCGGATAGCAACGCCAGAGATGCTTGAAGGTCTGCCGGATAAGGTGCGCGCAGAGTAAGCGGCAAGCCAGTGACGGGATGGTTGAAGCGAAGCTCTAAAGCATGAAGCCAAGGTCGAGACATCTGCATCTTCTTTCCAAGAACAGGGTCTGCGCCATACGTCGTATCCCCCACTAACGGATGACTGAGTGCTGAGAAGTGAACTCGGATTTGATGTGTTCGACCAGTTTCGAGTTCGACCTTTACCAATGAGACAGAGCGGTAATACTCGATTACCTCGTAGTGAGTAATGCTCTCTTTACCTGTGGCAACAACCGCAAAACGATGGTCTTCTTTAGGATGGCGGTCAATTGGCGCATCAATCGTTCCGGTAGATGGATCCATATGCCCCTGCACGAGTGCGTGATAAGTCTTTTCCACTTCGTGATTTCTAAACATATCTTTCAGCTTTAAATAAGCAGCATCTGTCTTGGCAATAATCATTAGACCAGAGGTTCCCGCATCTAGACGATGGACGACTCCTGCTCTCTCTGCTGGTCCTGATGTAGAGATTGTGTATCCCGCTGCAAGGAGTGCTCCAACAACTGTTGGCCCCATCCATCCTGGACTTGGGTGTGCTGCGCATCCAACTGGTTTATCAATAACAACGATGTCATCATCGTTGTAAACGACGGTTAGTCCTACAAGTGGTGTCAAGGGAATTGGATCTTGATTCAATTGTGCGGGCATGAGGACTTCGATGACTTGTCCAGCGAGCACTCTCTCAGACTTCTGCATCGCCTGACCATTGCTTCGAATATCGCCATCTTCTAGAAGCTTGACGATTGCTGTGCGAGAAAGGCCTAAGACTCGCGTTAGCGCGCTATCGATGCGTTCGCCTTCAACGCCTTCGGGAACGCTTAACGTTCTTAACTCTCGAGTCATAGCGCCTACCTTACCGGTGATACTGGTGGGATATTTCGCAGAGTCAAGGTAAATGAAATTGCAGCTGCAGTAACAATTGCTACATCAGCCACGTTAAACACTGGCCAATTAGGAATTTGGATCCAGTCGATGACGTGACCGCTTAAGAAACCCGGTTCACGGAAGATTCGATCGGTTAGATTCCCAAGAACTCCCCCCAAGAGAAGCCCTGCAGTAACTTGCCATCCTGTCGAGGTGATTCTCTTTGCATAGTAAGTAACGGCAATAACTACCGCTAGTGCAAGGAGTGCGAATAAAATTGAGAAGCCTGTGGCGAAACTAAATGCAGCTCCAGGATTTCTTACAAGTGTGAAGGAGAGAAAATCGCCTAGAACTTTACGTGGCTGGAAATCAAAGACGGAAATCGCCCACTGTTTTGTTGCAAAATCAAAGAGCCAAATAGTCCAAGCAGTGAGGAAAATTCGGCGCACTTTAGCGCCGCTCTTCTTTCTGTTTGCAGATCATGCAGAGAGTTGCGCGAGGAAATACCTGAAGTCGCGCCTTGCCGATTGGAGATCCACAATCTTCGCATAGGCCGTAACTCTTATTTTCAATTCGTTCTAGAGCGCGCTCTGTCTGCAAGACCATGTCGCGAGCATTAATCACAAGCGACATCTCATGTTCGCGTTCGAAGGTCTTTGTACCTGAATCTGCTTGATCATCGCCAGCGCCCTCGCCTGAATCTGCAATGAGATCATCCATCTCTGCTTCAACTGTCGCAAGTTCTTTGCGAAGGCGTTCTAAATCTTTTGTTATTTCTGCCTTGATTGATTTTAATTCTGCAGCGCTCCAGGGAGCTTCGCCTTCAGATGCAACCACAGGAGTTGGTGCTGCCTTAATTGGCTTGAGTGGAGCAACTTTCTTTCCACTCTTAACAGGACGCGGTGGAGGTGGCATTACCAATCGACGCTCTTCAACAACAGGAGCTGCAGTTGGGGCCATCACTGTTGCAACAGAGACAGTCTGTGATTTCTCATCAACTGTAAGAGTTGTCTTTCCAACCTTTGAAGGAAATGGACGACCAGGTGACTTCTTTTCTGGCGCCTTCTTAACAGGAACGCTCTTCTTTACTGGCGCCTTCTTCGCTGGCGCCTTCTTCGCTACGACTTTCTTGGCTGGTACCTTCTTTGCAGGCGCCTTTTTTGCTACCGCTTTCTTTGCGACAGCCTTCTTGGCAGGGGTCTTCTTAGCTACAGCTTTTTGGGCCGCCTTCTTCACTACCTTTTTACCTGGCACGCCGCGCACCTTATGCGTTTTTCTCCTCGTAACCAACTCTGCCACGCATGGTTTAGACTCTGAACCTGCACGACCTTGCGCGAAAAGTGCGTTGAAGAGGCCATCACCTCGGGAGCACGCTGGAAGATCCGCCTCTACTGAGTCGGGGTAGAACTAGCCGAAGGCAAGTCAATAAAGAGATATCGACCGCACCAGCGGTGGGTATAAGGCGGGTGGTACCGCGAACTCACATCGAGTTCGTCCCTCCAAGAGTTCATAACTTTTGGGGGATTTTTTATGTCATCACCATTTCGCGCGCTGAACGCGCAGATCGATCTGCCAGCAATGGAGCGTTCGATCCTCGAATTTTGGTCAGATAATAAAATCTTCGAGAAGAGCACGCAATCTCGTGCACAAGGAACTCCTTGGACTTTTTATGAAGGTCCTCCAACTGCCAATGGCATGCCTGGTACACACCACATTGAAGCGCGTGTATTTAAAGATGTATTCCCTCGTTTTCAAACTATGAAGGGTAAATATGTAACTCGTAAGGCAGGTTGGGACTGCCACGGATTGCCCGTCGAGATTGCTGTCGAAAAAGAACTTGGATTTAGCGGCAAAGGTGATATCGAAAAGTATGGCATCGCTTCTTTTAACGATAAGTGTCGTGAATCTGTAACGCGCCACGTAGATGCATTTACAACAATGACTGAACGAATGGGCTTCTGGGTTGATTTCGATCAGGCCTATTGGACGATGGCACCAGAGTATGTTGAATCAGTTTGGTGGAGCCTCAAAGAAATTTGGAAGAAAGGTCTCCTCGTTCAAGATCATCGCGTTGCTCCATATTGCCCTCGATGCGGCACAGGTCTTTCTGATCACGAACTTTCACAAGGATATGAAACCGTTGTTGACCCATCTGTCTTTGTAAGGTTCCCTGTCACATCTGGAGAACTTGCAGATCTTGGAGCATCTCTCCTGGTATGGACTACAACTCCGTGGACGCTCGTATCAAATACTGCAATTGCAGTGCATCCTGATGTTGATTACGTTGCCGTGAAAGCGACAGTTGATGAAGTTTCTGAGATCCTCGTTGTCGCAGAACCTCTGCTTTCTAAGGTTGCGGGCGAGCAAGAGATTCTCAAGACTTTTAAGGGCCGCGAGCTAGAGAGAACAACCTATAAGCGTCCTTTCGATTACATCGAAATTCCTGATTCACATTTCGTCGTACTTGCTACATATGTCACCACAGAAGATGGAACAGGTCTCGTCCATCAGTCTCCTGCTTTTGGTGCAGATGATTTACAGGTCTGTCGCTCGTATGGCCTACCCGTTGTTAACCCGATTGCACCGGATGGAACTTTCTTATCTGATACCCCAGTAGTTGGCGGTCTCTTCTTCAAAGAGGCAGATAAGCCTCTGGTTAAAGAGCTTAAGACAAGTGGCGCACTTTATAAGCACCAACCGTATGAACATGAGTACCCACACTGCTGGCGCTGTCACACTGCGCTTATTTATTACGCACAACCATCTTGGTATATCCGCACAACATCGATTAAAGATGAGTTGATCCGCGAAAACGCGAAGACCGATTGGCATCCAGAGACTATTAGGACCGGCCGTTACGGTGATTGGCTCAATAACAATATCGACTGGGCGCTTTCACGAAATCGCTATTGGGGAACGCCGCTTCCAATCTGGCGTTGCGAAAATAATCATGAGATCTGCGTGGATTCACTCAAGGAACTTGGTGCCCTTGCCGGACAAGAGCTAAGCAACCTCGATCCTCATCGTCCATTTGTCGATGACATCACCTTTGCTTGTGCAGAGTGCTCATCAACGATGGTTCGCGTTCCAGAAGTAATTGACTGCTGGTACGACTCTGGCGCAATGCCTTTTGCACAATGGGGCTACCCACATAAGCCAGGTTCTGTAGAGAAATTTAAAGCTGCCTATCCAGCCGACTTTATTTGTGAGGCGATTGATCAGACCCGTGGCTGGTTCTACACCCTCATGACAATCGGAACTCTGGTCTTTGATGAAAGTTCCTATAAGAGCGTTCTCTGCCTTGGACATATTTTGGATAAAGATGGCCGCAAGATGAGTAAGCACTTGGGTAACGTTCTTGAACCAATCTCTTTGATGGATCAACATGGAGCCGATGCTGTTCGCTGGTACATGTTGGCTGCAGGTTCACCTTGGTCTGCCCGCCGCGTTGGCCATGATGCAATTTCTGATGTCGTAAGAAAGACGCTCCTTACTTATTGGAACACAATCTCCTTTCATGCCCTCTATGCGCAGGCATCAAACTTTGAGCTATCGCAAAGCCCTGCCCTTAAAGATCGCACCTTGATGGATCGATGGATTCTGAGCGAACTCAATGTACTCATCGCAGAAGTTGATAAGGCCTACGCAGAGTTTGATTCGCAGACCGCTGGAAGAGTTCTGGCCCGTTTTATTGACGAGCTGTCAAATTGGTATGTGCGTCGCTCGCGACGCAGATTCTGGGATGGAGATGTTGCAGCCCTAGCCACCTTGCATGAATGCCTTATTACTTTGACACAGTTACTTGCTCCAATGGTTCCGTTTATTTCAGAACACACATGGCAAGAGCTTGTGCGCGTTGCTGACCCCAAGGCAGCAGCTTCAGTTCACTTAACAGATTTCCCAATCTCTCAAAGTGCGCTCATTGACCTCGACCTCAATGCGCAGGTAGCAATGACACGCAGAGTTGTGGAACTAGGTCGTGCCGCTCGCGCAGAATCTGGAATCAAGATCAGACAACCGCTCCAGCGCGCCTTAATTTCAGCTCAAGGTTGGTCTGAACTTCCTACAGATATGAAGGAACAAATTTCAGATGAGCTCAACGTTATAGATCTTGAGGATATTGCCGATGCCGATGGCGATCTCGTAGATATCTCTGTAAAGGCAAACTTCAAATCGCTAGGAGCTAAATATGGCAAAGCGGTTCAAGATGTTGCCAAGTTGATCGCGGCAACTGATGCAACTGCTCTCGTAAAGCAACTACGTTCCAGTGGAGTTGCAACTGTCGGTGAATTCGAAATTGCACTTGATGATTTGGTCATCACCGAAGTCCCTAAAAGCGGATGGATGGTTGCAAGCCATGATGGTGAGAGCGTTGCGCTAGACCTTGCGCTCTCCCCTGAACTCATTGCATCGGGCAACGTCCGTGAGGTAATCAGACTTATCCAAGAGCGTCGTAAGAGCGATGGGTTTGAAATCTCTGATCGAATCAAGGTCCGCTGGAACGCACCTAGCGATTTAGCGAAGACAATCTCTGCTCATATTTCACATATCTCAGATGAAGTACTTGCACTCTCCATGGTTGAAGATTCAAGTGTTCCTGAAGTAGAGAGTGAACTCGGAGTAAATATCGCTCTAAGTAAGGCGTAATTAACTTTAGAGAATTAGTCGAACTGCGCCTTGCAAGAAATTAGTTGCGATAAGCAGGACGATGATTGAGAGATCGAGGGATATTCCACCTAGACGAAGAGGTGGCACAAAGCGCTGCACATATCTCATCGGTGGATCGGTTATTGAGTAAATAAATTCGAAGAAGGCAAGAAAGATTGAATTCGGGCGCCAATTGCGGGCGAACATACGAACATAGTCGATGATGATTCTAATGAAGAGGGCGAGTTTGAAGAGCCCAAGAATCTGGAGAATTAATGAAGTTAGCACGGCTCTAACTTAGCTCTGATTAAAGAAAGTTGCCTGCGCTGCAGTTCTATCTTCGTTGCTCACACTTACATTTGCAGGTGAGAGCAGGAAGACCTTGAGACTGATGCGCTCAATACGTCCGTGAAGTCCGAATACGAGCCCGCTAGCAAAGTCAACGAGACGCTTGCGTTCGCTCTCCTCCATATCATCGAGATTGATGATCACTGGGTTTCCCTCACGGTAGTACTCGCCAACTTTGCGAGCCTCTGAATAAGAACGTGGTTGAAGAGTAATGATGTTGTAAGAAGAAGAACTCTCTTCGATCATCGCAGGTTGTGTTGCCGCAGGTGTAAGAGGGTGTGTTCCGAGAACAGTAACTCCTGTACGTTCGCGACCAGAACGTTCTTGACCCAAACGTTCTTGACCTGGGCGAGATGCGACCTGACGTGCAGGTGTATCAACCGCCTGTGACTCTTCATCTGTATCGACGAGGCCAAGGAAGCCCATCATTTTATTGAGTGCTGACATACGAGAAGGCTACCTGCGGGCGGTGCGCGGACCGAGGATTTGGCTACCTACGCGAATGTGTGTCGCACCGTATTGGAGGGCGACTTCAAAGTCTCCGGACATTCCGGCAGAGAGATATTTAGCGCTAGGAAATTCGCTCATAAATTGGGTATGGATTGAACTAACTTTTCGAAATCCTTCATGTGGCTCTACGCCTAAAGGCAGTACGCACATCAACCCTTGCAGATTGAGAAGAGGCATCTCACTGATTTTCGCAGCCAGAGGGTGAAGAGCTTCTACCGAGACTCCCCCACGAGTCGGGTCGCCATCGAGTGAAAGCTGCAGAAAGATATCCATTGGCTTTTCCAGCAGATTCTGTAATTTCTCCGCATGTGAAAGTTGGTCAAGCGAGTGAATGACATCTGCCCACTGCGCAATATCTCGTAATTTTCTACTTTGAATTCCTCCTTGGAAATGCCAAATCCCGTCAACGACCTTAGATTTTTCAGATCCCTCCTCGCTTCGATTCTCACCAAAGTTATTTACTCCGAGCTCCTTCAGAATCTGCACATCACTGGCTGGGTACGTTTTAGTGACGGCGATGAGAGTTATATCTGGGTTTGAAATTCGCGCTTGTACATCTCGCAGGTTATGGGCAATCTCTTCGTGGCGGCTCATAGGCTGATTACACCTATCTGTCTTCCCGTTACTCCATCTCGACGATAAGAGAAGAGTTGAGAGTCTTCTACGGTGCAATTACCCTCAAAGGAAAGATCCACACCTTCACCGCGAAGGAGTTCTGCTAGGGCGCCTGGAAGGTCGAGGGCAAAACTTCCATCAGCTCTTCTTGCTGCTGCAACTGGATGCACGGCAGTGACTTCGGAGAAAATTTCTTCAGATACTTCGTAACATTTACCGCAAATAGATGGCCCAATAATTGCTGAGATTGTGGTTGCACCCATATCTCGCATGAGCTCTAAGGTTCGTAGTGTCACCTCGTTAACCAAACCTCTTCGCCCAACATGCACTGCGGCTACAGCTTCTGCAGATGAGAGCAGGAGCGGAATGCAATCAGCAACTTGAACCGCAAGGTTGACTCCAGGAATTCCGGTAACTAGCGCATCGGCAATAGGGCTGTCATCTACAACTTCCTCAATTACGGCTACACGATTTCCATGTTCTTGCGACATAAATTGCGTGGCCCCAATTGTACGAGAGAGAGCAGCTCGATTTTCTAGAACCGCATGAGGGTCATCGCCCACGTGAAGGCCGAAGTTGCGAGACGCAAAAGCACCGGTGCTTACGCCTCCGGTGCTATTGGTAAAACTGTATGCCATGGAACTACTTCATAAAATCAGGAACATCAATCTCATCTTCAGAGACCAACTCTTCGAAGGTTACGCGCTTACGCGGAGCTGAAGAGTCGAGATCAAGTGCAACTGAGAGCGGGTCATTTGTCGGAATTGGATCTGCGATTCCACCCAAAGTCTGTGCGTTGATAACAGGCATATCTACCTTCTTTGGCTCTCCACCTGCAAAGCCAGCCGCAATGACAGTGATGCGCACTTCGTCACCGAGAGCATCATCGATTGTTGTACCGAAGATGATGCGAGCATCGGGATGTGCCGCGTTCTGTACGAGTTCGCAGGCCTCATTAATTTCGAATAGACCGAGATCAGATCCACCGGCAACTGAGAGAAGAACGCCCATTGCGCCATCAATCGAAGCCTCAAGAAGTGGGCTCGAGATTGCAAGTTCTGCAGCACGAGTTGCACGATTGTCGCCACGAGCTGAACCGATACCCATTAGCGCTGAACCTGCATCCGTCATAACTGTCTTTACATCTGCGAAGTCGAGGTTAATCAAACCAGGCTGAGTGATAATCTCTGTAATTCCTTGCACACCTGAAAGTAGTACTTGGTCTGCGCTCTTAAATGCATCTACTGCTGTGATTGCGCGATCAGATATTGCAAGAAGGCGATCATTTGGAATTACAATAAGAGTGTCAACTTGTTCGCGGAGAAGTTCGATGCCTTCATCTGCTTGACGTGTACGAATCTTTCCTTCAAATGAGAATGGCTTAGTAACAACACCAATTGTTAGCGCGCCAAGATCACGTGCAATCTTTGCAACGATAGGTGCGCCACCTGTACCGGTTCCGCCACCTTCTCCTGCAGTAACGAAGACCATATCTGCACCGCGAAGAATTTCTTCAATCTCTTCAGTGTGATCGATCGCAGCTTGACGACCCTTCTCTGGTGCAGCACCTGCACCGAGACCTTTAGTTGATGCACGACCAATATCTAATTTCACATCTGCATCACTCATTAATAAGTGTTGCGCATCTGTATTAATTGCGATGAACTCAACGCCCTTTAAACCAACATCAATCATTCTGTTGATTGCATTTACTCCGCCGCCGCCGATACCGACAACCTTGATGACAGCTAAGTAGTTCTGTGGTGCAGCCACGTGAGTCCCCCTTAAGAACTGTAAACCTCTACTTGAGAATTACATTTCTACCATTTATCTTGGCGCTGAAGGTATGGGGTTAGTTAGTAGTAATCAAAGACCGCCACGAACTATTTTCTCAACTACACATTGATAGATTTTTAACGCGCTATCAAAAATATTTTGAGAAAGTTTTTACTTCACAATTGGCGCATGAGGTGCAGATAAATCAACTCTCTTAACTCTCTTATTTTCTGGGAGATCTAGGAGCTTTTCAAAGACCTGCGTTTTTAAATCATTCTCTTCATTCTCGCCCCACTTTACAGAGACGCTTCTTCCTTTATGCACCACTGCGACAGAGAAGCTCCCTTCGCTCTGCGCCGTCAAGGAGAGGACTTGATCCCGAAAATTGCTTGGCAAAGCACGGAAGAGCTTTACCGCTTCAACGCCGAGAGCAGGAGTATTTGCTGAAACTTGAGGCAGTTTTCCACCATCAAAGCCAGGTAGTTCAAAGATCTTCCCCGAAGCATCAAGGGTCTTACCGTTGTAATAAGCCTTTGGAATCCGCGGAGCTATTTCAAGATCAACGCGTCCAGAGATCCAATCTCTCGAGACTTTGATTTCTCTAATCCAGGCGAGCGTTTGAATTCGGTGTTCGACCGAGTTGGGTTCAATGCGCGCTAACTTCTGCCCCAATGTAATCTCCGATGTTGCAAATACGAGATTCTTGGAACTCTTGGTTGGAGCGCCAGAGATAACAATTTCTTTGACGGTAAAAATATTTGACCAAGCGAAGAGATAGATTAGGCCGCCAAAGATTGCAACCACAAGAAATAAGTTTCTTGTATATCGGTATGAGTTACGCAAATCGCTTCTGCAACCCTTCGGCAATAATCGGAGCAAGAGAGTTCACATCTCCCGCACCAAGCGTGATGATGACATCGCCAGGTTTGGCCATCTCAATTACACGTTCTGAAGCTGTGGCGAAGTTAGGAATAAAATGGCCACGTTCCATCTTCTCAGCAATAAGTTCTGAGGAAATCCCAAGAATAGGTTTCTCACTTGCAGCATAGATTTCAAGCAAGGTGACATCATCTGCAAGATCCAGCGTTCTCGCAAAGTCATCGAGGAAAGCTTGGGTACGTGAGTATCTATGTGGTTGAAAAATAACAATCAATCTTCCATCGCCGACATATCTTCTCGCCGCATCTAAAGTAACTTTAATTTCGGTTGGGTGATGACCGTAATCATCAATGATGCGAATGCCATGCTCTGTCGCTTTCAACTCAAATCGACGACCAGCGCCCCTAAAGCTGTGAAGCCCCTCAAGTAATTGAGTTGCTTGCAAACCAAGAGCCAGTCCCATGGCTAGACAAGCGGCCGCATTAAGAACATTGTGGTGGCCAGGCACTTGAAGTTCTAGGGTTCCAACAGCTCTGCCCTTCCAGAGAACTCGAGATGTGGAGCCCATAGGCTGCAGCGAAATCTGATCAACGCGAAGATCTGCACCTTCTGCAACGCCATATGAAATGCGTGAGTAATCAGAGTTGAGGGCGCCCAACTTCTGAGAACCGGCATCATCTGCGCAGTAGACCAAGAAGCCGTCGGGTGAAATTGTGGATGCAAATTTCTCAAATACAGCAGTGACTTCTGCCGCTGTTTTGAAGAAATCGACATGGTCATGTTCAATATTTGTGACAATAGCCGCTAAAGGTTTGTACTCAACAAATGATCCATCGGATTCATCTGCCTCTGCTACAAAGTAGCCGCCTGTGCCACGATGCGCGTTAGAACCAGATGCCATGAGCGTTCCACCGATTGCAAATGATGGATCAACACCACAAGCTTGAAGTGCAACAGTCATCATCGATGATGTCGTGGTCTTTCCGTGAGTACCTGCGACAGCGATGCTCTTTGAACCGCGCATCAATAAAGCTAGCGCTTGAGCGCGAGTTAAAATTGGAATTGAACGTTGTACCGCATATTCCATCTCGGGATTGCTCGCCGAAATTGCAGTTGAATAGATAACTACATCAGCATCTGCGAGATTCTCTGCTACATGACTCTTGTAAATAGTTGCGCCAAGGGCTTTTAAGGCCGTGAGAACGCTTGAATCTTTTGCATCTGAGCCACTGACTTGAATTCCATCAGAAAGTGCAATTCGAGCTAATCCGCTCATGCCAGAACCGCCGATTCCAATGAAATGGATCTTCTGGCCGTCCAGTGATTGCACTTACTTACCTCCTGCTAGAGCAAACTCCATAAGTGAGGTCATCTTAGATGACGCATCGATATCTTTACGTGAGCCAGCCACCGGCGCCTTACTGCTTTCAAGAAGTAAGCGAGAGATGTTCTGAGTGAGCCAACTTGCAGTAAAAAACTTCTGAGTAATAATTTCCGCTCGTGATTCTGAGACAAGAGTGAGGGCATTGAGTTCTTGTTCTCCATTGCCAACAGGTAGCGGAATAAAGAGGGCGAAACGTCCCAAGGTATTTATCTCAGAACATGAAACTGCGCCGCTTCTTGAAATGATGAGATCTGCAGCTAAATATGCACTGGCCATATCGGAAATATAAGAAACCGCTTTATAGCTGGAATCTGATTCAGGCAGATTGTTTTGGGCTCCAACCGAGTGAAGAATTTGCAGCCCCTGTTCAGAGAGTTCAGATCTTGCTGATTGAATGACAGAGTTAAGTGCGACTGATCCTTGTGATCCGCCGAAGATAAAGATCACTGGTTTTGAAGGGCTAAATCCAATTCGAGCCTTAGCTTCGTTGCGCGCCTTTACCCAATCTTTCTCCGAAGCATGGAATGCAGCATCAACATCTGGGCGTAGTGGAAGACCAGCTAGAAGCGCATGCGAGAGTTTTCCGTGACCGACTGGATATGCAATTGCAGTATGTCTCGTAAAGAGCGCACCTAATTTATTGGCGATACCAGGACGGGCATTGGCCTCGTGAATGACAATCGGAGTTTTGCGCAGTAGTGCAGCTATATATGCCGGACCAGAGACATATCCCCCAAAGCCAACGAGAATGTCGGCGCCTTTGAGAATTGTGAGTGCATCTGCAACCGAACGAATGAGGGAGAAAGGAACTGTAAGAAGTGATGGAGAGATTTTTCGGGAAATGCGGACTTTCGTAATGAGAGCCAATTCGAAACCTGCTTCAGGAACGAGGCGATTTTCTAATCCAGAAGAAGTTCCTAGGAAGAGAATTTCAGTGGCAGGATGAGATTTCATCCATTGGCGAGCTACAGCAAGAGCTGGCTCGACATGCCCCGCTGTTCCACCGCCTGCGAAAATTATTCGAGTCATTTACTTCGCTTCTTTACAATTTCGCGACGAACTTCAGGATCTCGAAGCGCGGTGCCTGCGACAAAACCTAGAGAGCAAATCATTGCAGCCAGGGCAGATCCACCATATGAAACCAGCGGCAATGTGACACCAACGACCGGCAGAAGGCTTGTAGCAGAGCCAATATTGAGGAAGGACTGAACCGCAATCCATGTTGCGATGCCAGCGCATGCATATCGACTCATCGGATCTTGTGCACGAAGTGCGATTCTAAAGATTGAATACACAAGTGCGCCGATCAAGATGAGCGTGGCAAGAGTTCCGACTAAGCCAAGTTCTTCTCCAATGACAGAGAAGATGAAGTCGGTATGTGCTTCAGGAAGGTTTCCCCACTTTTGACGGCTGCCACCTAGTCCAACACCAAAGAGCCCCCCACTGGCGAGACCGAGCAAACTGTGCGCTGGTTGCCACCCTAAATCTTTGTAATCTTCAGGAGCAAATGGGTTGAGAAAGACTAAGAATCTCTTTGAGCGATAACCTGATGTGACAATAAGCGCTGTGAGAGCGATTGCGCCAAGTGCAGTAATTGTTCCGAGAATTCTCAACTTAATTCCAGAAATAAAGAGGATTCCAACCAGAATCATCGCTACAACCGATGCGGTGCCAAGGTCGTTACCCATCATGATCAAGAAGAGTATGACTACAAAAGCTGGCGTGATGAGCTTCATAACATCTGTCTCAAAGCGGCCATTGAGTTCGCGCCTTGCAAGCTGGTGGCTTGCCCAAAGAATCATAAAGAACTTGGCAAATTCACTTGGCTGAACATCAAAGATCTTAAAATCAATCCAGTTTGTGTTTCCATTGACTGTCTTTCCGACGCCCGGAATTATCAGAATCGCAAGAATAATTATTGAGAAGATAAATCCAAACTTTCCAACTTTCTCCCAGCTTTTTAAGGAAAGCTTTGACAGGTACGCAGCAAAAGGGATTGCGACAATAAGGAATACAAATTGGCGGATAACAATTGAGAGCGCCGAACCCCTGGTATCGATAGCATGAATTGAGGAGGCGGAGAAGACCATAATCAAACCAAGGAAACTGAGAGCGCCAGCGCTAATAAGTAATAAATAGAGATGATTTACAGGCTTGGCCAAGAAGGTCTGTGGGGAATTACTCTTCATTATTGATTACCTTCTTTACCGCCTTCGTAAATCTATCTCCGCGATCTGCGTAGGAAATAAATTGATCCATAGAGGCACATGCTGGCGCCAGAAGAACAGTGTCCCCGGACTTTGCTCTCAATTGGGCTGCATGCACGACAGATTCCATCAGTGAATTACTGGTCGCACCTTTGGCGTAATCGGCAGGTGGGTCGATGAGAACAACTTCAATCCCGGGAGCCTGAACTGCAATCTCATCTGCAATGAGTGAGCGATCCTCGCCTATAAGAATGGCAACACGAACTCGGCTCTTAACCCGAGCCACGAGTTCGCTCATCGTTGCCCCCTTAGCTAATCCCCCAGCAATCCATATGACTGAAAGCGCCGACATGATCGATGCCGCTGCTGCATGTGGATTAGTCGCCTTGGAATCATTAATCCAAGTGATCTCATCTTTCTTAAGCACTGTCTCAATTCGATGGCGCCCCGGAGTAAAGCTCTTGATTGCCTCTTGAATCTTCTCGTGAGCGATACCCACGACTCTCGCCAATCCAGCTGCTGCCAGAGCATTGGCAACATTATGCGGAACTGTTGGAGATACATCCGCGAGTTCACAGAACATCGACGCCTCCATCGGGTCGGCAACGAAGGCGCGATCGACAAGCAACTCTTCTACGATTCCGATCTCTCCTGGTGCAGGTGTATCAAGAGAGAAGAAAACTTTCCTGCCAAGCCAATGGTTGGCGCGTGCAACCACTTCTGCATCATCGCCATTAAGAATCGCGGTAGTTGATTTATCTAAGAGAGAGATTTTCGCAGCAGCGTAAGCATCAAATGTTCCATGCCAATCTACGTGATCTTCTGCAATATTAAGTATCGCCCCTGCGACAAAATTTGAATCCTCAAGCCAGTGCAGTTGGAATGAAGAGAGTTCCAGAACCAGGTAGTCGTACTTCTCAGGAGATTCAACGGCATCAATGACTGTGACTCCAACATTCCCGCAAGCAATTGCTGAGTGCCCACCAGTTCGAATCATGTGAGCCGTTAGTTCTACCGTCGAAGTTTTACCATTTGTGCCGGTAAGACCAAGCCATTTCTGAGCTGCAGGCTTAAGGCTCCAGGCAAGATCAATCTCGTTAATGATAGAAACTTCTTCTGCGCGAGCTGCATTTACCAGTGGATGATCATCTCGCCAACCTGGAGAAATGAGCAAGGCATCGAATTGAGAGATATCAATATCTCCAACTTTCTTGATGGTGAATTCAGCGCTATCGGCTTTATTCTCATCAACAATCTGAACATCTGCTCCGCGTTTTGTTAACGCCCTGGCAGATGCAGCGCCGGTCACGCCAGCACCAGCAATAAGAATCTTCTTACCGCTAAAGCTGAGATATGAATTCTGTGTCATGTCGTTTACTAGAAATTAACTAGCAACCCACTGTGCATAGAAGAGTCCGAGTCCAAGCGCAACAGAGAGGCCGGCAATAATCCAGAAGCGAAGAACGATAGTTACTTCACCCCAACCCATAAGTTCAAAGTGGTGCTGAAGCGGTGCCATCTTGAAGAGGCGCTTTCCACCTGTAATCTTAAAGTAAGCCACTTGTAGCGCTACTGAGAGCGTGATGATTACAAAGAGTCCGCCAAGTGGAATGAGAAGAAGTTCTACTCGTAGCGAAGTTGCTAAACCTGCAAGGGCTCCACCAAGTGCAAGTGATCCGGTATCTCCCATGAAAATTTTTGCAGGTGATGCGTTCCACCAGAGGAATCCGGTACAGGCTCCTGCAAATGCCGCCGCTACTACCGCAAGGTCAAGCGGGTCTCTTACGTTGTAACAATTTTCAGAGACAACAACAGCGCAACTCTGTCCGAATTCCCAAACTCCAATAAGTACAAAAGCTAGGAAGGTCATTACAGATGCACCTGTTGCAAGTCCGTCTAATCCATCTGTCAGATTTACTCCATTACTTGTCGCAGTCACCATGAATGCAACCCAGATGACGACAAGCACTGCTCCTAGAGTGATGCTGGTATCCCGCACTGTTGAAAGTTGCAGCGATATAGGAGTTAGACCATCTTTATCCGGAAAATGAATTCCGATATACCCAAAGAGAGATGCAAAGAGAACTTGGCCGAATACCTTCTGTTTTCCAGATATTCCGGCAGAATTTTGTCGAGAGACCTTTAGATAGTCGTCAATAAATCCAACAAGACCTAGTGCGAGTACGAGGCCAAAAATAAGCACAGCCGAAACTGAAATACTAGTTCTAAAAATTGCATGGGCGATGAGGTAAGAAAAGAGCGCCGAGAAAATAATGATAATTCCGCCCATTGTTGGCGTTCCGCGCTTTGTATGGTGCGATACAGGTCCATCATCACGAATAAATTGTCCATACCCGCGTCGAGCGAGAGCTTTGATCAGGGCAGGAGTGCCGAAGAGAGAGAATAGAAGAGCCAGAGCGCCAGCGATCAAAATTAGTTTCACTCTTCACTGACTCCATTTCTCCACAAATGTGAAATTGATTCTGCTAACTCTTCTAACTTTTCAGATCGAGATGCTTTGATGAGTAAGACATCTCCTTCATTGATATTTTCCGCGATCGTTAAGGCTTCACTCTTATCGGCGCAGATGTGAGTTGAGATTGAACCGCCCTTGCCGATTGATGCTGCATATTCTGGGGCGCCAACGCAGACAAGGTGATCTATGCCTAACTCCTGAGCAAGGGTGCCAATAGCAGCGTGATCGGATTGGGATGACTCGCCGAGTTCATGCATCTTTCCAAGAAATGCCCACGATTGGCCGCCTCTCTCCTGTGCGAAGAGCTTCAGTGTGGAGAGCGCTGCTGCCATAGCTTCAGGGCTTGCGTTGTACGAGTCATTGATAAGTAAGCGATGAGGAAGTTCAACGATTTCCATTCGCCATTTCGCCGAAGATTCCGCAGTTGAAAGCCCGCTGGCAATCTGATCGAGTGAGAGTCCGAGTTCTGTTGCTATTGCTGCAACTGCAAGGGCATTTGCGACTTGATGAAGTCCAATAATTCGCAGACCCACTGCGCTTCTGCCTTCTGGTGTAATTAATTCGAAGTGCGCGCGACCCTCGCGAAATTCAATATCTGTCGCGCGGATTGCGCAGTTATTATCTTCGCCAAAGAGCACGTTCTTTCCTTTGTGAAGCTTGGCCATCTGCGGAGTGTAAGTATCGTAATTCCCAAGAATCGCAACGGCATCTTCCTTAAGCGATGAGATGAGCTCTGACTTGGTTTGTGCGATGAGCTCAACAGATCCGAATTCGCCTACGTGGGCGG